>DATHBB010000072.1:0-39891 GCA_035296385.1 Pyrinomonadaceae bacterium | reverse complement strand
TTAGCCTCACGTCCACGATCTGAAAAGGAGAAGTTATGTCCACGATAGTTACGATAGCTGCGATGTTAGTTGCCCTCACGATATTAAGTTCAAATGCGAGTAAGGGCATTAATCCCGTCCAACATAGCGAGCGCACCGCCGCGACTCAGAACAGCAAAGGTATCAATCCCGTCCAGCATAGCGAGTAGTTTTCTCGCGCCACGAGTGCGGTTTGTGACGACGCATGTGGCGGCGTGACAGACGCTCGCAGCCGACCCCGCGATGGCATGGAGAAGAGGCGACGGGTTAACATTCGTCGCCTCTTTTCTGTTCGCGGGGCATCCGTGGCCGGAAGTCGAGGCCGGTTGCGTGTGGCGGCGGGGCAGGGGTTTGGGACAATTTCAAAATTGAACATTTTTAAGGGGCGATTCGTCCTGTTGGAGAGTATAGTGATAGCGAAGTAGTGCTTGTCCGCCATTTTCCAGTAAAGGAATCCGCCACATGCGCCGACTGCCACATCAATTTCTCATGCGGTACGCCGCCAACGTCCTGCGCGCTCACTTCGGTCGCGGGCCGAATCAGAAGCTCGTCAAACCGATGATCGCCGGTCTCTACGTCACGATGAAGTGCAACTTCCGTTGCACCTATTGCGACGACGGATCGGGACAGATGTATCCAGACATTCCGGAGCAACGCCTGAGCACGGCGAAGACGATTGAGGTGTTGGAGATTTTGCGTCGCGCCTCGCCCGGCCTCAACATCACGGGCGGCGAGCCGACCGTGCGCCCCGACATCGAAGAAATCTTCGAGAACATCGGGCGGCTCGGCTTCTGCCCCGTCACCTTCAACACGAACGCCTTCCTGCTCGACAAACATTTGTCCGTGCTGCGCAACATAGATTACCTCGTCATCAGCCTCGACTCGGCGCACGAAGGGCGCGGCGACGAGTTGATCAATCTCAGCAAAGGCGGGCAGACGGCGCGCGTCAAGCGCAACATCGAACTGGCGAATGAATATCGCCGCGAGCACAAGCTGAAGTTCGACTTCATCATCAACACGGTGATCTTCCCCGAAACGATTGACGACGCGTGGGACGTGTTCGAGTTCTGCATCGAAAACGATTTCTACTGGACGCCGATGCCTTACATCGTCGGCAAGTACCCGTGTCCGGGTCTGGTTGATAATCCGCGCTGGCAGGAGTTGATTGACGAGGTCGCGCGCGCGAAGCGCAGCGGTGCGCGCGTTTACGGCAACATGGAAGCGTTGCGCACGATCAGGGATTTCAAACGTTTCGAGTGTTACCCGACGACGCACCCGATAGTCTACCCGCACGGCGACATCTTCTACCCCTGCGCGCCGCTCAATCTCGTGGCCGGAAACCTTCTGGAGATCGGCGACTACTACAAGGCCATGGAGAACGGCGAGCGACTGCACGGCATCGTCCCTTACTGCGACTCGCGCTGCCACGTCGGCTGCTACACCGAAGGCTCAATCGCCATCACGCATCCTTCCGAAGGCATCAGCGAAGCCATACGCCATCTTTACCCGCGCCCGAAACAAAGAGCCGTGCTGCGTCGCCCCGGGCGCTCAAGCGACGCTGCTGCGGCGATGCCACCCGAGTTTCACACGCTGCGCGCTCTGCCTTCGCTCCCGCCTGAAAAGATTCGTCAACTGCGCCGCGAGAATCTTTTAGAGGACGACTGGACATCGCGTGTACGCATACGCGGCGAGGAGAATATGCTCCCGCCCGTCCAACTCACGCGCGAACCGGCAGCGACGGTAAATGGCCGTTGAACGCGAACTTCGGCGGCGTGCGAAATTGATTAAACTCTTGCCACGCGGACGTGTTTTGGGGTACAACGTCGGCGCGGTATTAGTTTCGCTCAAGGCGCAAGCCTCGCGGGCGCTTCGTTCGATGCGGAGTTTTCTGCCGACCCGATTCTTGCCCCTGTAGCGACCCGTTTGCGCCAGCCGTCCGGCTGCGCACGATCTCGTCGTCTCCCGCTGAAAATTGCTGAAGCTCAAAAAACGTTTGAGGAGAATAATCAACATGCGTGCATTCCCCGTGCGGCTGTGCTCTGTCGCCAGCCGCCTCGTCCTCGTCTGCCTGTTCGCGGTAATGAGCGCGGGCGCGGCCTTCGCGCAGGCACAATCCAACGCCTCCGACCTGCAAGGCTTCGTGCGCGATGCGACCGGCGCGGTCGTCGTGAACGCGAACGTGACGGCGCGCAACAAGGCGACCAACCTGACGCGCACCGTGCAGAGCAACGACGAGGGCTTCTACCAGCTCACCAACTTGCCGCCCGGCGAGTATGAGTTGACGGTGGAAGCGGCCAACTTCTCGCGCGCCAACATCCCCTCAATCGTGCTCACCGTCGGCCAACGCGCAGACCTAGACGTGCCGCTCGCCGCCGGTCAGGTCTCCGAAACCGTGACCATCTCCGGCGCGACCACAGACATCGTCGAAACCTCGCGCACCGTCGTCGCCAACACCATCGAGTCGCAGCGCATCGAGAACCTGCCCGTCAACCAGCGCGACTATCTCGGCATCGCCACCACGATCTCGACCGTCAATCGCGGCAACGACCGCCCCATCGGCCCCGCTCCCTCTTCGGGCTTGAACGTCGGCGGCCAGCGCGGTCGCTCCACGCTCGTACAGGTTGACGGCGCGGACAACACCGACAACTCCATCAACGCTTCGCGCTCGACCGTCTCGCAAGAGGCCGTGCAGGAATTTCAAGTGGCAACCAACTCCTACGCGCCGGAGTTCGGGCGCGCGACGGGCGGCATCGTCAACGTCGTCACCAAGAGCGGCGGCAACGAGTTTCGCGGCAACGTCTTCGGCTTCCTGCGCCACCGCAGTTTTCAGGCCCGCAACGCCTTTGCGCCCATCGAAGACCCGCCGTTTACGCGCGCGCAGTACGGCGCGACGTTCGGCGGCCCGATCAAGCGTGATCGCACCTTCTTCTTCACGGCTTTCGAGCAACGCCGCCGTCAGGAATCCGCCTTCTTTAGTTCCGACGTTGTCGGCAACATGACGTCGAGCCTCTCGGTCGGCCCCGGCACGTCCTTCCCGTTCATAGCTCTACCGAACACTTTTACTAACCTGACGCCTGCGCAAGTCACCTTCATCACGAACCAACTCAACACGGGCGTGTCAACCGGCAACTCGGCGTTGATTGGGTCTATATTGCAATATGCCACCTTCGCCTCTTCCGGCGGGCAGATCGGCCTGAACGGCGTCTCCACCCTGCGCAGCATCGGCGGCGCGATCCCGGCGGGCTCGGTCATCGGCGGACGCTTCTTTATCTCCGGCGCGCCCGTCCCGACCGCCGCCAACAACGGCGTGGGGGGCTTATCAACCGTCAACTCCGAAGGCCAGCCCATCGGCTTCCGCCCGCTCAACAGTCTCGCGCGCATCTTCCCGATCTCGGAGGCGACGAGTTTCTTCTCGTTCCGCGCAGACCATCAGATCAACCAGTCTAATCAACTGACCATGCGCTTCGGCTACAATCCGAGCGACCTGACGGGCGTGCAGGACGAGTCGCAAAATCAGGTCCTGGGACAAAACGACTTCTCGCGCACGGGTCGGCAGGAGATCAGGGACGCGTCCTTCGTCACCTCCCTGACTTCGACTTTGACGAGCCGCGTCGTCAACGAAGCGCGCTTCAGCTTCAGCCACCGCGATGCCAAGTTCGATTCGCAGATACCGGGCGCGGCGATACAGATTTCCGGCGTCTCCTTCATCGGCTCGAACCCCTTCTCGCCCGTTGACCGCACGGAGCGCCGTTTCCAGTTGACCAATAACATCAGTTGGCTGCCCGGCAACCACAACTTCAAGTTCGGCGCGGACTTCAACTTCGTTAACGTGGAAGCCATCTTCGAGTTGAACTTCCCCGGCCTCTTCAATTTCGGCGAAGTGTCCGGCGGCACGCTCTCCGCCGGTTTCATCCCCGGCCTGCCCGCGAGCGCGCCCGCGCTCACACCCGTGCAGGCTTACGGCGCGGGCATCCCCGGCGTCTTCATTCAAGGCTTCGGCAACCCGAACAGCACGCTCAAGAACAAGCCCATCGCTTTCTTCGCACAGGACTCCTGGAAGGCCAGACCCAATCTGACGCTCAACTACGGCGTCCGCTACGACGTTGAACTGACGGAGACCATCCCGACCATCGGCTTCAAAGACCCCTTGAGCGGCATCAACCTCTCCGCCGCAGACTTGAACGCGGCGCAGAACGCGCTCGGCGTACAACAGGGCTTCCCGCGCGACACGAACAACTTCGCGCCGCGCGTCGGCCTCGCGTGGGACTTGACGAACGACGGCAAGACCGTCTTCCGCGCCGCCTACGGCCTGTTCTACGACCACCCGCTGCTCGCCATCGCCTTTAACTCAGACATCGCCGACGCGGCGCAGCAACAGCAATTCACGACCGTTCTTCCGGGCAGCCCCGCACCGAACGCGACGCTCAACCTGCTCCAAATCTTTCAGGGCACGGTCGTCCCCGGCGTCACGCCCGGCGTCGCCTCGACCGCCGAATACCTGCGCGGCCAACTCCGCTTCAACGATCAGACGTTCCCCGGCTTCGGCCCCATCCTGCCCTTCACGCTCGCCGTCGGGCAGGACTTCGAGTACGCCTACGCCAATCAAGCCAACATCACGCTCGAACGGCAGTTGACGAAGAACACTTCCGTCTCCGCCAGCTACATCTTCGTCGGCGCGCACCACCTGCCGCACCCGCGCGACGTGAACGCCCCGCAGACAAACCTGCTCGTGGAAAACTTCCGCCGGTTCGCCGTCGGCAATCCGGTCATCTGTCCCCCCGAACTCGGCGCGGCACGCCCCGCCTGTCTCGCCAACGGTCGCGCGCCCTTGAGCTTCGGCGAAGCGGTCTTGTTCCCCATCCCGACCGCGAGCAATGCGCTCTTCACCGTCCGCATACCCGGTCTCGTCGCCGTCAACAACGTCTCCGGTCAGGTCATCGTCAGCCCGCTTGCGGCAAACTTTTTCCGCCCCAACGCCCCGAACTACTTCTTCGCACAATCGGTGACGGGTGGCGCGGTCACGCCCGCCGTCTTCAACGCGGCCATCAACGGTTCGGTGCGCACGCCCGGACTCATCTCGCCCTTCGGCGACGTGAGCGCGCAACTCTCGGAAGGCAACTCCAACTACAACGCGATGACGCTGGAAGCCAAGCGCCGCTTCTCGAACAACTTCCAGTTCCTCGCCTCCTACACCTGGTCGCACTCGATTGACGACTCTTCGGATTTGCAGACGCTCCTCAAGCCGCAGGACAACCGCAACTTCGCCGCGGAGCGTTCCGACTCGCTCTTCGATCAGCGCCACCGCTTCGTCTTCAGCGGCGTCGCCACCTCGCCCGACTCCTGGCGCAACTCCGACAGCAGCGCGCGACGTTTCTTCTCCAATTTCACCATCGCGCCGATTCTCGAACTTTCGTCAGGCCGTCCCTTCAACATCATCACCGGCTCGGACGCCAACGCCGATTTGCAAAGCTCGAACGACCGTCCGAGCGTCGGCGCTAACGGCACGCTCGTCGCGCCGCCTTTCCTCTCGACCGGCAACCTGCGCCGCAACGCCGGAATCACGCACGGCTACGCGTCGCTCGACCTGCGCGTCTCGCGCGCCATACGCTTCGGCGAAAACATGCGGCTCGACATCATCGCCGAGGGCTTCAACCTCTTCAACCGTTTCAACGAAGCCGCCGCCAACCCGTTCTTTGACGTGGTGAACGCGCACGGCGAGCGTCGCGGCGGCCTCTACTACAGCCGCCCGACCGCCGCCTACGACCCGCGCCAGTTCCAGTTCGGCCTCAAGTTCTCGTTCTAAACGCCGAACGCTCAAACGTCGAAGCGGCTGGAAGATTCAAACCTTCCAGCCGCTTCCTCGTTTAGCGAAAGCGAACCAGAGCCACTTCCCGCGCATCGCACACACAGCGGCGCGGGCTTGAACCTCCGCCCCCGCATCGTCATACTCTTCCCGGTGCAAAATTTATTCGAGTCCCGAATTTGGAGACATTGATGAAAAATAGATTTTTCCGGTATGGCGTTGCGCTCGTCGCGCTCCTTTTGACTTATCCCGCCGCGTCTTCGCTCGCGCAATCGGGCGCAACCCGCCCGCGCCGCGTTGACCCTACGACCAATCAGACGCCGCCCCCCACCACGTCCACGCCGCCGTCACAGACGCGCCCGGCGACGATTCCCGCCGCGCAATCCGCCTCCGGCGGCGACACGACGCGCGCCTATACACTCTTGCAGCAGAAGCAATATGCAGAGGCGGCGCGGGAGGCGCGCGCGGCGGCAGCAGCCGATCCGAGGAACAGCGAGGCCTGGAAGATCGCGGGCTTCGCGGCGTTTTACCAGAACCAGTTCAAAGAAGCCGCGACCGACTTGCAACGCGCGCTCGAACTCCAACGTGCTGCGAAAGAGGAAGACGCACCGACCGTCGATGCGCTCGCGCAGTCGCTCGTGCGCTCCGACGACTTCGAGCGCGCGCTGCCGCTCCTCGTCACGGCCACCTCGCGCGCGGGCGCGACGCCCGACGCCACGCTGCTCTATTATCGCGGCCTCGCCGAGTACCGCACGAATAAACCGATTGACGCCGAGCGTTCGTTCAACGCGGCGGTCAAAGCCGACCCGAAAAATTCCGCCTCGCTCTTCTATCTCGGGCGCATCGCCTACGAGCGCAACCAGACGGACGCCGCCATCGCCGCGCTCAACCGCGCCACGCTCGCCGATCCGCGCTTCGGCGAAGCGTGGACGCTTCTGACTTATGCCTACCTTCGCCGCGCCGCCTCCGCCGCCGCGCCGCCGCAGGCCGACGCCGATTATTTGAACGCCGTGCGCGCATCTGACGCGCTCCTGCGCGTGCGCGCGAACGACGAACCGGCGGCGGCTTTGAACGGCCAGGCCCTGATCGGCGCGAAGCAGTTTCCGCGCGCCATCACCGTGCTCGAACGCGCCGCCGCGAACCCCACGGTGCGAGGCTCGACGCTCTACCTGCTCGGCGTCGCCTACTCGCGCTCCAAAAATTTCCCCAAAGCCATCGCCACCTTCGAGCGCGCCGCAGCGAAGACCGCAGACGACGTGAACATCTACCGCGAACTCGGCTACGCCCACGAAGTCTCGAAGCAATACGCCAAAGCACTCGCGGCCTATCAGAAGGGCGCGGAACTCGCGCCCGACGACGACGATTTCAGAGAGTCAATCGAACGCGTCCGCCCGTTCGCTAAATAACAGTGACGAGTGACGAGTGACGAGCAAGAGAAAGAGCTAAACTGTCAATCGTCAGAGGTAAACTGTCAATCGTCAATGGAAAGGAAATGCCTTTATCTATTAGCAATTGACGATTCACGATTTACGACTTCTGTTTTAACTTGTCACTTGTCACTTGTCACTTGTCACTGTTTTCGTTAGCATCCAGCCATGAATAAACCAGATATTGCTTCTCGCTTTCGCCGCGTCGCGCATCTTCTGCGCGTGGTGGCGGTCGTTGCCGTGTTGTCGGGTCTGCTGGTCGGCGGTGCGCAGGTGACGCGGGCTGCCGAATGGCATAACCTCACGCCTTTGAAATCGCGCCGCGCCGACGTGGAGCGCGAACTCGGCAAGCCCTTGCCGGGCGAAGGCGCGAACGGCGCGCTCAACTTCAAAGTCGCGGGCGGCATCGTGACGGTCACGTTCGTGACCGCGAAGTTTGCCCAGGCGAAAAAGCTCTCGTCCGACGCGGAAGGAACGGTGCTGCTCATCGTCTTGCAGCACGAGAATTCAACGGACACGCCGGAGTCAGTCGGTCTGGTGAA
Organism: Pyrinomonadaceae bacterium; assembly: GCA_035296385.1. Taxonomy (GTDB): domain Bacteria; phylum Acidobacteriota; class Blastocatellia; order Pyrinomonadales; family Pyrinomonadaceae; genus JAIVJZ01. Next base: position 32,101 of record DATHBB010000072.1, on the reverse strand, counting down.
CAAGAGCGGCTTCACGCGCGAAGAGAAAGGCGTCATGGCCGTCTACACCAACCAGAAGGACGGCATCACCTACACCTTCTTCAACGGGCGACTCAAGACCACACGCTACGCGCCCTCCGTCGAACAACTGGCGGGCACGCAGGGCTTGAGATCAATACGCTGACGAAAGAAGAACGTAAATCGTGAATCGTAAATCGTGAATAGATGAAGAACAGAAGAGTGCTTGTTTTATCTATTCACGATTTACGATTCACGATTCACGGCTTTTTATGTTGTACCGCCCACATTTGAATGCACAGCTCAGGGAGCGGCGCGATGAGTTTGTGCGCTTCGAGGCGGTGTGGAACGAGGCGATAGGCGAGTATGCGCGGCGTCTCAAAGCGCTCGGCGGGCGCACTGCGCCGGAGATCAAGAGCGCGGCGGAGCGTGCTATTCAAGCGGGCGCGGCGCGTGCGGCGGGCGCGCTGCCCTCGGATGAGCTTGAGCGCGCGGGCGCGTTCGTCGTGCCTTTCACGCCGCGTTGGCGTTCGCACGAAGAGGCGCGGCGCTGGGCTGTGGAAGTGTTGCGCGGGCGCGTGACGTGCGCGGCGGACGGTAGCCAGATTTTGCCCGGGCGCGAAATCAGCCTCCCCGTCGCGGCGGTGCAGGCCGCCTGGTTCGAGAACCCGCACACGTCCGAGGGGCAGGACAGTTATCGCAAGCAGTCGCGCTTCTCGATCATCACGCCGGAGGAGTTGTTGAAGGCCGAAGGCGGCGCGGCGACCGCCGCAGACCTCGTCGGCCTGCGACGCTTCGAGTTGGAACTCGGCGCGCTCTCCGAATTTCTCGAACGAAGTCGCGGCTGGCGCGCACGCGGCGAACGCGTCCCCGTCGCCTTCTTCGACGGCACGCTGCTGCTCTCGACCACGCGCACGCGCGCCGAGTCTCTCGCGGGCACGCTCGACTTTCCGGGCGCATACATCAAGGCGATTGTGGAAGCCGTCAGGCTCTCGCGCGACGCGGAAGTTCCGCTCGTCGGCTACATCGATCAATCTTACGCGCGCGACCTCGTACGCCTGCTCGACCTGCTCTCGAATGACGCACGCCCCGCCGCCACTGTCTTCGACGCGCGCCTCCTGTCGGTCGCGCCCGCCGCCGCTGGCAACGACGAATCGCTCTTCAATGCGTGGGGCGACCGCACGATCTTTTGTTACTGTGTGCGCGAAGGCATGCAGGACTTTCAGGACGAACGGGGCAATCCGCTCGTCGGCTTCACCTACTTACAGACGACGGGCGAGGGCGCGCCCGCACGCCTCGACATCCCCGCGTGGGTTTACGAGGCGGGACTGATTGATGAGGTCGTGGACACCGTGCGCGCCGAGTGTGTCGTCGGAAACGGTTATCCTTACGCGCTGGAAACGGCGGACGCGGCTGCCGTCATCACGATGCAGGACCGCGAACAATTCCTGCGCGCGATGCAGGAGTTTGCCGCCGAACAAAATCTGGGCTTTCACGTCTCGCGCAAGCCCATCAGCAAAGCGCACCGCCGTTAGTCGTCAGCCGGTCGTGAGTCGGTCGTTTGAGTTTTATCGTTCGAGCCTGTGAGATTTTTTATGAGCCGTACACCAGAGCAGACGCATAGAGAGCCGAACCTCGACGCTATCGCCGCCTTAGTCTGTCCGGCGTGCGGCGCGTTGGCGCGACGCGCGGGCGCGCATTTCTGCGCGACGTGCGGGCGCGCTTTGCGCGAGCGCACTTACGCGCCGGGCGACGCGCTCCTCGCCTCTTATCATCAACAACACAGCCGTCCGGCGATGTTGATCGAGCGCGAGACGCGCGCGGGCGACGAAGATAAAAGCGCGCTCTCAAGCCGTCTGTGCGGCGCGCAGTGCGACATGATCACCGTCGGCACGTTCGCTTTCGTCGTCGCGGCTGCGTTCGTGCCCTTCGTCGGCATCGTGTTCTGCCTGTGCGTCGTCGTGCTCGGCGTGATCGGGATTCGCAACGCGCGGAGCGAACGGCACACGGTTGATGGACGCCGCCGCGCCGTTCGCAGGGTAGTGCTCGGCGTCGTGATTTTCGGCGCGCAGGTGATTTTCCTGTACGTGCTCGCTTCGTTAGGCATCATATAAAAGTCTATCAACCTCTACGCGCGCGTCGCCCTTCATAACCGGCAAGCCTTGTATGACCAAGATCGCGAAAATCGTTAAATCAAATTCGCACGTCGATTACATCGGGCGTGTGATCGACCGTCTCGACGCGGACGCGCCGCCGGAGGTGGAGGATTACGGTTTCGCGCAGTTCGTGTCGCTGCCCGTCGCGGACGATTTCGAGGTCGTCGGCGTCATCTACGACACGCAGTTGGTAAACCCTGAGTACGGGCAGTTCGGGCCGCGCCTGTCTCCGGCGTCGGAACTCGCGATCTTGAGTCCCGACTATTTGAACGAACAGGGCGTGCTCGTCGGCATCCTGCTCCTGGGCTGGCGCGCGGGCGGCGGGCGCGTGCAGATGAGCGTGCCGCGCCGCGTGATCCCCGTCGGGCAGGACGTGTACCGGATGGACGAGGCGCGGACGGGCGAGTTTCATCGCGTGGGCAGCGAGGGGCGCGTCGGGCTGCACTACTACTCGCAGATCGTGGCGCACGCCGGAGCGTTCGCAGTGCCTTTGGTCGAAGCCATCCTCGAACAACTCGAAACGATTTGCACACCGGAGGAACGACAGCGCTTTTGTGTGCTCAAGCGTTCGCTCGCGTGGCAACGCACGCTCGGCGGCGTGCGTCTCTAGTAAGATCAAAACGGGAATGAAAATCTCGCGGGAAAGGGAAACACCTTTATGAAAATAAAATATAGAGCATTGCCTATCGCAGCCTTGCTACTGCTCACTTGCCTGGCGGGCGACGCGCTCGCGCAGCGCTCACGCACCGTCGGCGCTTCGTCCTCGAACAGACCGGGTTCGGCGACTCTGCCGCCGCCCGCCGCCGCCGGAACGGTTGCGAACGCGCCCGCGCCTCCGGTCAACGCGCCGAAGACCGTGAAAGCCAAATACGAGGGCGGCATCTTCGGCTACAACAAAAAACAGACCGGCACGCTCAACTTCGACGACGAGGGCCAACGCCTCGTCTTCCGCGACAAGACGCAGAAGGAATACATCTCGATCCCTTACAAGTCTATCGCCGCCGCCTACGCCGACACGCAATCGCGCCGCCCGACGGCGGCCTCTGTGCTCGGCGGCGCGAGCATCTACACGCTGCCCGCCCTGCTCATCCGGAAGAAGTATCGCTACCTGACGATGCAGTTCAGCGACCCCGACTCGCAGGTGCAGGGCGTCACGAGTTTCAAGATGGACAACAAAGAGTTACTGGAAACAATTCTCGCCGCCGTCGCGCACAAGGCCGAACTCACGCCGCGCGGCGAAGCCTACGTCCGTCTGGGCAAGCCGAAGGACAAAGATAAGGATCAAGATAAATAAGCGAAGCCTCGCAACCCGCTGCGACGCCGCAGCAGACGGCCATCAAAGCACAGTAACAAACACGCCGACCTACGATCAGCGCGCGTCACGAAATGGAAAGGGGCGACGGAAATTATTCCGTCGCCCTTTTTTAATCTGATGTCACTTCAGAAACGGATACCGTATTTTCGTTGTTAATGATCCGGCACATATGCTGTGTGACAATGAAGTTATGATCTTGTGGATGGCTCCGACCATATATGCGGATTGCTAAGCAAGCCAAAATACATATGGCGATGACAGCAACAAGAAAACCGTCCAGTGGTGCCTTCATGTCGAAGGGAGGTAGTGCATCCCAAATCAACAAAGCCCATATGAAAGTGACAAAGAGGCTAACGAGTTGATTGACTTTGGACACAGAATACTCGCGTGGGCCTGTCAAAATATCTCTGATCTTCTCGTTTATGCCAGTCGCTCGTGGCCGCTTAGACACGGTCTTATATAACGGTCCGATTACGTTATCTTCCAGAATGGCGACGTGGTTCTCCCAGTTCTCTTGCCAATATTTGCTGCCACGATTGACGGCCTGCCAAGCAAACGAGAATACAAAACCCAGCACACCTACAAGCACGGACAAGTGCTCTCTCTGCGCTATATCTTTACTTGCCCTGATGACGCCATACGCCGCAAAGGCCGCAGCTATGAACGTCCAGAAGTAGGTAGCACGCTTCCAATAAAGCTCAATTTCGAACTTCCGGGTTTCGAGAGCATGTTCAAGGGCTTTTGTTCTCTGCCCGTCCTTCGGAAAAGCTTTCTCGTATTCTGACTCATCTAGCTGGCGAGCCATTACACTCCTTTCTGATATATTTCCGATCCTTTCGCCACAAACTCCGCAGCCTTCTCACGCATCCCCGCTGCGAGCGCAGCAGACTCTTCGAGTTCCTTCTTGGCGGCGAAGTCGCGCACCTCCTGCGTGATCTTCATCGAGCAGAAGTGCGGCCCGCACATCGAGCAGAAGTGCGCGAGCTTTGCGCCCTCCTGCGGCAAAGTCTCGTCGTGATACTCGCGCGCCACTTCCGGATCGAGCGAGAGGTTGAACTGATCCTCCCAGCGAAACTCGAAGCGCGCTTTCGACAGAGCGTTGTCGCGCAGTTGCGCGCCCGGATGACCTTTGGCGAGGTCCGCCGCGTGCGCCGCGATCTTGTAGGCGATGACGCCCTCTTTCACGTCCTTCTTGTCGGGCAAGCCGAGATGCTCTTTCGGCGTGACGTAGCAGAGCATGGCCGTGCCGTACCACCCGATCATCGCCGCGCCGATGGCCGACGTGATGTGATCGTAGCCGGGCGCGATGTCCGTCGTGAGCGGCCCCAGAGTGTAGAAGGGAGCTTCGCCGCACATCTCAAGCTGCTTGTCCATGTTCTCTTTAATGAGGTGCATGGGGACGTGGCCGGGGCCTTCGATCATCGTCTGGCAGTCGTACTCCCAGGCGATCCGAGTGAGTTCGCCGAGCGTCTCCAACTCGGCGAACTGCGCGGCGTCGTTAGCGTCGGCGATGCAGCCGGGGCGGAGTCCGTCGCCGAGTGAGAACGACACGTCGTAGGCCGCCATGATCTCGCAGATGTCTCGAAAGCGCGTGTAGAGGAAACTCTCCTCGTGATGCGCGAGACACCACTTCGCCATGATCGAGCCGCCGCGCGAGACGATACCGGTCGTGCGTTTCGCCGTCAGAGGGATGTAAGGCAGACGCACGCCCGCGTGGATCGTAAAATAGTCAACGCCCTGCTCCGCCTGTTCGATCAAAGTGTCGCGGTAAATCTCCCACGTCAACTCTTCGGCCTTGCCTCCGACTTTCTCAAGCGCCTGATAGATCGGGACGGTGCCGATGGGCACGGGCGAGTTGCGCAGAATCCACTCGCGCGTGGCGTGTATGTTTTTGCCCGTGGACAAATCCATCACCGTGTCCGCGCCCCACTTCGTTGACCAGCGCATCTTCTCAACCTCCTCTTCGATTGAAGAAGCGACCGCGGAGTTACCGATGTTGGCGTTGATCTTGACGAGAAAATTGCGCCCGATGATCATCGGCTCGCTCTCAGGATGGTTGACGTTCGCGGGGATGATCGCGCGCCCGCGAGCCACTTCATCGCGCACGAACTCCGGCGTGACGAACTCCGGAATCGCCGCGCCGAAAGACTCGCCCTTGTGTTGATGAAAAAGCGAACTGCGGTCGTCGCGACTGTGTTCGCTCATCGCGTGCAGGGCCATCTCGCGCCCCATGTTTTCGCGCAAGGCGATGAACTCCATCTCCGGCGTAACGATGCCGCGACGCGCATAGTGCATCTGCGTGACGCGCGCGCCCGCGCGTGCGCGCAAGGGGGCGCGGCGCAGGCCGGGAAAATATTCGAGCCGCCCCTTCGTCTTCTGCTGCGCGTACTCCGCCGCGCCCTCCGTCAGATAGCCGTCGTCTTCCGGCTTAACTTCACGACCCGCGTATTCTTCAACGTCGCCGCGCGCGATAATCCACTCGCGTCGAAGCGGCGCGAGTCCCGCGCGCTCGTCGCACTTGACATGGGGGTCGCCCCACGCGCCGCTCGTGTCATAGACGCGCACGGGCGGATTATGTTCCAGCGTGCCGTCCGGGTTGCGCGTCTGGTTCAGAGAGACTTCACGAAACGGCACGCGCACGTCGCCTCGCGCGCCTTCGACGTAGACGCGCTCGGAGTTCGGCAGTTGCACTTCGTCGCTGCGGCGACCGTCGAGTCGCGCGGCGGATTCTTTAATCGTACTCATATTGTTGTCGTCACCCATTGGGCCGCAGTCCGGCCTGAAAAGAAAAACCGCTCGCGAAGCATGAAGGGTCGCAAGCGGTCTTCCGGCGTTTCTCCCTTCGGCGGTACTAACCGCATCAGGTTCTAGGGGTCTCACACGTTTGTGACTCTCAGCCGCGCCCGCAGGCGAAGCTCCCCCGAAAACTTTCACACTATTCAATGATCAATTCATCAATCAACTATTTGCGTTTGACCGGCTTCAATAATGAAGCATTCGTGATAAAGAACCGCGATCAGAAAATTCTCATCTTCAAACTTAATACAAACTGCAACACGCTCTGAGAAAAGTCCAGTCTTATAAGTCGTATCGCGGAAGAATAAAGTCAAAGTTTCTTTGTTTTCGCTAAAAATGATTTTAACAAAGGCGATATTGGGATGGTGTTGTTTTTCTATCGGCAGCAAGACATCGAAGTCACCAATTTTTAAGAATTCATAATCTTCAAGAATTCCCCAAGTCTCCGGGCCTTCATGCTTGTTGATAAGTTGATCATACAAACAGCGCTCAAGTTTGTCTGCTATCTCCGGTGATAAATCTGCGATTTTCACAATGAGCTACCTGATAAATTACATCACTACCTTCAACTTAACAGCAACGTCTTTAGCCGCCGATGAAACTCATCGTGCGCGCGGGTTGGAGGAAATCGGGATCGTTGATGTAGTGGCGCGGCTCTTTTTTCAGGACGACCGATTCGATGTACTCGACGATCTCGGCGCGCGTCGCACCGCCGCGAATACAATCGCGCAGGGAGTGTTCGACGGTCGAGAAGAGGCACGTCCTGATCTGGCCGTCGGCGGTGAGGCGTATGCGCGAGCACGCGCCGCAGAAGGGTTCGGTGACGGGCGCGATGATGCCGATCTCGCCGGGCGCGCCGTCGGCGAAACAGTAGCGTGCCGAAGTCTCCGCGCCGCGACGGACGGGCAGCGGCGAGAGCGGAAAAATCTCTTCAATCGCGGCGCGGATTTCTTTGCCTGAAAATACGTCGGCGCGCGACCACTCGTGGCCGGAATCCAGCGGCATGAACTCTATGAAGCGCATCGCGATGTCGTGCTCGCGTGCGAACGCGGCGAAGTCTGCGACTTCCGACTCGTTGTGCCCGCGCACGATGACGGCGTTCATCTTGATGGGCGTGAGTCCGGCGTCGCGCGCGGCCTGAATGCCTTCGAGCACGCGTTCTAAAACGTCAACGCCGGTCATTTGGCGAAACGTGTCGCGGCGCAGGGAGTCGAGGCTGATGGTGATGCGGTCGAGGCCTGCGGCTTTGAGCGCGGCGGCGCGTCCGGGCAGGAAGTAGCCGTTGGTGGTGAGCGCCAGATCGTGCAGGCGCGGTTTGAGCGCGGCGAGTTTCTGTATGATCGTCTCGATGTCGCGGCGCATCATCGGCTCGCCGCCCGTGAGACGAATTTTTTCGATGCCCAAGCTAACGAAGATGTCCGAGACATACTCGATCTCTTCGTAGGAGAGCATCTGCTCTTTGGGCGCAATCGGCGGTTCGCCGTGCGGCAGGCAGTAGAAGCAACGGAAGTTGCACCTGTCTGTGAGCGACACGCGCAGGTCACGTATCGCACGCCCGTATGAATCTTTGAGTACAAACGCAGCAGTCACAATTTATCTTTCGCCATAGAGCACACGCCGCAAGAAACATTCCTGCGGCGTTGTCGGAAAACACTATCATACGCTGGCGGCGTGGGCGTTCCAAGTCGCGGGTTGGGGGCGGCGGGACGCGGGGGAGAGTTGTGGGCGCGTCCCGCCTTTTGGGGGAGTTTGGGCGTGAGGGAGTTCAGGGCGTTTGGGGTTGGACAGCGAGGGCGAGGAAGTGGCGTAGTTTGCCGCTGCGTTGGAAGAGGGCTTCGGCAGCGGCGGCTTTCACTTCTTCCCGCGATTTTTTGAGCGCGGCGCGCTCCCCGGCGCTTGCGTTGCTGTCCTCTCCGTCCACGACGTTGGCGTATTCGTTGTAGATGTCGTCGTAAGAGGCGGTCTTGCTGTAGCTGGCAACGAACTTGATGAGCGTCCCGTCGCCGAGCGTGTGTGCGACGATGCGCATCATGTCTTCGGCTTCGTAAGGCGACTTATCGGCCACGCGCGAGAGGTGCTTCAGGAGGAAGGGGACGAGGCGCTCGTCTTTCCAGATTCCGACGAGACGCAGGAGCATCTGTTCGCCCTCGTTCAACTCTTCCGCGCCGACCAACGCCGTCAACAGACGCTCCTTCTGCGCGGGCGTGAGGAAGGGGACGAATCCAAGCGACGCCTCCGATGTAGAAATGCTTACAACATCAACTTCCGTCGCGTCGGCTGTTTCATTCTTAACGTTGCCCGCGCCTGTCGCCCCTTCGCCCGCTGCTGCTGGTGCGTCCTGCCCGTCGTCGCTACCGTTCTCGTCCTCTTTTTCCTCTCCGGCGTTGCCGGGCGTCTCTTCAGACGCGCCTTCCGTTTCGCCTGCGTCTGTTTCGGCTTCTTCACCTTCCTGCGGCGGGTCTTGGAGCTGCGGAGCGTTGACGCCGAGTTCAAATGCGCCCTCCCAGCGCGTGGCTGGTTCTTCGGCGCAGCGCACGAGCCATTCGGTGATGACCTCCGCGCTGGGCTTCACATCGCGCATGATAACGGAGAGTTCTTCTATGCGGCTGACGTAAACTTTCAGATCATCGGGCGGCAACTTCTTCACGCCGCGCTCGTAATCCGTGGGCACATAGCCGTCGCCTCCCTCGCGTGTTCGGAGGAAGACGAGCAACACGTCGTCTTTCGAGTAGGTGTTGGGGGAATCCGCGTTCTGCGCACCCCAGACGTAATGGTAGAGGTTAACGACCTTCTCTCTGACCTCTTTGCTCTCGCCTTTCAAAAGCGAAGAGACGTGAAGCACAGTTCTCGTCAGCCCCATCAGCGGGTGTTTTTGTTCGACCTTGACGGAATCGCCGACGCGCGCCACCGCGACGAGTTCGCTCTCCGTGTAGAGCGCACGCAACGGTTTGGATATTTCGATAGGGCACGCGAAGGACGCGGGCGGCTCCACCCGGACGAGCGTAACGACGACGGCGAAGACAACGACTGAGACGAGCAGCACGAGACGCGCAGACCGTTTAACTGACAGGCGGATACTTCCTGACATAGACCTACCCCTTTCGGCATTTACATGCGAGGTAAAATTGCCTACCGAAGCCCGACACAAATTTTATGAAGTCAACGAACTTTTAGACACAGGCGCGCGCTAAAAGTTCCCTTTGAAGAACTGTCCTGACGGTTGGTCTGGACATGAGAAGAGAGTTGTAGTGTGGAGAGTTGTCCGGATGGAAAATATTTTTTCGGATCGCCGTTAAATATTTTCGGATCGTTAGTCGCCGCTCTGGTCGTTTGGATGTTCACGCGTCGGCGCATATTTTTGTAGCGCGCGTGCGTTGCGTTGGAGTCCGGTGAGCTTGGCGCGTTTGATGGCGCTACGGCGAAAGCGTGCGGCGTACTCGTCTTGCGTGAGCGTGAGGAGGCGCGCGAGGTCTGCGGAGACCTGGCCTTCGCGCGGCTCGAAGCGCGCCTCTGCGGTCGGCTGCTCGAAGCGATTCCAGGGGCACACGTCCTGGCAGATGTCGCAGCCGTAGAGCCAGCCTTCGAGACGGTCGGCCACTTCGGCGGGGATTTCGGGCGCGCGCAGTTCGATGGTGGCGTAGGAGATGCAGCGGTTCGAGTCAACGACGTAGGCTTCGGTGATCGCGTCCGTCGGGCACGCTTCGATGCAGAGCGTGCAGGTGCCGCAATGATCTTCCGACACGTCCGTGTCGTACACGAGTTCGAGGTTGAGAAGCAGTTCGCCGAGGAAGACCCAGGAGCCGTATTCGCGCGTGATCAGATTCGTGTGTTTGCCGATCCAGCCAAGTCCGGCGCGCACCGCCCAGGCCTTGTCCATCAACGGTTGAATGTCCACGCAGGTTTTGCCGACGGCTTCCGGACACTCTTCTTTGACGAAGGCGAGCAGTTCTTTGAGCTTGCCGCCGACGACATCATGGTAATCGTCGCCCCACGCGTAGCGGGAGATTTTGCCGGTCGCCGCATCGTCCGGGTGCTCGTGCGGCGTGAAGTAGTTGAGCGCAACGACGACGACGGAGCGTGCTTCGGGGAAGACGAGGCGCGGGTCTGTGCGTCGCTCAGGGTCGCGCGCCATCCAGTTCATCTCGCCGTGAAGCCCGCGCCGCAACCACTCTTCCAGATGCGCGCGCTCCGCGTCGAGCGGCGCGGCGGCGACGACGCCGACCTTGTCGAAGCCCAACTCAAGCGCGCGACGCTTGATGCTCGCCGTGAGTTCGGCGGGCGACCGCGACGGCGTGATTCGTGATAGCAGTTCTGCGACCATGAGACGGGAAGTATAACAAAGCGCGCGCGCGGGTTCATCGGAAGGCGGCGGGGAATCGGCGTGTATGGAGAGAAGCGGCGACGCGGGGCGGCTCTCTTCTTGCGCGCCCGCCCCGCAAACCTTTACTCTTGAACGGAAGGAAACCCGAAGCGAAAACGATGCCCGAAACTGCGACGCCTTTGACCGAAGTGGAAGAGATCAAGCGCAAGGCCGGACGACTCCTGTTCGTCGGCCTGCCGGGGACGCGTCTGGACAAACGCCTGCGCGAGATGTTGCGCGAGGTTCGCCCCGGCGGCGTCATACTGTTCGGGCGCAACGTCGAGTCGGCGGAACAGGTCGCGCTCCTCAACGCGCAGATACGCGACGCGCTCGGCGGGCGCGTCATCATCGGCGTCGATCAGGAAGGCGGCCTCGTAGATCGCTTCCGAGACATCTGCGAGCCGATGCCTTCGGCCAAAGCCGTGCGCCTCGCCGGACGAAGCGAACTCGCGCGCAAGTTCGGCGAACTCTCGGCGCGCGCGCTCCGCCTGCTCGGCTTCAACATGAACTTCGCGCCCGTCCTCGACCTCAAGGGCGGCAACGAGGAGAACGGTTTGCGCGGTCGCACGTTCGGCGAGACGCCCGAAGAGGTGTCGCGGCTCGCGGGCGCGTATCTCGACGGCTTGCAGGCGCACCGCATCGTCGGCTGTGGCAAACACTTTCCCGGACTCGGCGGCTCGCAGGTTGATTCGCACCGTCGTCTGCCCGTCGTCACGCATTCGTGGAAAGAGATACTTCAGCACGACCTCGTGCCGTTCCTCGATCTGATGTTCCACCGTCGCGGCGAGAAACTTCATTCGGTGATGGTGAGCCACGCGGCCTTCCCCGAAGTGTCCGAGTTTTTGCAGGCGTGGTTTCGACGCACGGCGGAACTCCCTTCGCTCGAAGACTTCGCGCAAATTCCGGCGACGATCAGCAACAACGTCGTGATGCGTATGCTGCGCACGGCCTTCAAGTACGACGGCCTCGTCATCACCGACGACATGGAGATGGGCGCGGTCGTGCAGACGCTCTCGGTGGCCGAAGCCTCTCTGCGCGCCATCGAAGCAGGCTCGGACATGATCCTCATCTGCGAGCAGGAGGCGAACTTCAAAGCCGCGCGCGATCTCATCTGCCGCTCGGTCGCCGAGGGACGCATCAACACGGAAGTTTTGGACAAGGCCAACCGGCGCATAGATCGTGTGCTCGACCTCGCGGGCGACTACGAGCACTTCGACGAAGACGAATTCCGCGCCATCTGTCGCGAACTCACCGAACTCAAACGCGCTCTCCACGCCGCCGAAAACGACGAAGAATACACGCCCCTCTACGGCACACCCGAAGACCTCGAACGCCGCTCCTCGAATTTTTAAAAGCAGTGACAAGTGACGAGTGACGAGTGAAAGCCATAAATCGTTAAAGGCTGTAAATCGTGAATGGTCAATCGCAAATAGACGAAGACAGTTTTTCTCCATCATAGACGAAGACAGTTTTTCCCTATTCACGATTACCGATTCACGATTTACTGTTTTTATCTCGTCACTCGTCACTGTTTTCTTGACTCCGCGCGCGAATTGGCATAGAAGCACCCTGCAATCGGCTCCAACTCCCGTTTAAGTTTAAACATTCGCACAGTGGAGGACTCTCTCTTATGAAACGATCCCTGACGGCGTTGTCGGTCGTCCTGTCCTTAGTGGTTCTCGGCACGTCGGGTTGCGCGGTGTCGAATACCGGCAACAGTAATATTGCCGCGACGAACGGCAACTCGAACGCCGCCGCAAACAGCAACGCCAGTTTATCGCCCGCGGGCGGCGGGGCAATCGCGGAGGCCATCACGGCCAAAGAGAAACAGCTTTGGGACGCGCTCAAGAATAGAGACCACGACGCCTTCGGCAAGATGCTGGCGGACGACATGATCTACATCTCAAGCGATGTCGTCGGCGACAAGGCGGGCACGATCAGCGGCGTGAAGAATTTCGCCCCGACCGAAATTAATCTCTCCGATTGGAAGACCGTAGTGCTGGACGAGGACGCGGCGGTCGTCACTTACACGGTGGATGCGAAGGGCACCTCCGGCGGCGAGCCGCTCCCGCCCGGCGCGTTACGCGCGAGCACGGCCTGGATGAAGCGCGGCACGGAATGGGTGGCAGTCTTCCATCAGGATTGCCCGATCAAAGAGCCAACGGCAACTGCCACTCCGGCGGCGGCAACCTCCACTCCGGCGAGCAGCAGCGCGGCGGCAAACGCCAACACTTCGACGAGCGCGGCGAGACATTCCGAGATGATCGCATCCGACGATCCGGTCGCCATAGAAAAACATATGTGGGAAGCGCTTCGTCAGAAGGACTGGGACACCTTTGCCGCCCATCTGGCCGCAGATCAACTAGAGGTCGGGCCATCTGGTGTTTACGATAAAGCGGGGACGCTCGCCGCCGTCAAACAGTGGGACTTCTCGAAAGCCACGACGAGCGACTTCAAGGCGACGAAGTTGGACGACGATGCGACGCTCGTGACCTACATGGTCAAAGGGACAGAGCCTGACGGCAAGCCTTTCGAAGAACGCACCAGTTCGATCTGGGTTAAACGCGATGGGAAGTGGTTGGCAGTTTTCCACCACGGCACTCCCGTTATCAAAACGCCCGCGAGATAAAGCACGAGCAAGTAGCTCAGAAACGATGAACGCGGAACGATGAAGTAGGAACGATGAACTGAAAGACATGCTTTCAGTTCATCGTTCCGCGTTCCTACTTCATCGTTTGATTCACGCCCAGACGCCCGGAATCGCCGTCGCGCACGCGGGGCATTTGCCGTCGCGCGTCACTTTCATGCGCCGGATGATGTAGCCGTAGCGTTCGATCAAGAGTTCGTCGCACGCGGGACAGTAAGTGTTCTCCCAGCGCCCGACGCGCCCGGGCAGGTTGCCCGCGTAGATGTAGCGCAAGCCCGCCGCGCGCCCCAGTTCGCAGGCGCGCACGAGTTGTTCGGCGGTCGTGTTGGCGTTGTCCTGCATGCGGTAGTCCTGATGAAACGCAGTGACGTGCCAGGGGATGTCGGGCGACACGCTTGCGATGAAATCCGCCGCGCGTTTGATCTCATCCTCCGAATCGTTGAAGCCCGGAATCAAAAGCGTCACGATCTCCGACCAGAAGCCGCGCTCGTGCACCATCTTGACGGTCTCCAAGATGTTATCAACCACGCCGCCGAGTTGACGGTAGTTGCGGTCGCTCATGGACTTGAGATCGATCTTGTAGCAATCAGTCCAGGGACGAAGATAATCGAGCACCTGCGGCGTCGCGTTGCCGTTCGAGATGAAGGCCGTCTTGAACCCTTCCGGCTTCGCCTTCCGAAAAACTTCCACCGCCCACTCCGCCGTAATCAGCGGCTCGTTATAACTCGACCCTACGAGCGACGCCCCGTAAGCCTTCGCCAGCGCCACCAGACGGTCCGCCGAGACGACCTGCGGCTCGGTGCCCGCCGCGTCGTCGCGCAGCGCTTGCGAAGTCAACCAGTTCTGACAGTAGCCGCAGTGTAGATCGCATCCGAGCATGCCGAAGGTGAGCGTGTCGGAGCCGGGCAGCGCGTGGAAGAAGGGCTTCTTCTCGGTCGGGTCGCAGGCGAGCGCGGCGACGTAGTTTGCGGGCACGAGCAAGCGTCCCCCTTCGTTGAAACGCACTTTGCAGATGCCGCGTTTGCCTTCTTTGACGAGGCAGCGGTGGCCGCAGGCGTAGCAGCGCAGATCGTTGTTCTGTAGATGTTCGGTCAACTCCGGGGCGGCGACCTTTGTTAATTCGTCGAGCACCCCGGCGAGCGAAGTCGATTTCTTACCGAGTGGCATTGCTGCTTAAAAACCTCTGCTTGAAAAATTCGTCTGTTAGTAGATTCTTGAGGGTCAGTTTATACTTTCTTTAGATGCAATTTCGCCGTCAAGTTATGCCCCGAAGGTTTTAGCGCATGATCATCGAAACACTCACCGTCACGGCGTTTCAACAGCAGACGCGCATACTCGGTTGCGAGGAGACGCGCCGCGCCGTCTGCATCGATCCGGGCGACGACGCCGAGCTAATCGCATCGGTGCTCGAACGGCACAAACTCGACTTGCAAGCAATCGCGCTGACGCACGCGCATCTGGATCACGTCGGGGGCGTCGCGGCGTTGAAACGTTTGCGCCCCGGGGCGGAGATCATTCTGCACGCGGCGGACGAACCGCTCTACACGCAACTCCCCGAACAGCCCGCGTGGATCGGCATCCCGCGCGCGCAGTGGAAGGCGCTCGGCTTCGCCTACGACGCGCCGCCCGCGATAGATCGCTACTGGGCGGACGGCGAAGTCTACCCGGTCGGCACGCTTGAGTTTCGAGCGTTGCACTGCCCAGGGCACACGCCCGGCCACGTCGTCTTGTTCGAGGCGAGCGAGCGCAAAGTTTTCGTGGGGGATTGCCTGTTCGCAGGCTCTATCGGACGGACGGATTTGCCGGGCGGCTCGTACGAGCAGTTGATGGATTCGCTCTTGAACAAGATCATCCCGCTCGGAGACGACGTTGTGGTCTATTCCGGTCACGGCCCCGACACAACCATCGGCCATGAACGACTCACCAACCCCTTCCTAAAACAGTGACAAGTGACAAGTGACAGGTGACAAGTTAAAAAGCCGTAAATCGTGAATCGTAAATCGTGAATAGACGAAAGCAGGTCTTCTCTATTCACGATTTACGATTCACGATTTACTTGTCTTCACTCGTCACTTGTCACTCGTCACTCGTCACTTGAGCTTATTGTCTTTGAGCGCATTCCACTTGTCGCGGATGTCTCCGGTGAGATCGCTGGGGAGGGTTTCGACGGGCACATCGTTTTCGGCGCAGAAGGTGCGCCAGAGCAGGAATCGCGCGTCGAATTGCCCGGTCTCGTCTGTGATCGAGTTCATCACGGCATCGTTGTCGGAGCGTTTTTCGTCAGCCACTTCGTACATCCCTCTCGTAACATAAACTAGCGCGCGACCGCCGCCGCGCCGCCGGAAACACTATAGCAAGTTTTTCGCGCGGAGTTGATTTTCAGGAGGCGGAACTTTTCAGGTACATCTCGCCGGTCGGCGCGGCGACGCCGCCCGCCGGTTCGAGCGTGACGGCGTAGATGGCGGCGCGGCGACCTTCGGGCGGAACGATGTCGTGCATTTCGGCGTGGCCGCTCGCGTCCGTCTGGAAGACGCTGCCGGGCATGGGCGGCTTGCCCGCCGCGATGAACCAGAGTTGGTAAGCCTTGCCTGCGGGAGCGGGCGGGAGGTCTGCGGCCATGAGCATGGCGCGTCCCGTGCGCTCGTCGAAAGTCAGGCGCGCGCGTGCGCGTTCGGCCATCTTCGTACCGGCGAGCGTGGCGGTTTGCGCGGCGGGCGCGGCGAGCAGTTCGCGCTCGGCGCTCAGGCGTGCGAGGTCGCGTTCGGTTCGATTGACGGCCTGGGAGAGACGCGCGATCTCGGCCTGCTGGCGCTCGTTGCGCTGCCAGAGCAACAGGAGCGAGACGAGCAGCGCGGCGACGGCGAGCGACGCGGCGAGCGTGCCGAACGTCAGGAGGCGTCGGCTGACCCTGACTTCGCGCGCCTCGCGCCGACGCGCAAATTCGTCGGATGTGGAGACGTTGGAAACTTCCGGAGGCGTCGTTGTTAACGTCGTGATTGCGCCGCCGTGTGTGGGAGGCGCAAGAGGTCGTGCGTCCGCGCGCGTCTGCGATTTGACGCTCGCGAGAATCCGTGCGCGGAGTTCGGGCGCGGGGGCGACTGTGGGAGGCGCGGCGTAGGCTAGAGAGGCCGCCGAGTCGCGCAGGGCACTCGCTTCGGCGCGGCAGTCGTCGCACTCTGCGAGATGCGCGTCGAGCGCGCGACGCTCATCGCCGTCCCCTTCAAGGAGGTCGAGCGCGTCGAGCGCCAGCAACTCTTTGTAGTCTTCGTGCCTCATCAAAAAAACGTATGCGTCGAAAAAAAACGTATGCGTCGAGCGTCGAAAGTTCAATTCGAGCGCGCTTCGGAAAATCATCACGCGCGCGCACGCGGTCAATAATTCAAGTTCGCGCCCGCTTGCCGTCCCATCTTCTCGCCCAACAGGTCGCGCAGCTTCGTCATGCCGCTGCGCATGCGCGTCTTCACCGTGCCGAGCGGTTGACCGAGCCGCGCGGCGATCTCGGATTGCGTCAACCCTTCGAAGTATGCCAGCAGGAGCGCGCGGCGTTGCTCTTCGGGAATCTCCGCGAGCGCGGCGCGCACTATCTCGCGTTGCTCCGCGTGATAGGCGTCGTCGCTGGCGTCGCTCACCGCTTCGGGCGCGTTCTGCATGGCCGTGTCGTCCGCGCGCTGGCGCGATTGCAGCGAGCGCAGGCGGTCTATGGCGCGGCTTCTGGCGAGCGTCACCATCCACGTAAAGCCGCGCCCGCGCGCCTCGTCGAAATTGGCGGCGCGCTGCCAGATTTGGAGGAAGACTTCTTGTAAAACGTCTTCCGCTTCGACGCGGCTGTGTAATATACGGAGCAGGAGACCTAAGAGGATGGAGTTGTATCGATCATAAAGCGCGGCCAGCGCGGACTCATCGCCGCGCGCGACTGCGTGCAGGAGTTCCGTGTCGGAAGAGGTTTGGCGGGCTGCTTCGGCCATTGGGAAGAAATGATGAAAAAACTGTCCGTTGTCAGTAGTCCGTAGTCAGTTGTTCAATCCGGTCTTTAGCAACTCGTGTGATGAGCACATGCAACTGACAACTGACTACTGACAACGGACAGTTCTCTCTTCATCATTATTTTAAGCGACCGTGATCTCTTCGGAGAGGTACACGTCCTGGATCGTGCGCAGGAGCGCCGCGCCTTCTTCGATGGGGCGTTGGAAGGCTTTCCGACCGGAGATGAGACCCATGCCGCCGCCGCGTTTGTTGATGACGGCGGTGCGCACGGCCTCCTGCAAATCGGTCTGACCCTTCGACTCGCCGCCCGAATTGATCAAGCCGCAGCGACCCATGAAGCAATTGGCGACTTGATAGCGCACGAGATCAATCGGGTTGTCGCTCGTCAGTTCGCTGTAAATCCTCGGGTTCGTTTTGCCGTAGGCCGATTCGGTGTTGAGCATGTTGTAGCCGCCGTTTCGCTCCGGCAACTTCTGCTTGATGATGTCGGCCTGAATCGTGACGCCGAGATGGTTGGCCTGACCCGTCAGGTCGGCGGCGGTGTGCATGTCGCCGTCCTTGCCTTTGAACTGCGGGTTGCGCAGGTAGCACCAGAGAATGGTCGCCATACCGAGTTCGTGCGCGTAGGCGAAGGCTTCGCTCACTTCCGTTAACTGTCGCGTGGATTGTTCGGAGCCGAAATAGATCGTCGCGCCGACGGCGACCGCGCCCATGTCGTGCGCCTGATCAATCGTGCCGAACATGACCTGATCGAATGC
This sequence comes from Pyrinomonadaceae bacterium, assembly GCA_035296385.1. Taxonomy (GTDB): domain Bacteria; phylum Acidobacteriota; class Blastocatellia; order Pyrinomonadales; family Pyrinomonadaceae; genus JAIVJZ01. The sequence continues at coordinate 14,088 of DATHBB010000072.1, read as the reverse complement.
GTTCGGGTAGGTCAGCAGTTCGTTGTGGTTGATCTTGACGACGAAGGGAATCTTGTGCGCGTAGCGGCGCGCGACCACGCCGAGCACGCCGAAGGTGGAGGCGACGGCGTTGCAGCCGCCTTCGATGGCGAGGCGCACGATGTTCTCCGGATCGAAGTAAATGGGGTTGGGGGCGAAACTCGCTCCGGCGGAGTGTTCGATGCCTTGATCGACGGGGAGGATCGAGAGATAGCCCGTGCCCGCGAGCCGCCCCGTGTCGAAGAGCGTTTGCATCGAGCGCAGGACGCGCGGGCTGCGGTCGGATGCCGACCAGACGCGGTCCACGAAATCGGGGCCGGGCAGTTGCAGTTGGTCTTTGGGGATAGTCTTCGAAGTGTAATCGAGCAGCGTGCGTGCGTCGGTGCCGAGCAGTTCTTCGATGTTGCCGGGGGTGGCACTTCCGCGTTTGAGTTCGGTCGCCATAAACACCAATCCTCCTGTCAAAATTATGAACGCGCTAAATTCTGCCGGATAGAAACGGGGCAAAGAGGCGCGATTATAGCACAGGACGGCGGCGCGTTTGCGAGCCTTCCACGTGCTGCGAGCCGCATTTCACCACCGCCCGACCACGCAAAAAATCTAAGGCGCGGCGGGCGGCAGTGCAATTTCTACAGCGGAAAGTGATTCTAAACTGCCGCTTTAAGGGTGGTACGAAATTTCGTATAAGCCCTTGTATCCGGCGACTGACTAGGCTAATATGCTCGGGCATCGCCGCCGCCGCCCCGAACGGCTCTTCGTAACCTCTCACCTGAGAGAGTGTTTATCCCAGAATTTTCCGCCCGGCGCCTCTTGCCGCTGCCTTAGCCTAAAAATCGAAAGGTTTTGCCTGTTATGTCTAAGCTCCTGCGCGTGCTGACCTCTGCATGTCTCGCCCTGTTGCTGCTATTGCCCTTTTTGCCCGCCGCTATTGCTGCTGCGGCGTCGCCGGTCTTCGCCTTCGGCGATGATTGGAGACCGATTGACCCTGCGCACCTCGCGATGAAAGCGCCCGTGGTGGAAAAAGATGCCGACGCCGAAGCTATCTTCTGGGAAGTGCGCGTTGACGACGGCGACGAGTCCGATCTCATTTTCAGCCACTACATCCGCATCAAAATCTTCACCGAACGCGGGCGCGAGGCGCAGAGCAAAATAGACATCGTCCCCTTCCGTCCGAACGTCAAGATCAAAGACGTGGCCGGACGCACCATCAAGCCGGGCGGCGAGATCATCGAACTGAAGAAGGAAGACATTTTCGAGAAGACCATAGCCCGTGCGGGCGACCTCAAGTTGAAGGCCAAGACCTTCGCCATGCCGAGCGTCGAGCCGGGCGCGATCATAGAGTATCGCTGGCGCGAAGTTTACCCGAACCGTTCGGCCAACCGTACGCGGCTCTACTTTCAACGCGACATCCCCGCGCAGAGCGTCACCTATTACATCAAGCCCGCCTCGAACCTCGTCGGCGTCGAAGCGATGCGCTACCAGCCCTTCCACATGCCCACCCCGCAGCTCGTCAAAGAGAAGAACGGCTTTTACAGCGCGACGCTTTTGAACGTGCCCGCCTATCACGAAGAGCCGCGCATGCCGCCCGAAGACGAAGTGCGCAAGTGGGTGCTCATCTACTACACGGCGGAGAAGAACATCGTGCCGCAGAAGTTCTGGGGCGATGTGGGCAGGGGCGTCTATAACATCTACAAGTCCGAGATGAAGGTCAACGACGACGTGCGCAAGAAGGCCGTCGAACTCATCGGCGACGCGACGACCGACGAGCAGAAACTCGAACGCCTCTACGAATTCTGCCGCACGCGTATCAAGAACCTCGACGACGACGCGCTGAATCTGCCCGTCGAGCAGCGCATTAAAATCAAAGACGAATCGCCCGCCAACACGCTCAAAAAAGGCGAAGGGCGCAGCAACGACATCTCAGGGCTGTTCGCCGCGCTCGCCACCGCCGCGGGCTTCGAGGCGCGTCCCGCGCTTCTGGCCGACCGCAGCGACATCTTCTTCAGCCCCGACTTCGCCGATCTCTACTTCATCGAAAACGTCGTCATCGCCATCAAGGTGGGCGAAGGGTGGCGCTTTTTCGATCCGTCGGAGATGTACATGCCCTTCGGCATGCTCGCGTGGGAGACGGAGATGCAGGACGCGCTCGTGAGCGACCCGAAAACTCCGGCCTTCGTTCGGACGCCGCTGTCTGCGCCCGAGAAGTCTCTGGAGAAGCGCACGGCGAAACTCAAACTCGACGAAGAGGGCACGCTCGCGGGCGACGTGCGCATCGAATACACGGGGCATCTCGGCAAGGACAAGAAGGAGTACAACGACGACGACTCGCCCGCGCAGCGCGAGGAGACTCTGCGCGCGCTCTTGAAGTCCAAGATGAGCACCGCCGAAGTCTCGGACATCCGCGTCGAGAACGTCAGCGATCCGGTCAAGCCGTTCGTCTATGCCTATCGCGTACGCGTGCCCGGCTACGCGCAGCGCACGGGCAAGCGTCTCTTCCTCCAACCGGCCTTCTTCCAGCACGGCGCGAGCCAGCTTTTTCCGACCAGCCAGCGGCACAACAGCATCTACTTCCATTACCCCTGGTCGGAGCAGGACGACGTGACGATAGAACTCCCCGCCAATTTCACGCTCGACAACGCCGACTCGCCCGCCGGTCTCAACGGCGGCGAAGTCAGCAAGTACGACGTTAAACTCGCCGTCACGAAGGACGGGCGCACGCTCATCTACAAACGCAGCTTCTTCTTCGGCGGCGGCCAGAGCGGCCTGCTCTTCCCCGTCACCGGTTACGCGCAACTCAAAAATTACTTCGACGAAATACACAAGCGCGACAACCACACGATCACGCTCAAACAGGCCGCGACGACAGCCTCCTCCGGTTCGCCGTCGAACTAAGGGCGAGCCGCCCGGTCGAAGTGTTGTAAATTGAGTCTTCCGCAGGCTCGCAAGTGAAATAGAGGTTTGAAAGTAATGTCCACCAGAATGTTCGGACTCCGCCCCGCGCTCGTCCTGCTGTTACTGTGCGCCCCCGCTTTCGCCGCGACTACTACTGCGACCGGCGGCGATGATGCGCCGCCCGCGTGGCTCACGCAGGCCGCCGCCGCCGCCGCGCCCGCTTACGCGAAAGACGTGCCTGCGGTCGTCCTCCACGACGAAGGACAGACGACGATCGGCAGCGACGGCAAAATCACGACCGCTTCCACCTACGCCGTGCGCATCCTCACACGCGAGGGACGAAGCTACGCGCAGGCCATCGCCGGCTACGCCACCGACACGGGCAAGGTGCGCGAGATACGCGCGTGGCTCATACGTCCCAACGGGCAGACCAAACGCTACGGCAAGGACGAGACCTTAGACCTCGCCGCCGATACCAACGACGTTTACAACCAGTATCGCAGCAAGCGCATTAACGCGATGGACGAAGCAGACGCGGGCGCGGTCTTCGGCTATCAGATCATCACGGAGGAACGCGCGCTCTTTCCGCATGAGGTCTGGTATTTCCAGGGGCGTCTGCCCGTGCTCAGGTCGCGCTACACGCTGACGCTTCCCACAGGTTGGAGCGCAACGGGCATCACCTTCAATCACGCCAAAGTCGAACCGGCTGTGAGCGGCACGAGCTACACATGGGAGTTGCGCAACCTCGCGCCCATCGAACCGGAGATCGCCAGCCCCGAAGTGACGAGCCTCGCGCCGCGCCTCGCCGTCAGCTACACGCCCGCGCAAGGCGGCGCGCAGACCATCATGGGCGCGCGCGCCTTCTCGACGTGGGCAGACGTGTCGCGCTGGTACAGCGAACTGAGCGACCCGCAGAGCGCGCCCGACGACGCCATCGCCGCCAAGGCGCGCGAACTGACGGCCAACTCGAAAACCGAACTCGACAAGATTCGCGCCATCGGTCGCTACGTGCAGGACTTGCAGTACATCTCCATTCAGATCGGCGTCGGTCGTTTCCGCCCGCACTCTGCGGCGGAAGTTTTCGCCAAACGTTACGGCGATTGCAAAGACAAAGCCAACCTCATGCGCGCCATGCTGCGCACGCTCAAGATCGAGGCTTATCCCGTCCTGATCTTTTCGGGCGATGCCACTTACGTGCGCGAGGAGTGGGCTTCGCCGTCGCAGTTCAATCATTGCATCATCGCCGTTCGCGTGAGCGACGAGACGAAAGCCCCGACCGTCATCCAGCACGCCACGCTCGGTCGCCTGCTCATCTTCGACGCGACTGACGACAACACGCCCGTCGGCGATCTGCCGGACCACGAACAGAACAGCTTCGCGCTCATCGCCGCCGGAAGCGAAGGCTCGCTCGTGCGCATGCCCGTCACGCCGCCCGAAGCGAACCAACTCGAACGCGCAGCCGAAGTCAGTCTCGCGGCTGACGGCTCGATCACCGTCAACGTCAAAGAGCGCTCGGTCGGGCAGGCTGCGGTCGGGGAGCGACGCGGCTTCCGCAAACTCTCGCGCCCCGACTACACGAGAACAATCGAAAACTGGATCACACGCGGCGCGACGGGCGCGAAAGTAGTCCGCGTCGAACCCGCCGACAACCACGCCGACGGTCGCTTCGCGCTCGATGTTGACTTCACAGCCGTCGGCTACGGCCAACTCATGCAGAATCGCCTGCTCATCTTCAAGCCCGCGATCCTCTCGCGCCGCGAATCCGTCTTCCTGACGAACACCGCGCGCAAGCACGCCGTCGTGCTCGAATCCCACGCCTACACCGAATCGGTCAACGTCAAACTCCCCGCCGGATTCGACGTGGACGAACTACCCGACCCCGTCAAACTCGACACCGCCTTCGGCAGCTATTCGACCTCCTACGCCGTTGCGGACGGCCAACTCCAATTCAAGCGCACCTTCACCCAACGCGCCACCACCATCCCACCCGCCGACTACGCCAAAGTGCGCGCCTTCTTCGAGCGCATCCGTGCCGCCGAACAATCCCCTGTCGTGCTGGCGAAGAAATAACAAACCCTTCAAGGAATAGAAGGTAAAAAACGCGAAGGGAGCGTCAAAGTTTGAACTTTGACGCTCCCTTCGCATGTTGCTCATCAAAACTTATTTCATTCCTATTGCGTCAATTTTAACTCTTCTTCGGAATCACCCCGTGCCCTTCGTAATTGTGCAAGGGCTTGAAGGTTTTTTTTCTCCAACTTATTGTTACCTAATCTATGAGAAATTTGCAGACTCTGATTTAATAAAACCTCAGCCTCTGACGACTTTCCTTGTTCCAGATATAGTGTGCCAAGATTGAACATTGCGTTTGCCTCTGTCCTATGATCTCCGAACTTACGTGAAATTGCTAGACCCTCCTGATAGGATGTTTCCGCTTCAGATAAAAGCCCCAATGATTCGTAAACAAGTGCGAGATTAGCTAGAGCTGTCCCCTCCGACGATTCGTCACCAATTTCTTTGTAGACTTGAAGTGCCTGAAGATATTTTTCTTCAGCTTTTTTATAATTAGCTTGCCTAAAATGAATAATACCAAGATTAACTAAGGAATGTGCTTCGCTCAACCGATCATTAAGTTCACGAGATATATCTAGGCTCTTTTCATATGCCGACACAGCTTGATGGAACTGACTTTGTGACGCATAAACAATACCGATATTGCCTAGAATCCAACCTTCATATTCACGATCTTGCAATTCAATAGAAATTGTTAGTGCTTGATTGAGGTGATTTAACGCCTGTTCGTATTGTTCAAGAGCATGAAATAGATTACCTAGCCGCATATGAAGTCGCATTTCAATGCGTTTATCCCGCTGCTCAGCTGGCAACATCTCATAGTCAGCCAGCAAGCTATTAATCGCTGTGATACGTTCCTGCTTTTCAGCCCATGTCATATTATCAACGATTGATTCAAGACCTGCTGTGAGAGCAGTGGCAACATCCGATGTAGCATCAGGAGCGGAGACGAAGGAATAAGTGCCGGAGCGGATGGAGAAGAAGTCGGGTGCGCCAAGCATGATGGCGCTTAAGACGTATTCGGGAATCCAGAATACGAGAGGGCGGTCGAATTGGAAGAAAGAGTTGCGCGAAGCGTTGAGGTTGGCGATGAAAGGTGCGTTGTGTGCTTCAGCCGCAATTGGTAAAGAATATTCAAGGCCGGTGATGAAGATTGCATCAGGCGAAGGTTGCCGGACAACTTCCTGGAGGGTGTCCAAGAGGTGTGTGACAGGCTCGCTGAGAGAGATGACCTGCACTTTCTCTTGGGGCAGACGTGCCTGCACTTGTTCCATCAAACGCTGGCGTTGTTGCGGCTGGTTGCAGCGAGCGAAGAGGAGTTTGAAGCCTTCGGAGAACTCAAGTGCTCTAACTAGCGCGCGCAGTTCCGTCTCCTCCTCAATCGGATTGAGGGCGAAAGGATCGTCGATGATGAGTTGATCGCTCATAAGGCGGCTTCATCCGAGGCGGCGGCTTGTGACTTCTTTTTCTGCTCTTCAATTTGAAGTTCCTTAGCGGCGGCTTTGAATTTTTGTAACTCACGTACAATCGGGTTGACCGCATACCAGGGTTCGGCCTCCGCAAACGGATCATCATCACCGCCGTTGATGTACTCAAGCACGCTCAGATTTTCCAGCATCACAAGATAGTCGTTGTCGCCGTTCAGTATCTTTTGATCCAGCGAACGGTCGAGTTCGGCCAGTTTTCTCCAGTGATGCTCGGGTATCGCCGTGCTGTAGTTGCGCACCGTCTGCTGGATCGCTTTCTGCGCGGCGGCCAGCGGGATCGGAATCTCGTCCGCATAAGTGCAGGCATTTTGCACAAACGTCATCAGATTACGAACATGGCCGCCACTGTAGGTTAGCAGGAAGTCGAGCGCTTTGGTGTCGAAGGCGTCGGTTAGGGTTAAATCTCCCAGTCGCTTGCGTAAGAGTTCGCGTAACGAACTTAGCCCGGCCTGACAGGGATTACGTGTGCCGCGCTCAATAGTCTTGATCATCGGCAGGACGAGCGAGGGGCCATATCTTTGATGCAGTTGCGGCCCGTCTGCGGAGCGCACGAGACGCAACGGCACGGTGTAGATGAAATGTGCGTTCATACCCGCCAACTGGATATGTCGTTCGAGGAAAAGCTCGCGTTGCGAGACCAATCCCTCTTCCATGTTTGCGATTCTACGAATCTTTTCAAGATTATCTACGATGATCACAATGTCGGCACAGGGGCGCTGTTCTGCTCCGATTTTATTTTGTTTAAGAGCTACTCGCGCTTCGTCGAATGTTAAGTTGATCTCATCGAGCAGCGTTGACATTTTCGGCTCTAACACCGAACGCACTTTATGGCGAGCCGTCGGGTCTTTTTTTAGTCTTTTAATTTTCGCTTTGGCAAAACCGAGCGATAGCTCGCCCTCTTCGATTTCAACATCACTGAGAAAATATTCTTTAACTTCATTCAGTCGCTTAGTGAGATAGCTATCTCTTAATTCGATTCCGGCTTCTCGCCGCAGTGTGTCGGCCAGTTCGGTCACGATGGCGAGCAAAATATCCGTCGGGGTCGTATCGTAGTCGTCCAGATATTCGCTGGCATTGAGCAGGATGGGGAAATAGCAGGAACGAGGTGGAGTCGCGCTTTGCAAAGAGCGTTTCAGTTCTTCTAATTCCGAAGATTTACCACAACCGATGTGCCCTGAAAATAGAAAGTACAAGTGATCTTTGGCGAGGGTTAGATGACGTTGAAATTCATGCGCCAGCGCGCTGCCGCCACGTGCCTCAACACAATCGTAGTAATATTCTGCTGTGGCGGGCATGTATGGATCACAAGAGTTATATATGTGCTTTAGCGGATCGGTCATGTCTGCCAGAGCCTCCTTCATCAAATATAAACAGACAATTTTAGCACGCGACCCATAAAAACCATTCTCACTGTGTATCTAATGTCAGCTGCCGAAACGCCTCGCGCAGCCGGAGCGTGACGCTTCCGGCGGAGACCGTGTAGCGGTGGAAGTCGTATGTTGTGACGAGGCCGACGCCGTGCGTCGAGGAGGTGAGAAAGATTTCGTCTGCGTCGCTCAGGTCGGAGGTGTCGTATGTGCCTTCGACAAACGGGATGGCGAGTTCTTCGGCGAGCGAGATGACGCGCGCTCGCGTCGTGCCCGCGAGCGCGCCGGTGGCGAGCGCGGGCGTGTGCAGCGTGCCGCGCGTCACCCAGAAGAGGTTAGCCATCGCCGCCGAGACGATTTCGCCGCGCTCGTTCAAGACGATTGACTCGTGGAAGTCGCGCGCGTGCGCCTCCTCCCAGGCGATGACGTGTTCGAGATAGTTGACGCTCTTGACGCCCGCGAGAGGCGAGAGCGTGCTGATGCGGTAAGGCGAGAGCGTCACGGCCAGACCCTCTTCGGGCACGGGGCGCGCGTCGCCCGTCATGATCAAAAGGTCTGTCTCGACCCCGCCGCCCGCGCCGCGCTCCTTCCACACGCCGCGCACCGCGCGCGTCAAAAGCGTCACGCGCGCACGCCCCTCCTTCACCTTGTTCTCTTTGATCAAACTACCGAGCGCGCGCCCGACAGACTCTTGATCGAAATGACCCGTCGTGCGCACCCCGCAACGCCCGGCGTGTTCGACGAGCCGCGCCCAGTGTTCAGGCCAGAGGAAAGGATGCCCGCGATAGACGGCCAGCGTTGTGAAGACGCCGCGCCCGTAAAGCGTCGCGGACGAGAGCGCGGGCAGGTGCGCTTTGGAGAGTTCGAGCAGGCGGTCGTTGTGAATAATTCGTGCGTGCATGTTTCACCGAAAACGCGCGTTCGATTTGGAGAGAACTCGTCGCGAGGATTGAGGTGCGAGGATACATGAAAACGTGCGCGCGCCGTTCTAAATTTTTCTACTCAACGTCGCCCACGCGCGCGCCGAGCGCACGGAGCAGCGCGCGCGCTTTCGTGAGCGACTCTTCGTATTCCGCGTGCGGGTCGCTCTCCGCCACGACGCCGCCGCCCACGTTGAAGCGCGCCATGCCGTCGCGCACCGTCATCGTGCGGATCGCGACGCTCAGATCAATTTGGCCGTCGAAAGAGAAGTAGCCGATTGCCCCCATCGAGAGGCCGCGCCGACGCGTCTCCGTCTCGTCAATGATCTCCATGGCGCGTAGTTTCGGCGCACCCGTGATCGAGCCGCAGGGGAAAGCGGCGCGCAGCAGTTCGCCCGCCGTCACCTCTCCGTCGCGGAGCGTGCCGCGCACTTTCGAGACGAGATGAAAGAGCGTCGGGTGCTCCTGCACTTCGCACAGCGCCGCGACTTCGACCGACCCGTAGCGACACACGCGCCCCAAGTCGTTCCGCAACAGATCGACGATCATCACGTTCTCCGCCGCGTCCTTCGCGCTCGCCTTCAACTCCCGCTTAAGCCGCGCGTCTTCTTCCGCCGACGCGCCGCGCGCGCGCGTCCCCTTGATGGGCCAAGCCTCCACGCGCCGCTGTAACGCTTCCCGTTCGTCCCACCCGACGCGCAAAAAACGTTCGGGCGATGCGCTGACGACCGCGTCTTCGCGGCGGCGCAAGTAAGCCGCGAAAGAGGCCGGATGCTCGCGCCTGAGACGCAGAAAGACGCGCTCCGGCGTGTCGCCTGCGGCCAGCGCCGAGGTCAACTGCTGCGTGAGATTCGCCTGATAGATGTCGCCCGCGTAGATGTGCTCCTTGATGCGACTGACGGCGGCGACGTATTCAGCACGCGTAAAGTTTGACGACGCGCGCCGCTCCGACATGCCGCGCATCTCTGCGTCGAAGCGACTAAACGCGCGCGCTTCGTGTAGCGCGAAGCTGCGCGCTTGGTGGAGCGCGTCGCGTGCGCGCGCGAGTTGTTCGTCTCCGGCGAGGCTCGTGATGTGGGTTGAACTCTGCGCGTAGTCGTGTATGACGAGCGTGTCGTAGAAGGCGAGCACGGCGTCGGGTTCGGGCGCATCGGCGAGACTCTGCGGCGCGATTGTTCGCAGGCGTTGAAACGAGCGCGCGAGATCGTAAGAGAAACTCGCGATGCACGCGCCGCCCGCGAAAGGCAGGCGAGACGCTTCTTCCGGCGCGCGTGCGATGCGGTAGCGCGCGAGCCGTTCGTCAAGCAATGACAGGAGCGATCCGCGCTCGACGCGTGCCGAGGAGTCTCCGCGCCGCCCGATGAGCAATTCGTCGCCGCGCGCCTCAACGGTCTCGAAAGGATCGAATCCTGCGATCAGAAAACGCGCCTCGCCGTCCGCGCCGTCGCGCGCCCCGCCGCTATCGAGAATCTGCACGCGACGCTCCGGCGCGAGCGCGAGCAACGCGCCTAGGAGTTCGTCGGCTGTGTAGGGTAATTCAAGCACAATTGCCGTCGGCTGCATCGTTCGGGTCACGCGCGTTACGCATCGCAGAAATTTTACAACGAGGGCAGCAACTTTGTTGCCGCCTCAGGAGGCGAGTTGATAGATGGCCGGGCGATATTTCGGTGTCGGGATGGGCTTGCCTTCGACGCGGGCTGCTTCGAGCCACAGAGATTTAGCGCGCTCAACTTCGGCCAGAGCCTCTGCGGGAGTCGCGCCGAACGCCGAACAATATTCGAGATCGGGAATGTCGGCGATGTAGCCGCCGTCTTCTTCGCTGTAAAAAATATTGATGTGATAGTCCTTCATCGTTATTCTGCGGCTGCGGCCAACGCTTCGGCTTGCAGTCGCTTGCCGAGCGCGGTGCGCCAGTGTGTTTCGAGTTCGCGGACGTTTTGCGATACGGCGGGCTGTTGGTCAAACGCGATGCGCAACTCCTGTCCGCCGACGCGCCCGATGATCGCGAGCGGACAGGCGAGCGCGGACGCGATCTCTTCGAGGCGTGCGCGCGCCGACGCGTCGAAGCTGACGACGATGCGCGAGGGCGTCTCGGCGAAGAGTTCGGCGGCGACGGAGAGCGCGCCGCCCGCGAGATCAACGCTCGCGCCGACGGCGGGGCGGTTCAAGGTGGAGAAGCAGCTTTCGGCGAGGGTAATGGCGAGGCCGCCGTCCGCACAGTCGTGCGCCGAGCGGAGCAAGCCTTCGTCGGCAGCCTGAAGGCACACGGCCTGCACGGCTTGTTCGAGTTTGAGATCAATGCGCGAAAGGCGTCCGGTTCGGAGCATCTCCGCGACGGCGCGGCCTTCGACGGTCGCTGCGTATTCGCTGATGGAAAGATCGTCGGCGGTCGTGCCGAGTAGTGCGATGAGGTCACCTTCCTGTTTGAAGCCGGGCTGGATGATGCGGCGCACGTCTTCGACGAGGCCGACCATGCCGATGACGGGCGTGGGGAGTATGCCGCGCCCCTCCGTCTCGTTGTAGAAGGAGACGTTGCCGGAGATGACGGGTGTGTCGAAGGCGCGGCAGGCTTCCGCCATGCCGTCAATCGTCTCGGAGAAAGCCCACATCACTTCGGGTCGTTCGGGCGAAGGGAAGTTGAGACAGTTCGTGACGGCGATGGGGCGCGCGCCGACGCAAGTTACGTTGCGCGCGGCTTCGGCGACTATTTGCCGCGCGCCCTCGCGCGGGTCTGCCGCCGAGTAGCGACCGTTGCCGTCGAGACACATGGCGAGCGCGCGTCGCGTCTCCTTGATGCGCACGATGGCCGCGTCCGCGCCGGGCAGCACCGCCGTGTTCGTACGCACCATGTGATCGTACTGGCGATAGACCCACTCCTTCGAGGCGATGTTCGGTGCGGCCAGCAACTTCAACAGAGACTCGTTGTGGTCCGCGTCGAACGCGGAGACGCTGGCCTTCGTCGCGGAGAGAATCGAATCGAGTTCTTCCGAACCCTCAACCGTGTCGCTCAACAGGCGCGTCGGCGGCACGGGCGAGATGATGTCTATCCCGCCGCCGACCGCCGCCTCTTCCGTGATCGTCTTTCGCCCTTCGCCTTGCTCCTTCGATTCGGGCGCGCGCATCTCGCGTTCGTACACGGGCGCTTCGTCGGTCAGATAACCGACGGGGATGTCCGCGACCGTGCCTTCGTGATGCATGATCTGCACGTGCCCCGTGTCCGTCACGCGCCCGATGACGACGGCGTCGAGTTCCCAGTGTTTGAAGATGTCCACGACCTGCCGCTCGCGCCCCTTGTGCGCGACGATGAGCATGCGCTCCTGCGATTCCGAGAGCATGATCTCGTAAGCCGACATGCCCTCTTCGCGTTGCGGCACAAGCGTGAGATCAATCTCTAAGCCCGTTCCGGCGCGCGCCGCCATCTCGCACGAAGAGGACGTGAGGCCAGCCGCGCCCATGTCCTGAATACCGGCGACCGCGCCGCTACGCATCGCTTCGAGGCACGCTTCAAGCAGAAGTTTTTCGAGAAACGGATCGCCCACCTGCACGGTCGGGCGTTTCTCCAAAGCCTCATCGTCAAACTCCGCGGAGGCCATCGTCGCGCCGTGTATGCCGTCGCGCCCCGTCTTCGCGCCGACGTAAAGGACGGGATTGCCCACGCCCACAGCGCGCCCGTAGAAGATTTGATCGTGGCGGACGAGGCCGAGCGCGAACGCGTTGACGAGCGGGTTCAAGGCGTAAGCGTCGTCGAACATCACCTCGCCGCCGATGGTCGGCACGCCGAACGCGTTGCCGTAATGCGCGATTCCGGCGACCACTCCGGCGAGGAGAGCGCGGTTGCGTCGCCCGTTCCGTTCGTTGTCGAGCGTGCCGAAGCGCAGAGAGTTCATCGCTGCAATCGGGCGCGCGCCCATCGTGAAGATGTCGCGCAGTATGCCGCCGACGCCCGTGGCCGCGCCCTGAAACGGCTCTATGAACGAAGGGTGATTGTGCGATTCGACTTTGAAGGCCGCGCACCACCCGTCGCCCACGTCCACGACGCCCGCGTTCTCGCCCGGCGGCACGACGACGCGCTCGTTCCTCGTCGGCAAACGCTTCAAGTGCACGCGCGAAGATTTGTAAGAACAATGCTCCGACCACATCACCGAGAAGATGCCGAGTTCCACATACGTCAACTCGCGCCCCATCAACTTCACGATGCGCGCGTACTCTTCGACCGTCAAATTATGTGCGGAGATGACTTCAGGTGTAATCATAATTCAGTGACAAGTGACGAGTGACAAGTGACAAGATAAGACAAGAGGTGAGCAAGACTGTTTTTAGTTTTAACTTGTCACTCGTCACCTGTCACTCGTCACTGCCTTTTCAATTTCTGCGCGAAGTTCGGCGGCGTTAATAATGCCGGTGTGTTTGAAGACGAGTTTTCCCTGTCGGTCGAAGAGAAACGTGGCGGGGAGTTCGCCGCGCCACGCGGGGTCAACCTGCGCGATGGCCGCCTCCGTGTCGGTCGCGTTCAAGAGATACGCGGGCATCTGCGCGCGCATCTGGCGCAAGAACTTCGGCACGTCGGTCTTAATCTCCGCCACGTCGTCCGCCGAGATGACGACGAACTCAAGCCCGCGCTCGCGATAGTCCGCGTCAATTTTGACGAGATCGGGAAACTCCTTGCGGCAGGGCACGCACCACGTCGCCCAGAAGTTGATGAGCAGAGGCCGCGCCGCCCCCGCTTCGCCACGCTGCAAAAGTTTCTTCAAACCTTCGGCGTCAATCTCCGTCACAATCACAGGTGCGGACGCGACCCGGTTTGAAATACCTTTGTTTCTTGTCACCTGCACGCGACGCGCCGAGCGTGTGCGTCGCGCGGGGCGCGCGCGACGATAAACGCCGTCAACGGCAGAAGAGTCGCGCGCGGTGAACGTAGCCGCGCTTACGTTTGAAGCAGATGCTTCGGCTGAGAGCGCGAGCATGAGAGCTAAAGCGAGTTTCATCATCTTCATGTCGGTTAGAAAAGAGAGGCAAGATTAACAGCGGCTTAAGAGCAGTGACAAGTGCGGAGGGAAAACGATGAAGTAGGAACGATGAACGATGAAGTAAAAGCAACCGGCTTTCAGTTCATCGTTCATCGTTCCTACTTCATACTTTCTTCAATGTGAATCGCCAGAGCATGCGGTCTTCCACGGCGTCGTACTGATGTGTGGCGGCGGTGACGCGCCAGTAGCCCATGTGTTGCCAGCGACCGACCGAGAGTTTGTTGAAGAGCGGGACGGCGTGGCCGGACTCAATCGCCGAGAGGAGGGCGCGGTTAGGCGGCGTCAGGTGTTGGTCGCCGCGCCGCCC
>DATHBB010000071.1:0-6252 GCA_035296385.1 Pyrinomonadaceae bacterium | reverse complement strand
CGCGCGGGCTACGATGTGATTCAGGCGGCGAACGGGCTGGAAGCGATCAAAGTCGCGCTGTCGGCGAAAGTTGACGCCGTCGTAACCGACGCTTTGATGCCGCACCTGAACGGCCACGAGCTATGCCGTTACCTGCGCGCGCGCCCCGAACTCTCCCGCCTCCCCCTCCTGCTCCTGACCGGACTCGAACAAAACGCCTCCGCCGCGCCCGCCGAAACAAGCCGTCACGCCGACGCGCACCTGACCAAGCCCGTGCGCCCCGAAGACTTCACCGAATGCCTCGCGCGCCTTCTCGCGGCGAACAACTGATTTTGAATTTTTCAACGAAATCTTAACTTCTACGAAAAGGAAAAAGGCCGCACTGCGAACTTGAACAGTGCGGCCTCTTTCATTTTGTTAAGTTGGCGACTTTAGCGCGCGGGCGGAGTTCTAACCTTTTGCCGCCGCGCCGCTGCCTGAAAGCATCTGGTCGAGCGACGTGTATTCCAGACCTTGCGCCTGCGCGACCGCCTCGTAGGTCAACTTTCCGGCGTAGGTGTTGACGCCTTCCTTGAGTCCGGCGTCGCTTGTAACGGCGGCGAGGAAACCTTTGTTCGCCAGTTTCAGAGTGTAGGGCAGGGTGGCGTTCGTCAGCGCGAACGTGGAGGTGCGCGGCACCGCGCCCGGCATGTTGGCGACGCAGTAATGCAGGACGCCTTCGACGTAGTAAGTCGGGTCGCTGTGCGTCGTCGGGTGCGTCGTCTCGATGCAGCCGCCTTGATCGACCGCCACGTCAACGATGACCGCGCCGTTCGGCACTTTCTTCAACATCTCGCGCGTGACGAGTTGCGGCGCAGCCGCGCCGGGGACGAGCACCGCGCCGACGATCAAATCGGCCTCCGAGATCGCGCCCTGAATCGCGTAGGCCGACGAGGCGAGCGTCGTGATGCGCGAGAGGAAGATGTCGTCGAGTTCGCGCAGACGATCCAGATTGTTGTCGATGATCGTGACGTGCGCGCCGAGACCCACGGCCATCTTCGCTGCGTTCGTGCCGACCACGCCGCCGCCGATGATGACGACGCGCGCCGCCGGAACACCGGGCACGCCGCCGAGGAGCACGCCGCGCCCGCCCGACATCTTTTCCAGATATTGCGCGCCGACCTGAATCGCCATGCGCCCCGCCACCTCCGACATCGGCGTGAGAAGCGGCAGCGTCCCCTTCCGGTCCGTGATCGTCTCGTAGGCCACGCCCGTCACTTTGCGTTCGAGCAGTTGCTTCGTGAGTTCATGATCGGGCGCGAGGTGAAGATATGTGAAGAGCACCTGCCCTTCGCGCATGCGCGGGTATTCGGGCGCAATCGGCTCTTTCACTTTGACGATCATCTCGCCCTGCGCCCACACTTCGTCAGCCGTGTCGAGCATCTCTGCGCCCGCGCGTTCGTAGAGCGCGTCCTCGAAGCCCGAACCTTCGCCCGCGCTGCGCTCGACGACAACCTTGTGTCCGGCATCCGTTAGCGCACGCACACCGGCGGGCGTCATCCCGACGCGATACTCGTTATCTTTGATCTCTTTAGGGAGTCCGACTAGCACTATGGTTGATCTCCAATCGTTGGATTTTTGATGTCGGGCACTACTACTGCCGGACGGCTGACGAAAGAGCACAACCGCCGCCGCAAAATTTTCGCGTCGCGCTAAACGTCTTCGTTCAACCGTCGGCGCATGTAGTCGTCAAGGCTTGATTCTGTCGGCTTGCAATAACATGAAAATCGTGAATCGTGAATCGTAAATAGAAGAAATCAGTTTTTATCTATTTACGATTCACGATTTACGATTTACGGCCTTTGACGATTTACTCGAACTTTACTTCGTCAATCTGCGCGCGTTGCAGCTTGCCGCTGTAGTCAACGTAGACGGACTTCCATTCGGTGAAGATGTCCAGGACTTGCGTGCCCGCTTCGCGGTGGCCGTTGCCCGTCGCCTTCGTGCCGCCGAACGGCAAATGAACTTCCGCGCCGATGGTCGAAGAGTTGACGTAGAAGATTCCGGTGTACATGTCGTTCATCGCGTGGAACGCGCGGTTCACGTCCTGCGTGTAGATGGCCGCGGACAGTCCGTAGCGCACGTTGTTCGCGATCTCGACGGCCTCTTCCAGATTGTTAGTCGGGATGACGGCTGTGACGGGGCCGAAAATCTCTTCCTGCGCGATGCGCATGTCGGGCGCGACATCCGCGAAGACCGTCGGCTCTATGAAATAGCCGTTCGCGTGCTCGCCTTTGTCGAGTCGCTTGC
The DNA here is from genome assembly GCA_035296385.1 of Pyrinomonadaceae bacterium. GTDB lineage: Bacteria > Acidobacteriota > Blastocatellia > Pyrinomonadales > Pyrinomonadaceae > JAIVJZ01. The sequence continues at coordinate 3,984 of DATHBB010000071.1, read as the reverse complement.
CGCCCGCTGCGAGTCGCGCGCCGTCTTCACGCTCGCCGACTTCGATGTAGCCCATGATCTTGTGCACGGCGTCGGCGTTGATGACCGGCCCCATGTCCACGTTCGCATCTGCGCCGTTGCCGACGCGCAAGGTTGCTGCGCGCTCGACCAACTTCTGCGTAAACTTCTTATAGACCTTCTTATGCACGACGATGCGCGACGAAGCCGTGCAGCGTTGGCCGGACGTGCCGAACGCGCCCCAGACCGCGCCTTCGACGGCGAGGTCGAGGTCTGCGTCCTCCATCACCATGATAACGTTCTTGCCGCCGAGTTCGAGCGAGCAGATGGCGTTGCGGTCGGCGCACGCGCCCGCAATGAGTCGCCCCGTTTCGGTCGAACCCGTGAAAGAGATCAAACGCACGTCGCGGTGTTCGGTCAGAGGCTTGCCCGCCGCCGCGCCGTAGCCCGTCACCATGTTCACGACGCCGCGCGGCACGCCCGCCTCCTCGCACGCTTTGATCAAATTATAAGTCGAGAGCGGCGTGTCTTCGGCGGGTTTGATGACGACGGTGTTGCCGCACACTAAGGCGGGGATGAGTTTCCACGAGGGGATCGCCATCGGGAAATTCCAGGGCGTGATCAGGCCGCAGATGCCGACGGGCTGGCGCACGCACATCGCAAACTTGTCGGGCATCTCGGCGGGCGTGGTGTAACCGTGCAGGCGGCGGCCTTCGCCAGCCGTGTAGAAGGTGCAATCAATCGCCTCCTGCACGTCGCCGCCGGTCTCCTTCAAGACCTTGCCCATCTCGCGCGTCATGTCCGCCGAGTGTGCATCTTTGTCGCGGATGAGTATGTTGCCTAACCGGAAGAGTATCTCCGCGCGTCTGGGTGCGGGCATCCTGCGCCACCCTTCAGCCGCACTCTTCGCAGCCGCAACCGCTCGTTCGACATCTTCCGCGCCCGACACGGGAAAGCGACCGATTACGTCGCGCGTGTCCGCCGGGTTGATGTTCTCGAAGAACTCGCCGCCTGCTGCCGGAACCCACTGGCCGCCGATGTAGTTGCTGTAAGTTTTAACGGACGGGCGCGCGCCGCCGCCCTTACCTTTAGCGCCGTTCGTGCCCGACAACAACAACGGGGAGCGCGCGCTCTTCTTCGCCGTCCGGCTCAACGCTTTTTTCGCCTGTGCCATATGATGAGTGACAAGTGACGAGTGACAAGTGACGAGTGACAAGTGACGAGTTAGGAACAAGTTTTTGTTTTCAACTTGTCACTCGTCACTTGCAACTTGTCACTGATATGTAAACTGGATGACCGTTTGTGTAATGACGTTGCGGCGGTCGAGGTACGTGACGTTCATCACGACCGCGTCGCCGACCTTGAGACTGTTGATGACCTGCTCGAACTCGGCCAGCGTGTTGACGGGAATACGGTTGACGCGCTGGATGACCATGTTCTCGTTGATCTGCGCCTCATAAGCCAACCCGCTCTGGTCCACGTCGCGCACGAGCAGGCCGCGCACGCCCTTCAGGTTGCGCTCGTTGGCGAGTTGCGGCGTCAGTTCGCTGAGCGTCAGCCCGAGCGTCGGGCGCTCGCCGGGCTTGGCGGGCAATATTTTGGCCTCGCCGGAAGGCGTCGGCGTCGGCGTCGCACCGGACGCGGGCGGGCGCTCGCCCACCGCGACGCTGACGTTGCGGCGTTCGAGTTGGCCGTTCACGTCGCGCAGGTATGTCAGTTGCACGGTCTGACCGACGGGCGTGCTCGCCACCTTGTTGATCAAGTCCTGCGAGTTGGTGATCGGCTGGCCGTTGAACTCGACGATGATGTCGTTGATCTGCACACCGGCGGCGCGCGCAGGCCCTTCGCGCACGTCCGTGATGATCGCGCCCTTCGCGTCCTTCATTCCATAGACGCGCGCGAACTCGGCCTTCACCGGCTCTAAATAGACGCCGAGATAGCCGCGCTTGACGCGCCCACCGTCGATCAGTTGGCGATAGACGAAGTTGGCTTCGTTCGACGGCAGGGCGAAGCCGATGCCGTTGTAGTCGCCGGTCGAAGTGGCGATCTGCGAGTTGATGCCGATGACTTCGCCGCGCATGTTGACGAGCGGCCCGCCGGAGTTGCCGCGATTGATGGCGGCATCGGTCTGCAAAAATCTCTGGAAGTTGGAAGAGACGGGCGTGGTGCGTTCGCGCGTCGAGATGATTCCGGCGGTCACGGTCTGGTCGAGGCCGAAGGGCGAGCCGACGGCCAGCACCCAATCGCCCACCTGCGCCTCGTCCGAGTTGCCGAGCTTCACCGTCGGCAGTTCGCGCGTAGGTTCGACTTTGATGACCGCGAGGTCCGTCTCGTCGTCTTCGCCGACGACACGCCCGCGCATCAGTTCGCCCGACTGCAAGCGCACGGTGATGCGCGTCGCGCCTTCGACGACGTGCTGATTCGTCAGGATGTAGCCCTTCGGATCGACGATGAAGCCGCTCCCGACGCCGCGCTGCGGGCGCTGCGGCATCTGGCGGCGAAACATCTCCATCAGGGGGTTCTCATTCGCTCCGTCCTTATCGTCCGAGTCGTCGTCGCTGTCGTTGTTGGAGTTTCCGCTTCCGCCGCCGTGCGGGTTCACGCCGCGCTCGGCCACCGCGGGCGCGGAAACCGTGTCAATGTTGACCACCGCCGGTTCTACTCTTTGCGCGATCTCCGCGAAGGACGCGGACAGGGCTTCGGGTGCGCGCGCCACTTGCGCCGCACGCTGCGTCTCGTTTTGCGCCACGGCGGGGCGACCCGCCAGCATCGCGCCCACGCCGACGCCGACCACCAGACACGCCAGCGCCAGCGCCGCGATCCACACACGCAGGCGACGCAGGATGGCGCGCTCCGCCTCATTCGTTTGGCCTTGGGGAAGTTGATACATAAAACTTTTACCGCCTTCTACCGCGACAGGAAACATGACAACTCTCGCGAAGCGTCATGCGCTCGCATGGCTGTCGTTTCCGGACGGCCACGCCCTTGTTTGTCCGAAGCCCGTATTCGCGCTCATCTGCACGAAGCGAAGTTTGTCGAGTATAACTGAATCAACGGACGCGCGGCAAAGCAACAGGCGCGCGCACGCCAGACGACGCAAGGAGATCATTTAATTTCGGTCATAAAGTATCCGGCTCTGTCATCTTTGAAAGCTGACTAAACAACATTTGTAAGTTCCGAAGAAAGACATGGAAAAGAGATCGCAGTCGCCAGGCAGCGGATGAGGCTAAATGTAACAACTATACTATTGCCTTAAGCAACTTCCGCTTCGCGAGCTTTCTCACCAGCTTTGCGTTCGCGGCGCTCGCTCCAGCCCGTTTCGGAGATGATGATTCCGGCGAAGACTAATGCTGCGCCCAGCCAGCCGCGCCCGCCCATCCATTCGCTCGCGCCGATGACGGCGACGGCGAAGGCCGTGGCGAAGACGGGTTCGAGGCTGAAGATGACTGCGGCGTGCGTGGCGGAGGCGCGCGCCTGCCCCCACGTCCACAGGAGGAACGCGCCGACGGTCGCCACCGTCGCCAGATAGACGAGTTGCCACACGACGCGCCCGCTCCACACGAGCGGCAGAGTCTCGCGCGCGAGCGCGTCGGGCAAAGCATTCGTGCCGAAAAACATCCCCCACCCCTGCAAGCCCGCCCACACGATTGTGAACAGACAGGCGATGCACGCGATCTGCAAGGCGGTCAACTGTCGCACGTCGTAGCGGCGCGCGTAGACGCTCATCAAAGTGATGTGCGTCGCAAAGAGCGCGGTCGCCGCGAGCGTCAACAAATCGCCAAAGTTGACGCTCGTGTCCGCGCCTTGCGGCGCGAGTATGAGCAGGCCGCCGAGCGAGGCGAGCACGACGCCGACGAGATTCTCCACGCTCGGACGCGCGCGCAAAATCATGTAGGCGACGAACGGCACGAGCGGCGTCGTCAGCCCCGTCACGAAAGCGGACTTCGAGGCGGTCGTGTAAACCTGTCCCGCCGCCTGCAATCCGAA
>DATHBB010000070.1:0-26789 GCA_035296385.1 Pyrinomonadaceae bacterium | reverse complement strand
CAGGCATCTCAACTTTTCCAGGTGGTCAACCTACGACCGCGAGCGCGCCGACTGGCTGCTCGGCGCGATGTGCATGACCGCCGAGCGCGGCCAGATGCCGCTCGCCTCCTACACGCGCCTACACCACACGGCCAAGCTCTCCCCCGCCGACGTGCAAACCCTCTGCGCGTGGTCGCAAGCCGAACGCGGACGACTAGCGAAAAGATAACATGAGGAAAGGATGAAGTAGGAACGATGAACGATGAATGAAAAACAGAAGGCTTTTGTCTTTCATTCATCGTTCATCGTTCCTACTTCATCCTTTTGTTTTCTGTGCTACCATCCCGCCGAAGTTCCGAATCCCGCACAAGCGACTTCAAAATTCAAACGCGTATCGCTAAACGGTTACATGAAAAAACAACTGCTCGCCTGTTCATTGCTGCTGTCGTTTTTGTTGCCGCACGCCTCGCCTTTAACTTCTAACCTCCGCGCGCAGCCGACCGCGACTGCTACCCCGCCGTCCGAGGCCGCAAAGACCGTGACGCTCGCGGGGCTTCGTGCGCCCGTACGCATACGTCGAGACGAGCGCGGCATCCCGCACATCGAAGCGTCGAACGAAGCCGACCTCTATTTCGCGCAAGGCTATGCGACGGCGAGCGACCGCCTGTGGCAGATGGACTTGCTGCGCCGCACGGCGCGCGGCGAACTGGCGGAGATTTTCGGTCGCCCCCTGCTCGAAGAGGACAAGCGCCGACGCACGCTCGGCTTCGGCGCGCTCTCCGAAACTCTCGTCGCGCGCATCTCACCGCAGTCGCGCGCCGCGCTCGAAGCCTATGCGAGCGGCGTCAACGCCTACATCGAATCGCGCGACGGCAGCAAGGAAAAACCTCTGCCCGTAGAGTTTCAGATCATCAATTACAAACCGCGCGCGTGGCGTCCGGCTGACTCGCTCGTCATCGGCAAGATTTTGGCCGAGACGCTTTCGACCACATGGCCGACGGACATCTCGCGCGCCATGCTCGCGGACCTGCCCCCTGCGCGCCGCTCGCAACTGCTCCCCGATAGCTCCCCGCTCGATGTCATCGTCGTCGGCAGCGACGACCCGAAAGCGCAGCCGCCCGCCCGGAGTAAGCCTGCCGCGAAAACTCGCGCCGTGAGTCTCCCCGCGTTCGACGAGCGCGAGCGCGCGGAGTTGCTCGCAGAAGTTGCGCGCGTCACGGAGTTGACCAAAAGCTCGCTCGAACGCGCGGGACTGTTCATGGAGGATCGCGCGGCGAGTAACAACTGGGTGGCGAGCGGCAAGCGCACCGCTTCGGGCAAGCCTTTGCTCGCCAACGACCCGCACCTGCCCGCCTCCGCCCCTTCCATCTGGCACATGGCTCACCTGAGCGCGCCCGGCCTGCACGTGGCCGGAGTCACCGCGCCCGGCGCGCCCGGCATCATCATCGGCCACAACGAACAGATCGCCTGGGGCATGACGAATCTCGGCCCCGACGTGCAGGACTTGTATCTCGAAAAGTTCAGCGCGGAGAAGAAGAATTTTTACGAGACACCGCAGGGCTTGCGCGAAGCCGAAGTGCGCCGCGAAGAGATCAAGGTGCGAAAGGGTTTGACCGATGCCTCGACCGAGTCCGTGAGCTTCGACGTGACGGTGACGCGGCACGGCCCCGTCATACTCGAACGCGACGGCAAGCGTTACGCACTGCGCTGGACGGCGCTCGACGCCAACGCGGCGGAGTTCAACGCCTTCTACAAACTCAACCGCGCGCGTGACTGGAACGAGTTTCGCGCTGCCCTCGACGGCTACAGCGGCCCGGTGCAAAACTTCATCTACGCGGACACCAAAGGCCACATAGGATATTACGGCGCGGGGCCGATCCCCGTCCGCCGGAGCGGCGACGGCAGCGTCCCTTACGACGGCGCGACCGACGCGGGCGAATGGACCGGCTTCATCCCGTTCGGCGAACTGCCGCACGTCTATGATCCGCCGTCGGGTCTGATCATCACGGCCAATAGCCGCATCGCCGGACGCAGCTACGCGCACCACCTCACGCACGAATGGGCTGAACCCTATCGCTCGCGCCGCATCTACGATCTCCTGAACGGCAAGCAAAAGTTGACGGAGGAAGATTATCGCGCCGTGCTGGGCGATACTTACTCAATCGGCGGCATGACGTTCGCACGCGAGGCGGCGAAGTTGCTGCGCGCTTCGGCGGCGGCGGATGAGAAGACGCGCGCCTCCCTGTCGCTCCTTGAAAATTGGAACGGGCGCGTCGAAATAGATTCACGCGCCGCGCCGCTCGTCGCGGAGATGCGCGCCGCTTTTCGCCGTCGCATACTCGACGCGGCGTTAGGCGCGGAGCGAGCGCGACGGTTTCGCTGGACCAGTTCCGACCTCTTCTTCAATCGCGTCGCGGCGGAGCGTCCGGCAGAGTGGTTGCCGAAGGAGTTTAAGAGCTACGAAGAATTCATGCGCGCGTGTTTGGAGGACGCACGCGAGGCTCTGTTGAAACGGCTCGGCACTGACGAGGCTCTGTGGACCTGGGGGCGCTACTCGCCCGCGCGCTTCCAGCACCCGCTCGCCATAGTGCCTTTCATCGGCCAGCAATTCGCGATTGCGCCTCTCCCCACGGGCGGCAGCGGCTTCAGTGCGGGCGCCACGGTCAACGTCGGCGCGAACGTCTCGATGCGACTCATAGCGAATTTGAGCGATTGGGACAAGACGCAGCAAGGCATCGCGCTCGGCGTGTCGGGCGACCCCGCGAGCACGCACTGGGCTGATCAACTCGCGGACTGGCAAGCCGTCACGCCGCGCCTCTTCCCTTTCAGCGCGAAAGCCGTCGCCGCGCAGACGCGCGAAACGCTCCTGCTCGTTCCGAAGTGAGGTTTATAAATTAACGCGGAAGTAGGAACGCGGAACGATGAACGGAAAGCTGTCCGTAGTCAGTAGTCAGTTGTCCGTTGCATGTGGCTATCACACGAGTTGCTAAAGAAGGTCTTGAACAACTGACTACTGACTACGGACGACGGACTACGGACAGCTTTTGCTTCATCGTTCCGCGTTCCTAGTTCATCATTTCTTCATTAAAGAAAACTGCCCGTGCCTTTTTCAGACACGGGCAGTTTGAGTTTGCAAAGTTTTGCTTTCGCTTAGAAGCGGAAGTTGAGACCGATGCCGAGGCGAATGTTGTTGCCGGTTTCGCCTTCGATCCTGACCGGGTTGTATTCCACCTTGATGGCGCGGAAGTCTACGTTCTTGTGAACGCGTATGTCGAGGCCGCCGCCGACGGCAGCGGCAAAGCCCGTCTCGCTCTGGTTGAAGTTGGGGAAGCCGACAGCGCCGGTGGCATCAACCTCTACACGACCGATGCCGACGAGCGCCTGCGCGAACGGACGAACTCTCGTCTCCATCGCGTTGTCCTGAAGCTTGATGCCGCCCATGAACTGCGTCAGTTTGGCATCAATGTTGATCGTGCCGCCGCCGACGGTGATGCCGGAGAAATCCTGCGATTTCTGGTGGTACGAAAAGTCGGCCTTCGCGCCCACGTAGCGCGTGAAGTTGTAACCGGCGTCAATGTTCACGCCGTTGAAGCCGTCGCGGCTGTCGCCGCCGGGGGCACCGCTGAAAGCGCCGTCGGTATCGACGCGATTGTGAGAGAACATCACGCCGAGTTCGCCGCGCTGGAATTCGCCCTGCGCGAACGCCAGCGGCGCGCAGAAGACGAAGAACAAAGCCATAAATAATGCTTTACGCATGTGAGTTAGTTTCCTCCGTTTAATAACCTATTTGAAATGCGATGAAGGCTTTTCACGCGTCCCTCATCCGATATGACGACAAGAAACGTCTCCTTTGTCGCTCTACGTATCAAAGCCGCAGCGGTCGGGGCGGCAATACAAGCTCGGGGAAACGTTTGTCGAAGGGGTTTGTTTCCTAAACTCGCGCACGGGTTGTATGAAACTATGTAATCGCCCTCATTACGTTTTTTATTCGACGGGCGCGTGTTCTCAATCCAAAGTTTCGGACGCACCGCACGTTGCTCTCGCCCCCTCATCTGCTGCAAAATGTTAAAACTCTCTCCGGCCAACTCAAGAGTTATCACACATGAACCATCACCAACCGGAACGGCCTATGAGAATTTTTTGCGCGGTGGAACTGCCCGAGGACGTGCGCGCACGCGTCGCCGCGCACATCGCGCGACTGCGTGCGGCAGCCGCCCACTTGCCACTCAAGATCAGTTGGGAGCGTGCGGAGAAATTGCACCTCACTTTGAAGTTTGTAGGCGAGATCGAAGCGGAGCGAATAGAGGCTTTGCAGCGCGCCGCCGGACGCGCGGCGGGAAGCGTCGAGAGATTTGAAGCGAGGCTGCAAGACGAGGGAGCGTTTCCGCCGCGCGGCAACCCGCGCGTGCTCTGGTTAGGGTTGCAAGATGAGACCGACGCCATCGCGCGTTTGCAGGAACGGCTCGAAGCCGAATGCGCGCGCGAAAACTTCCCACGCGAAGCGCGCCCGTTTCACCCGCACATCACCATCGCGCGCATACGCGTCCCCGCCGCCGCTGCCGCACGCCACCTCGCAAAACTTCACGGCGAAATGAAGTTTGAGCCTCCGGCGAGTTTCAACGTCAACGATCTGATCGTCATGCGGAGCGAACTCGGCGCGGGCGGATCGCGCTACACGCCTCTGTCGAGACACGAGTTGAAAGCAGAAGCCGGAGGTTAACTGTCGGGTTTCACATCACACGGTTGAAACCCGACAGTTAGCCTCCGGCTTTTAAGTCCGGCTCTACTATTTCTACCCTCTGACTTCTACCCTCTGACCTCTCTTATTACGTAGGCAGTTGGCGCGGCGGGGGCGGGTTGTTGCCCTCGCTCTTGCGCTGGCTGCGCTCGCCCGTCTCCGCGAACATCTCCTTGATCGCGCCGACGCTTGAGAGCATCGCCGAAGTCTCCATCGGCATGAAGATGACCTTCGTGTTGTTGCCGCGCGCCATCTCTTTGAAACTCTCTATGTAGCGCTGCGTGATGAGATATTGCGCCGAGTCGCCCTGTTGCGCCATCGCTTCACCGATCCGCTGGATGGCTTCGGCTTCGGCTTCGGCAGCCTTCAGACGCGCCTGCGCCGCGCCCTCAGCCGACAAAATCGCCGACTGCTTCTCACCCTCCGAGCGCGTCACCGACGCCTGCTTCTCGCCCTCGGCGCGCGTGATGGCGGCCTGCTTGTCGCCCTCCGCCTGCAAGACGAGCGCGCGGCGATTGCGTTCCGCAGTCATCTGCTTCTCCATCGTCAGGCGCACGTCCTCCGGCGGGTTGATGTTCTTCACGTCAACGCGCGTCACCTTCACGCCCCACTTGTCCGTCGCCTCGTCGAGAATCAGGCGCAGCTTGGCGTTGATCTGGTCGCGCGAGGAGAGCGTGTGATCCAGGTCCATCTCGCCCATCACCGAGCGCATGCCCGTGATGGTCAACTGCACGAGTCCGCCGACGAGGTCGGTCACTTCATAGACGGCCTTGATCGGGTCCATCACCTGCCAGTAGACGACCGAGTCAACGTGGATGGTCACGTTGTCGCGCGTAATGACGGGCTGCGGCGGCAGGTCTATGTATTGCTCGCGCAGGTCAATCGAGGTGAGGCCGGGGCGCACGTTCGTCCAGTAGACGCCGCGCGGTTTGTCGAGGAAAGGGATGATGATGTTGAGACCGTTACCGGCGAGGCGGTTAAAACTGCCGAGCCGCTCGATGAGCAGCACGGTGGCCTGCGGGACGATCTTGATCGTCTTGGCGGCGACGACCAGCAGGAAGATGCCGACGATCAAAAAGAAGGTTAAGAAAATAATGTCCATGTGTGCCTCCGAAATTGTAATAGACGCTTGCGACGCGGGCGCTCGCAGGTAGTTTGTTCGCGCAGACTATAGCGGACTTGTGCCGCCCGATGGAAGCGCGATCACGGGGAAACGCCACCCGCCGAGCGCATCTTCGACGACGCGCGCGGCGGCCAACACCAATCGCTCGTCGAACGGACGCCCGATGATCTGCACGCCGACGGGCAATCCCTCGCGCGTGCGCCCGCCGGGCACACTCACGGCGGGCAGGGCAAACACGTTGCACGCTTGCGCGCAGCCGAAAGCGCGAAACGCGTTGATCTCGCCGCCGCCGCCGACCGAAACTTTGCGCGCCCCGTGTGCGAAAGCCGCGACCGCCCCGACGGGCGCGAGCAGCAAAGGCGTCTCGCGCATACGTTCGAGCAGCGACGCGCGCAGGCGTTCGCGCTCCGCCCACGCGTCTGCATATGTTTCGGGTGCGACGGGCGCGGCTTCGCTTTCGCGTCGCAACAGAGCGCGCACCGCCGCGCCCCCTTCCCCCTCGCGCCCCGCGTATTCCGCGCGCACGACATCGCCCACGGAGCGCGAAAAGAGCGCGAGCCACAATTCGGTCGCACGCGACATCTCCGGCGGGCGCGCTTCATATACCTCCATCCCCGCATCCATTAACGCATGCGCGGCAGACTCAACCGCGCGCTCCGTCTCCTCCGTCACACGCACGACCCCGTCGTCCATGCAATAAGCGACGCGAAGCCCGCGCAGTTGAGTTTCAGAAACAGGCTGGCCGTGTTCGTTTGCGTGTGATGATTCGTTTGCGTGTGTTGAGTTGTGCGGGTTGTCGTACGCGCGCACGGCGAGGGCTTCGAAGAGGAGCGAGAGGTCGTCTATGCGGCGCGCGAGCGGGCCGAGGCTTGCGCCTGCGGCGAACGCACCCGTCGTCGGCGGGAAATGGCCGCTGCCCGAGACGCGCCCCGGCGTCGGGAACAGGCCCGCGACGCCGCAGAAGTGCGCGGGGATGCGAATCGAGCCGACGAGATCGCTCCCCAGACTCGCGGGCGACAAACACGCGCTCACCGCCGCCGCGCAACCGCCGCTCGATCCGCCCGGCGTACGCGCAAGGTCGTGCGGGTTGTTGGTGCGACCGAAGACCGGATTGTCCGCGTTGTAATCGAGCGCCAACTCTGATGCGTTGGTTTTGCCGAACACGATGGCGCCAGCCGCGCGCAGGCGCGCGACCGCAGGTGCGTCCTCTGCGGGCACATGCTCCGCGCGCACGCGCGACCCGCTCGTCGTTCGCAATCCGCCTGTGTCAATCGTGTCTTTAACGGTCAGAGGCAGGCCGTGCAGCGGCGGCAAATTATCATCAGTCATCACAGCACGTTCCGCCGCGCGTGCCTGTTCAAGCGCGTCGGGCGCGAAGGTGACGACGGCGTTCAAAGTCGGATTCAGCGATTCGGCGCGGCTGAGGTGCGCCTCCATGATCTCTACGGGCGAGAGCGTGCGCCGTCTTATCAACTCGCACAGACGTGCGACTGACAACGAACAGATTTGGGCGTCGCTACTTATCACTTTTTTCCCTGAGCAGTTGAATGAACTTTTTCGCCGCCGTCGAGAGCGTGCGGTCGCTGCGATAGATGACGCCGACCGCGCGCGTCCATTCGGGTTCGGCCAGCTGAACGACCGCCAGACTCCCGCCACGCGCCTCGTCAATCACGCTCGGACTCGGCACGATGGCCGCGCCGATGCCCACTTCGACCGCACGCTTGATCGTCTCGATGTTATCGAACTCCGCGACGCGCCGCACCGCGACGCCGTGCGCGCGCAAAATTTTATCTATCGCGCGCCGCGTCGGAATGTCGCGCTCGAAGAGCACGAAGTCCTGATTGTTCAGGTCGCGCGCGCGCGCCTTTTTGTGTTTGGCGAGCGGGTGCGAGGGCGGGCAGATGAGCACGAGCCGGTCGCCGCCCAGAGGCACGACCGAGAGGCCGCGTTTCTTCTCCGGATAGGCGACGACGCCGAGTTCGACCGTTCCGGCGAGCACGTCGCGCACGATGCGTGTCGTGCGGCTGTATTCGAGATCGATCTTCGCCTCCGGGTGCTCCGCCATGAAGCGGCGTACGACGGCGGGCAACTCGTGCAGCCCGATGCTATAGACGGTCGCGACGTGAACCGTGCCGCTGACGGTTCCGGTCAGCGTGCGCATGCGTTCTTCGAGTTGCGCGTATGCGTTGACGATCTGGCGGCTCTCCTGATAGAAGACCTCGCCGTCCTCCGTCAGCCCCACCTCGCGCCCGCCGCGCATGCGCTCCAACAGGCGACGCTTGAACCGCTCCTCAAGCCCGCGCACCTGCTGGCTCACCGCCGACTGCGTCACGAAGTTTCGCTCCGCCGCGCGCGACAGGCTTTTCGTCTCGACCAGATCGCAGAAGATTTTCAGCGTTTCGATTTGCACGATTCGTATTATAAGAAAATCTCAACTATATGCGCAACTTTTTTCATTTTACCTAATATACGAAGCGGGTTAAACTGGCACGCGAGAATGGCGGGTTCCGGCTTCGCAGGCTTTGAGGGGAGGGCTTTGCCGCATGACGCTCTACAGTCCCGAGTTGACTATTCGCGCCGCCCGCGAACGCTATTTCGAGATCAATCATTTCGAGGGCGGCGGCTACGAAGAGGGCTGGGTGAAGATGAAGGCAGGCCCCGTCCCGATCTGGTTTCCGAACACGGTGGCGCGCGTCAAGGCCGTCAAGTTCCACGACGTTCACCACGTTTTGACCGAGTACCGGACGACGTGGAAGGGCGAGGCCGAGATCGGCGCGTGGGAGGTGGCGACGGGGTGCGGCGCGCACTATCAAGCGTGGCTGCTCAATCTGCTCGCCTTCGCCATCGGCCTCGCGATCAACCCGCGCGGCGTTTACCGTGCGTTCATGCGCGGGCGGCAGACGCGGAATCTCTACCGCACGACTTTCTCCGACGAACTGCTCGCGCGCACGGTCGGCGAAGTGCGGAGCGAGTTGGAGTTGGACAAAGAACCTGCGCCGATGACGACAGCAGACCGCAGGGCATTCGTCTTCTGGTCGCTCGCGAGCGTGGCGACTCTGGTGGGGACGTGGACGCTCGCGCTGCTCCCGCTGGCGACGCTCGCGTTGCTCGGCGTCGTGCTGTTGAATAACGACTGCGTGAGTTTTTGGAGATTTTGAGAGGCGGCGATTGCATTTCTGGCCGCGCTCCTTATAATCATGTGCGTTCCAACTAATCTTGTGCGTCCGGCGCGTACCCGTCGTGCTGTCTCGCCCGCCCGTCAAACGGCGACTCACGCCTTCTTCAGCGTGTTCACCTGCGGCGAAAGGGGTCATTCATAAGTTATGGCTGTTCGTCTGAGTAGAACTTTTGTGCTGCGCAAGCTGCACCAACTGTCGGGCATCGTCCCGCTCGGCGCGTTTCTGTTGGAACATCTCTACACCAACTCGAAGGCGGCGCACCCCGAGCGCGGCGTGGCGGACTTCAACCAGGCCGTCACAGACTTGCAGGCTATCCCCTACATCCTGTTCGTCGAGATCACGTTCATCTTCATCCCGCTCTTGTACCACGCGGTCTACGGTCTGTTCATCACGTGGGAGACGCGCCCGAACAATTTGAGCTACCCCTACCCGCGCAACTGGTTCTACACGATCCAGCGCGCCACGGGGATCATCCTCTTCTTCTTTATTCTCTTCCACCTGCTCAACTTCCGCTTCGGCCTGATCCCCGGCCTCAACGAACGCTCGGTCGCGCATCATCCGGGCGAGGCTTTCGAGATCGTGCAGCGTGAATTTCAAATGCTGCCGATCCTGATCATCTACATCATCGGCATCGCCTCGACCGTCTGGCACTTCGCCAACGGCATCTGGCTCTTTCTGGTTGACTGGGGCATCGTCATCGGCGAACGCGCGCAACGCGCGACGGGTTTCGCCTGCATCGGCTTCGGCGTCCTGCTCTACATCCTGTGGATTAACGTGACCTTCGCTTTCTTACGCCCCGGCGGACTTCTGGGAGGACTTCTTTACTAATGGCGGCGACTTCTAAAGAAACCAGGATTGCGATTGTCGGCGGCGGCCTCGCCGGACTCGCGGCGGCGATGAAGATCGCCGAGGCCGGACACGCCGTTGATCTCTTCTCGGTCGTGCCCGTCAAGCGTTCCCACTCCGTCTGCGCGCAGGGTGGCATCAACGGCGCGGTCAACACCAAAGGCGAAGGCGACTCGACGTGGGAGCACTTCGACGACACCGTGTACGGCGGCGACTTCCTCGCCAACCAGCCGCCCGCCAAAGCCATGTGTGAGATGGCTCCCGCGATCATCTATCTCTTCGACCGCATGGGCGTTCCCTTCTCGCGCACCAAGGAGGGCTTGCTAGACTTCCGGCGCTTCGGCGGCACGAAGCACCACCGCACGGCGTTTGCCGGAGCGTCAACCGGACAACAACTTCTCTACGCGCTCGACGAACAGGTGCGCCGCTATGAAGTCGGCGGCAAAGTCAAAAAGTATGAAGGCTGGGAGATGTTGTCGCTCGTCTTAGACGATCATCAAGTCTGTCGCGGCCTCGTCGCCATGAACCGCCACACGCTCGAACTCAAAGCCTTCCCCGCCGACGCCGTCATCATGGCGACGGGCGGCCCCGGTCTGATCTTCGGCAAATCGACGAACTCGATGGTCTGTACGGGCAGCGCCGTCTCGGCCTGTTACCAGCAGGGCGCGCGCTACGCGAACGGCGAATTCATACAAGTTCACCCGACTTCGATACCGGGCGAGGACAAGTTGCGTCTGATGTCGGAGTCGGCGCGCGGCGAGGGCGGGCGCGTGTGGGTTCCGCGACAGAAGAACGATAAACGTGCGCCCGCGTCCATCCCCGAAAAAGAGCGGATATATTTTCTCGAAGAGAAGTATCCGGCCTACGGAAACCTCGTGCCGCGCGACATCGCGACGCGCGAAATCTTTCAAATCTGTCTGGACGGCATGGGCGTCGGGGGCGAGAATCAGGTCTATCTCGACCTCACGCACATAGACGCCGCCACGCTCGACCGCAAGCTCGGCGCGATCCTCGAAATCTACGAGATGTTCGTCGGCGACGACCCGCGCCACGTGCCGATGCGAATTTTTCCGGGCGTACACTATTCGATGGGCGGCCTGTGGGTTGACGCTAATCAACGCACGAACATTCCGGGCTTGCTCGCGGCGGGCGAGTGCGATTATTCGATTCACGGCGCGAATCGTCTCGGCGCGAACTCGCTCGTCAGTTGCGTCTACGGCGGCTTCATCGCCGCGCCCGCCGCGCTCGAATACGCGCAGAACGTCGAGCGCAACGGCGCTGACGGCTCGAAGATTTACGATGACGAGTTGAAGCTGCAACAACAGTTCAACGACGATCTACTCAAGCAGTCGGGCGGCGAAAATCAACATATCATCCACGACGAGATGGGCAAGTGGATGACCGACAACGTGACGGTTGTGCGTTACAACGACCGCTTGAAGGCGACCGACGACAAGTTGCTCGAACTCATCGAACGTTACAAACGCATCTCGATCAGCGACTCGAACATGTGGGCGACGATGGCCTTGCCGCACGCGCGCCAACTCTGGAACATGCTGCAACTCGCGCGCGTCATCACGCTCGGCGCGCTCAATCGCGACGAATCGCGCGGCGCGCACTACAAGCCCGACTTCCCCAACCGCGACGACGAACGTTTTCTCAAGACCACAATCGCCGAGTATTCGGGCGAAGGGCCGGTGCTTTCTTACGAAGACGTTGACGTGTCTCTGATCGTCCCGCGCAAGCGCGATTACAGCAAGGGCAAGCAGGATCAAAAGGCTACAGCGACGGGCGCGGTCGCCGCGCAGGCTGCGGCCTCCGGTCTGCCGCCGAAGGACGGCGCAGAGCAAGTCCCACTCGAAGGCTGGGAGCAGAAGCCGAAGGATTTGAGCGCGCCCGTCGTGTGGACGCAGGACAAAGAGAAAGTTGTTGACGTGAATCACGGCGAGGCCGAGACGCGCGGCGAACGCGGTAAATCAATCGAAGACGCGGGGGGTAAATCAGACGAGCTATGAGCGCACACACGAATCAAACAAGCCGCACCGGAGAGGCGACCGCCGACAGGTCGTACACGCCCGCGCCGGAACAGCAGCGGGCGCAGAAGTTCGTCGAGATACGCATCAAGCGACGCGACCGCCCCGATGCGCCGCAGCGCTGGGAAGAATTTCGCGTCCCCTATCGCCCCAATCTCAACATCATCTCGTGCCTGATGGACATACAGAAAAATCCCGTCACCAAAGACGGCACGAAGACCACGCCCGTCGTCTGGGACATGAACTGTCTGGAACAGGTCTGCGGCATCTGCACGATGATCATTAACGGCAAGGTTCGGCAGTCGTGCTCCGCGCTCGTTGACCAGTTGGAGCAGCCGATCACTCTGGAGCCGATGACGAAGTTTCCGAACGTGCGCGACCTCGTCGTTGACCGCTCGCGCATGTTCGAGCACTTGAAGCAGGTCAAGGCCTGGATCGAGATTGACGGCACGCACGATCTCGGCGCGGGGCCGAAGATGACGCAGGACGAGGTGGCCGAACGCTACGCCTACTCGCGCTGCATGACGTGCGGCTGCTGCCTCGAAGCCTGCCCGCAATACGACGAAGACCAGTACATCGGCCCGCAGGCCATCGCGCAGGTGCGCTACCAGAACATGCACCCGTCGGGCAAGATGACGCGCGACGAACGGCTCGAAGGCATCATGGGCGACGACGGCATCACCAACTGCGGCAACGCGCAGAACTGCGTGCGCGTCTGCCCGATGTCCATCCCGCTCACGAAGGCCATCTACGAAGAGAACCGCGAGACGGTCATGCACGGGTTGTTCGGCTGGCTGAAAAGATAGCAGGGCGGCAGCGGCTTGCAGTTATAAGGGGTTCGCGGTGTGCTCTATTACGTTCTATTGATTTTGTTGCTCACGGCGATCTCGCTCGTAGGGCTGCTGCTCATGGTGAAGAAATTTTACTGGGGGCCGAGCGGGCGACCGCCGCAGTTCCACCCGCACGGCGGCAAGCTGAGGCCGGAGTCAAGCGATACAGCGCCAACTAAAAAAGCGGCGGGAGAATGAACCTCCCGCCGCTTTTACTTTTTTACTTGATACCCCGCCGCTTGCGCGTCGCCGCATTCACTTTGCGCCTCGCCACACTCGTTTTGCGCTTCGTCGCTTTCACTTTCCACACGCGCTTCAAGACAGCTACCTACCCGCCGCACGAAGCGGAATGTTTATCTCGCGCCTCACGTATTTTTGCGTTTGCGCGTTGAATGGGATGATCAACTGTGCGTCAACGCGCCCCCCATCGCCTCCTTTAATCACAACGTCCGGCGCGCTTTCGAGTTTGTGCGGCGTGCGCACGCCGAGCGTGTAAGTGCGCCCGCCGCGCCCTTCGACCAGCAGACGCAGCATTCCCGCTCCGGCGCGCGCGCGCAAAATCCGCAAGCCCTGACTCATTTCGCCGCGCATCAACGTTTGCGGGGCGAGATAAACTTCCGTGCCTTCGTCATAATCGAACACGATCTCCGTGTCGGGCGAGGCGGCTGCGAAAGAGATTTCGGGTCGCTGCACGTCGCCCGCGCGCGTCAGTGTGAAGTTCAAGGGTCGCCCCTGCACCGTCACGCCGCGCACGCGCGCGTCCAGGGGCAACGCGGGCGCAACTGTGATGACGTGCGCGCCCGCCGCGTCGTTCGCGGGTTTCACGTGTGCAACCTCGTTCGCCTGTTGTCGCTTGACGTTGATCTTGATGCGCCCGATTGTGCGCTCGTATGTGAGCGAGTAGCGCCCGTCGTCACCGGGCCGTAGGTTCCGCACTTCGAGTCTGTTCCAGTCGGCGGGGAGTTGGGGCGCGAAACGAAGGGCGCGTCCGGCGCTCGTTGTTTCGAGTCCGAGCAGGCCGCGCACGGCGGGCGTGACGACCATCGCCTCCGACCAGATTTGATGGTGCGAGGAACGTCCGAAGGGCGCGTTGAAGTCGCCGGATAATAACTCCGTGACGTAACCTTCCGCGCCTTGTCGCGTGAGAAGCGCGTTCGCCATCAACGCCTGAAAGCCCACGTGCGGGCGACCGTAACGGTACGCGCCCATGCTCGCCCAGCCGGTGAAGAGAGGCCAGACCGAGCCTGCGTGATAGGAGAGCGGATCGTAGAGTTGGCTCGCGTCGGAGAGGATGCGCGTGCCCCAATCGGTTGCGAGCGCGGCTGAGCCGAGTTCGTCCAGTTGAAGTTCGGCGCGTTCGTCCGACAGGGTTTTGAACCAGAGCGGCACGGCGGGAAGCACCGTGTTTTCGTCGTAGATGGGCGCGTTTCTGAGCGCGTTCATGCGCGCCTGACGGCGTGCGCGATTGGGGCCGGGGTCGGCTTCGGGCAGCTCGGCAGCGGGACGCTTGGTGGCGTAGGCGTAGAAGTTGCGCTCGGGCAGCCAGTAAGTTTTCTCCGTCGCGGCGCGCGTGCGTTCGGCGTTCGAGCGTGCGCGCGCGGCAGTTTCGGCGTCCTTCAAGGCGGCGGCCAACTCGGCGAGATCGCGCGAAGCGGCGATCCAGAGTCCCTGCATGTAAATCTCTTCGTGCACGGGATAGAGGCCGCCGCCTTCCACCCAGCCGTGCCCGAACTTCGTGTTCTCGACAAGGCCGTTCGCGTCCGTGTCGGTCGCTTCCGTGAAGCGATAGGCTTTTTGAATCGAGTCCCAGTTGGCTTGCAGGAATTTGAGATCGCCGCTCGCGCGGAACAAATCTGCGTGCGCGATGACGTAGAGCGGCGTGGCATCGGCGCTCGCCCAGGGGTACTCGTAATCGGTGAACCAGCGGATGAGCGACGCGCTCTGCGAAATCTCGTGCGGGATTTTGCCGTCGGCGCGTTGAAATTTTTTGAGGAAGTCGAGCGCGGAGCGCGTCGTCTGGAAATCGCCGTAGGAGTTGATGGCGAGCGCAGTCCAGAGCGCGTCGCGCCCGAAGAACCAGGCGAAACCCGGTCGCTCCGATTCGCCCGACGTGCGATAGCCCGCGACGAGTCCCGTGCCGAGCAAAGGATTCGTCACGACGCCCTTGTCCACGCCGACCTTCGCCCACGAGAACGCTTCGTCCAGTTCCCTGTTCGGCGTCGAGACGGCGAGCGTCTCAGCTTCGAGTCGGCGGTAATGCTCGACGTTTCGTTCGTAGAGAGACTGTGCGGACGAGAGCAGACGATCATAAGCAGCTTTCGCCCCCGCGCGTCCTTCGACGCTTCCGGCGATGATGATGGGGATGAAGTTTGAACCCTGTGCGCCCGCCGGAACTTCTATGCGAAAGCGCGCGGGCACGTCGCGCGGCTCCTCCTGATACGGCATCTCCGACACGTCGCGCGCGGCGGGCGAGCCGACTACGCCTGTGTAACGCCGCGTCTCTTCGGAGATGAAATAGAGGTTCGTCTTTTCGTCCCAGTTGAGGCTGCCGGTCATCAACCCCGCAGGCCAGGAGAGGCGCAGGCGCGGGCGAAACGAGACGTTGACCGTGAGCGGCAGCGCGCTCTCAACGTCGAGCAACATGACGATGCCCGGTTCATCCAAGGGCGCATAGATCGTCTGGCGGACGGTGAAGGCGGCGTGCGAGTAGGTGAAGGTCGTCGCTTCCGGGCGGACGCGTATGCGCGCGAGCGTGTCCGCGCCCGCGAACTCAAGCGGGTAGCCTTCGATCTGGAACGACAGTCGGAAATCGTCCAGAATCTTCAACGGGTAGACCCACGCTTCGAGAGCGCGGTGCTCGTAGCCGAAGGCTGCGGCGCGTCGCCCCGTGACGGCGTAGAACGCGCCCGCGTGCGCCGCGCGTTCGAGTTCAAGTCCGCTCTTCGTCAAGTTGAACTTTGGAACGGATACGACCTTTGTTTGCGCATTTGTTTGCGCGTCAACGTGAGCGACGCAGAGGAGTTGTGACAGAAACAGCAGGCAGCACGTCAGGCGAAGGGAGACTTGAAGTGGGCGCACGAAGTTGTCCTCGAACATTTTGAATCGTGTGATAACGAGTAAACGATTGGCGAATTTCAGAGTCGCTTAGAAACGCTTGACGAATTTCGGAGTCCCGTCAGGGACGTTTGATAATAGCCCAGCACTTTAGTGCTGGGAACAATTACGCGGAAATAATTTGAGTCCCGTAGGGACGATTGAACGATTCATTCAATCATCCCTACGGGACTCTATATGTTTTCATCTGCTTTAGCCCAGCGATAAATCGCTGGGCTATTTTCAAACGTCCCTACGGGACTCAAAATGAAACGTACTCGCCTGTCTTAAATGCCGAGCACGTCGATGAGTTCCTGCACGGACGCCGCGCTCTTCTGCAAGGCGATGCGTTCTTCGGCGGTCAAATTGATCTCGATGATCTGTTCGAGGCCGCGCGCGCCGAGCTTGCAGGGCACGCCGACATAGAGGCCGTTGATGCCGTACTCGCCTTCGAGGTAAGCCGCGCAGGGCAGGATTTTCTTCTTGTCTTTCAAGATCGCCTCCGTCATCTCGACGCTCGCGGACGAAGGCGCGTAGTAAGCCGAGCCGGTCTTGAGCAAACCGACGATCTCCGCGCCGCCGCCCGCCGTACGTTTGACGATGGCGTCGATCTGCTCTTTCGGCAAGAGTTCGGTGATGGGGATTCCGGCGCAGGTCGAATAGCGCGGCAGCGGAACCATCGTGTCGCCGTGCCCGCCGAGCACGAAGGCCGTCACGTTCTCGACCGACACGTCGAGCGCCTCGGCGAGGAAACAACGCATGCGCGCCGAATCCAGCACGCCCGCCATCCCGATCACACGATGCTTAGGAAAACCCGAACGCTTCAATGCCACCTGACACATCGCGTCGAGCGGGTTAGAGACGATGATCAGGATCGAGTCGGGCGAATACTTGACCACCTCGTCCACGACCGACGAGACGATGCCTGCGTTCGTCTTCAACAGATCGTCGCGGCTCATGCCCGGCTTGCGCGCGAGTCCCGACGTGATGATGACCACGTCGGAGTCTTTCGTCAGCGAGTAGTCGTTGGTCGAGCCGAGCATGCGCGCGTCGAAGCCCTCGACGGGGGCGGCCTGCGCCAGATCGAGCGCCTTTCCCTGCGGCATGCCCTCGACGATGTCAACGAGCACCACGTCGCCCAGTTCCTTACTCGCCAGCCAGTGCGCGGCGGTCGCGCCGACGTTGCCCGCGCCCACCACCGTGATCTTGTTTCGCTTACCCATCGCTTTTCATCCTTTCAAACTTGAGACAGAATTTTGCCGTTATAAATTAGAACTGCCGCGCTCAACGGCGCTCTACCCGTCAACACGAAAAAATTTATGACTTGGAAGAGCGCGAGTTTACGGTGCGCTAGCGGCGGGTGTCAAGGTATGCTAAGACTCATCTGAAACTCATCTGAAACTCATCTAAGACGCATCTTAGACTTTGCCGGGCAAGCCTTTTGCGCACGAACGATGTCCCTGCTCGACCTGATAAAAACTCTGTTTGCGCCGCACGCACGCGAGCAGCGTGAGGCCGTCGAGTCCGGCTTCTCAGCCGACGCGGACGACGACGAGTTTGATCCCGACAACCCGTTCCCCGAACCCGTCACGTTAGAGATCACGGACGTTTTCGACTTGCACACCATCGCGCCGCGCGACGTTGAACGCGCCGTGCAAGAGTATTTGGCGGAAGCGCGGCGCGCGGGGTTTCGCAGCGTGCGCATCATTCACGGCAAGGGGCAGGGCGTGCAGCGTCGTCTCGTACACGGCATTCTCGCGCGCACGCCCTTCATACGCGAGTGGACGGACGCGCCGCCACAATCCGGCGGCTGGGGCGCGACCGTCGCGCATTTAACTTACGCGGATAATCCGGCGCGTGGCGCGAGCGGCGGCAGCATACGGCGCTCAGACGGAGAGTAGTTCGTCCCAACGTGTCGTGCAGCGCGGCGAGCGCCTGTCGCACAAACCTTGCCAGCGTGCGCGCCGCCGCTGCTGTAGGCCGAGCGCGCCGTAGCTGATGGTGTCGCTGCCCATGCGCGCGTTTATGCGGTCGAGCGTCTCCATCAGGCGGCGCGTGCGCTCGGTCGAGACGAACATGTTTTGTTGGACGGGCGCGGCGGGCACGAGTTCAAAGAGCATGACGCCCGCCTTCTTGAAGCGACAATCCGCGCGGTAAATTCTGTCGAGCGCGCGATGCGCATAACGTATCAGATCAGCCGTGTAACTCGTGGCGCACGGCAGCGCGACGGCTGCAGACGGCGCGTAGAGCGGTTCGCACGCGAAGCGGCTGGTGGAGAGAAAGACTACGAGAGCGTTCGCAACCAAATTGCGACGTCGCAGTTTTTCGCCCGCGCGCGACGCGAAGGTGGCGACGGC
This sequence comes from Pyrinomonadaceae bacterium, assembly GCA_035296385.1. GTDB lineage: Bacteria > Acidobacteriota > Blastocatellia > Pyrinomonadales > Pyrinomonadaceae > JAIVJZ01. The sequence continues at coordinate 8,611 of DATHBB010000070.1, read as the reverse complement.
CTCGCGCAAGTCTGCGAGCGTTTCGACGTGCGCGCCGAACGAGCGCGAGACGGTGAGACTGCGGCGCGGCGGCGGGCAGAGCGCGAGCGGGAGACAGGACGTGCCGCGTAGTTCAAGGATGACGCGCTCAAGCGTGATGCCCGCACGCATGCGCCAGCGGCGCGAGTCTGCGTCGCGCAAATCAAGCGCGGTTTTGACGCCCGCCGCTTTCAGACGCCGCGCGTAGTTCGGCCCGATGCCCCACACCTGTTCCACCTTCACGCGCGCCAGCGCATGTTCCAGATAAGCCGACTCCGCGAGATTCACTACGCCGCGCGCCTTCTCCGAGCGCTTGGCAACAGCGACGGCGACTTTGGCGAGCGTCTTCGTCTCCGCGATGCCGATGGAGACGGGGATGCCCGTCCAACGTTTGATCGTCTCGCGCATACGCTGGCCGAGTACGTTCAACTTCGCTTCGTCGAAACCGCGCAGGTCTAGAAACGCCTCGTCAATCGAATACATCTCAACTTCCGGCGTGAACTCTTCGAGCGTTTCGGCCACGCGGCGCGACATGTCGCCGTAGAGCGCATAGTTTGAAGAGAAGACGGCGGCCTCGTGCGCGTCGAGCAAGGCTTGCGCCTGGTAGAGCGGCGCGCCCATCTTCACGCCCGCCGCCTTCGCCTCTTCCGAGCGCGAGATGACGCAGCCGTCGTTGTTCGACAGCACGACGACGGGACGTTCGGCGAGCGCCGGATTGAAGACGCGTTCGCACGAAACGTAGAAGTTGTTGCAGTCAACGAGTGCGAAGATGTTGCGACGCATAGCAGGCGCGCCTCACTCGGAGATGACGGATTCAGAGGCTGTGTATGACGCTCGTGACGACGCCCCACACTTCAAATTCCATCTCCTCCAGAATCTCAAGCGGTTCGTAAGCCTGATTGTCGGGCACGAGGAAGAGTTTGCCGTGTCGCTGCGAGATGCGTTTGACGGTCAGTTCACCGTCAACGACCGCGATGACGACGTTCGAGTCCTGCGGCTCCAGCGCGCGATCGACGACGAGTATGTCGCCGGGGTGAATCCCCGCGCCGATCATCGAATCGCCCGCAACGCGCACGAAGAAGGTGGCCGCCGGATGCTTGATGAGATGCCGGTTGAGATCGAGGCGCCCTTCGATGTAGTCCTCCGCGGGCGAAGGGAAACCCGCGGAGACGGAGGCGAGAAACAGCGGACGCGCCCACTTGGTCGAGCGATCCGGCCACAGTACGGATGCAACGATTGTATTCACGAAGGACACCACCCCGTCGGCTCATAAATTTATATCGAATGAAAGGCGAACGGGATTCTACCCGCTCGGCGCAGTGCGCGACAAGAAAATTATTTTTGCGCTTGCGTGTGTGAAGTATTAAGCTGCCCCGCGTTGTCAGCAGTTCACACGATGCTTGCCGGAGGAGATGACGCCATGCCTGAGGAAACCCCGCAGAACCCCGAACCCGATAACGCGATCACAGAGGCGAAAGTGCCGGAGATGAACGTGAGCACGCGCAGCCGCCTGTGGTGGGCGATCCTCTTCGTCTATCTCGCGCTGTTCGTCGGCACGGCCTACATCGCCTTCTTCAACCGCGACGTGAATCCGGCCTTGAACCGTTCGGCAGACACCTACGCCATCTCCATCACGGACGAAGCCTCGAAAGCCTTCATCATAGACGTGCTCAAAGACGAGGCCGCCGAGCACAAGAAGAAAGAGGCGCTCGGCCAGCAATCCTTCAACATCGTGCTCGGCTCGCTCTTAGGCTTCCTCTCCGCCTCCGCCGTCTCACACGTCAGCGCAAACGGCGGCAACAAAGAATAACGGGGCGATTTCTAAGTCGGTTGACTTGACGAAGGCGGGCAAAAAACTGGTGCTCCCGGCGCGATTCTAACGTGCGAGAGTTTTTTCGACTCAAGCTGACTTTGAATAAAGATGAGCCTGGGAGGACTCGAACCTCCAACCCCAATCTTAGGAGGATTGTGCTCTATCCTTTGAGCTACAGGCCCAGCAGGGGATGATTATGGCAAATGCTGTGGAGTGATGGCAAGGATGGTTGAATGCGCGCGCCTGACTTCGCAACAAACGTTGCCTGAAACTGGAGAGTTGGAGCGAAGCGATGAAAAGCACGACTTATGATCGGGGCAACATCAGCGAAAGTATTGTCATGGCCGCATACCTGCGAGCCGGTTTCACCGTGGCGATTCCCTTTGGGGCGGGTGCTCCTTACGATTTGATTGTGGATTCCGGCACCAGCCTGTACAAAATTCAGGTTAAAACGGGATGGCTTCGTAAGGGCTGTATTCTTTACAAAACCAAGCGCAGAGTGAGAGAAGCGCACCCTTATGCAACACGCCGCTACACGGAATCAGAAGTTGATTACTTTGCCATCTATTATCCGTTAACGGACTCTCTCTATGTCGTCCCGTTCAAAGTGTGTTCCGGCACCGGATGTTTAAGACTCGACTCTGTGCGGAACGGGCAGCAAAAGCTCATCAGATGGGCCAGTGATTTCACTTGGGAGAAGCACGTTGAAGAGTTAACTGCCAGCACGCTCAAGATTGATACTTGATCAGCGAGCGCACATCGTAGCCCGCGAGTTTTGCGCGACCGGGCAGGAATTCCAGTTCGACCACGAAGACTAATCCGGCGACTACGCCGCCCAGACTCTCGACCAGGTCAACCGCCGCACGCGCCGTGCCGCCCGTGGCGAGCAGATCGTCGGCGATGATGACGCGCTGCCCCTGCGTGACGGCGTCGCGGTGAATCTCCAGAGTGTCCTCGCCGTATTCGAGCGCGTAGGACACGCGCGCCGTCTCGGCGGGCAGTTTCTTCGGCTTGCGCACGGGCACGAAGCCCGCGTTCAAGTGGTAGGCGAGCGCGGGCGCGAAGATGAAGCCGCGCGCCTCTATGCCGAGCACGACATCGGCTTTCTCGTCCCTGAACTGCGAGGAGAGCGCGTCCACCGTCAGGCGCAAGCCTTCCGGCTCTTTCAGGAGCGTCGTGATATCGTAGAAATTGATGCCGGGCTTCGGGAAGTCCGGCACTTCGCGGATCATTTTTTTGAGATTGTCCATAGGTTTGTCAGTTGTTCTTTGTCCGTTGTCAGTTGTTCGCTTGAATCTCCAGCAGCTTACGTGGTTGCCACAAACAACGGACAACTGACCACTGACAACGGACGGCTTTATCATCTTTCGATACGGAATGACGGGTATAAGCCTGTGGGTTCGAGGCTCAGTTCTTCGACCTGTTCGACGTGGCCGAATTGGGGGCCTGCGGCGAGGTCGTGTCTGAGCGCCTCGACGCTCTCCTGCGCGCCTTCGGCCAAAACTTCGACGCGCCCGTCCGCGAGGTTGCGCACGTAGCCGACCACCTGATGCCGCGCCGCCACGCGCTGCGCGAAGAAACGATAGCCGACTCCCTGCACTTCCCCGCTGACGAAATATTTACGTGCGACCCTCATGTTCGTAAAACCCTGCGCGCGCGAGATTGTAGATGCAAAAGCCGCGCTATCCTAAAAGAACTGCCGCGCGAAATGCAATCGCCGCCGCGACGCGAATCCTTCAACTTTTAACGTCGCTCGATGAGTTCGACGATCTTCACGTCGCCGGGCGGGACATTAATTTTGACGACGCTCTCCCCTACGGCGCGTCCCACTTCGAGCACAGTGTCGAGCGTCCATTCGCGCGCCTGCGCAATCGCTTGGCCGCGCAGCGAGAGTGTGACTTCGACGTTCGCCGTGCGATCAACCTGCGCCAGACCTTGCTGCGGTTTATTGATGCCCCGATTGTTGATGAGCGTGATGAGCCAGCCGCGCTCGGTGCGGTTGATGAGCCGTTGGATGTCTCCCTGCACGCGCACCGGAGTCGCCTCGGCGAACAGGTGCGCGAAGAGATGCGCGGCGGCGGGCACGAGCCGTTCGTCCAGGCCGAGCAGGTCGGGCACGGCGCAATAGATGACGCGCCCGCTGCCAAATTTGAACGAAGTGACGAGCGGGTCGCCCGTCGCCGTCTGCATCAACACGTCCGCGCCGCGCCGTTCGACGCGCTCGTAGCGATAAACGCCGCCGCGCAACGTCGTGCCCGACTCGTTCGGCAAGAGACACTGCGCGTCGTCCGCCTCGGCGGTCGCGCCCGTCGGGCGCACGCCGAGCAAATCTTCGGGCAGCCCTTTCACCTGCGCGGAGTTGAGGACGAGCGTGCCGCCTTTGCGCACGTAATTTTTCAGTTGCTCCGTCCACGCGGGAGTCCATTCGATGCGCCCGCCCGCGACGACCGTGCGGTAAGAATCTACGCCCGCGCGCCCCTCGTCCGAAGCGACGAGCACGTCGAAGATGTCGCCGAAGACGCCGTTGACGTAAGCCTGACGGTCGGCGGTCGCGGGTTCACCTTCGGTGACGGGCGCGGGGTAGTATGCCGCGCCGAAGAGTTCGCGCAGCGCGCGGTCGTGGCGGTCGGGCGGCGAGACGCCGAACGCCCACTGCGGATAGTCGGTCATGTCCCAGCCGTGCGCCGGATCGAGCAGGAAGGCGACGGGCGTGTAAGGCGTGCCGCGCTCTTTGTGCCGCCCCGCGAAATTAACGAACTCGTCCGTGATACGCCCCAGGGGGTTTAGTTGGAAGGGGTGTTCGCCGGGCGCGGGTTTGAAAAACTGATCGTTGCCCTGTTCGAGATAGATGGCCGACGCGCCCGCCATGTAATAGAGGTAATAACTTTTGCGATACCAGGAGAGCGACGGCCCCATCGTCGTGCCATAGCGCGTGTGAAAGAAGTGCGCGGGGCCTGCGAAGTCCTGCACCTTCGTAAACGTGGTGGCGGTGTCGCCGAAGTTCGGCGCGTGGTAATAGAGGAACGTCCCGCCGTGCTGTCTGGCCGCCCCGCGATTGAAAGCCACGCGCATCGCCACCGAAGGCATCACAGACGAAGTCTCCATCCCGATCATCTTAGAACCCCAGCGACCGAGCGCGTGCGAGTAAGTCGTGTTCGAGGTGGCTTGCGCGGCGATGAGCTTGTCCCACATCGGGCCGGTCGGCGTGTGAAAGAGCTTGCTCCATTTCCTGTCGAGCGCGCGCGTGTAGAAAGCGCGGTAGGCTTCGAGTACTTCGCGGCGCGGCATGGCGGGCGTGAGTTTCAACGCGGCCACGTCTGCGGCGTTCCACACGTAGCCGATGCTCTCGCCCGAAATCCAGCCGATGAATTGATCGCGAAGCTCGCCGTTCAACACTTTCCACGCCGCCTGCCCCTGCGCTTCCGTGGCGGTCGCCTGACTGTAGTTGATGATGACGGCGAAGGGCACGCGCTTCTCGCGCATGTAGCGCAAAAACGGATGACCCTCCTGCAAGTAAACCATCAACTGATCGAGCGTGACGACCGGCACGACGAGCGGCGACGAAAAGATCGGCACGTCGCGCCTGCCGTTATACTTGGCGATGAACTCTTCGAGCGGTTCGGCGTTGAACGGATAGAGCGGGTGCACGTCGGGCGATTGATCGAGGAGCGCCCAGAACTCGCCCGCAGTGTTCCACGGCATCACGAAATCGCGACCCGCCACGAGCGGCCTGCGCCAGGCGGCGGGCACTTGCCCCGTCGCGTCCGCTTCGACGAGCGGCGCAAGTTGAGTCGCACGCGTCGCAAAGTCTCTGAGCACGCGCATCGCTGCGAAGTCAGGTTTGCTGCGACCCTCCGGCGTGTAAACGGCGTCGCTCGTAAGCACGAAACAGTCTATGTGGCGTCGCGCCTGCGCCGCGTCCGTGATCTCCAGAGAGACGCGCGCCGCGCCCTTCGCGATAGAGTTAACCGTCACCCCGTCCCAGGCGAACGCCCAGCCCCAGTACATGCCGGTCTCGTCGTGCGGCGTGAGTCTGTCGCGCACGCCGAACTCGTGCCGGAAGACCTCGCGCCCGCCCTGAGAGATGCGCAGAGTGAAGTTCTCCGCCTTGCCCAGCCAGTCTGCGTAGCGCACCCACACCTTGTATTGGCCTGCGCGCGGAATCTCCACGTCTTGATAAATCTCCGCCTTCGTCTCGTCGGCGCTCGCCGCCGCAGAGTTCCATTCGCTCTCGCCGCCCTGCGACCATTCAGCCGACACGCCCGGCCCGTTCATCCCCCAACCCGGCGAACTCGCGCGCGGCAACATCGCCCACGAAGGGTTCGAGGCCGGAGCGTTCAACGCATCTAAGGAGAAGCCGCGCATGTTCTCCGCTTCGTACCAGAGATATTCGGGCGACGGCGGCGACTGTGCGGCGGCGACGACTGGCGCGCTCGTCGTTTGCTGCGAAGGCGCGCTCGGCGTCTGTTGCGAAAACACTTGCGCGACCAAGAGGCACACGCACGCGGCTGCGAGCCACGCCGCGCGAAGTTTCTTATTCAAACGTAGTTTCTTATTGAATTGAAAACTCATAAGCGCAAAAAGGCGGCGACCGAACGACTCACACATCGTCTCTACGGTCGCCGCGCTCGAACATCAAACAAAAAATCTCTTCACTCCGACAGTTAAATCTATACGACTTCGCCAGTCGCAATCTAGCCGAGCGCTTCGAGGCATTCGGCGAGCGGGCGCTGGCGGCAGGTGTACATCGGCGTGTCGCGCAGGGTGAAGCTGCTGGCTTTCGTCTCACGTAGTTCCTGCACGAGATCGAGGAAGTCCGCCGGTTCATCCGTCTCGAAGGCGACGACGAACTCCTGATCGTCGAGTCCGAACGAGTAGGTCGTGTGCAGTTTAACCGAGCGGTACTTCGAGCCGATGCGTATGTGCTCGTCCATCATCTCCTGCCGCTCCTCAACGGAGCGCGAATACCACTCGCGCGTCTTGACGAACGGGTAGACGAACAGATAGTTCGACTGGCCGGGCACGATGTGCAGCCGGTCTTCGACGTGTTCGGGATTGTCCTTGTCGATGTACATCGAGCGTTTCGTCATGGAGAGGAACGATTGCGTCGCTTCGAGGTAGCGGCCTAAGCCGGTGCGGTTGATGCGCGCCGTCATCTCCTGAATCGGATCGAGTTGGTAGCCGATGCGCCAGATCATCAGGTCGGCATTCGAGCGCAAGCCCGTGATCGAATAGGTGTGGATCAACAACTCGCCGCGAAACTCCGCGACCGCGTCCACGAATTCCTGCCTGCCGCGCGCGCGCTCCGCTTCGTCCAGCAGACGCCATTCGGGGCGCGCGCGATAGAAAGTGAAGTTGACGAACTGGCGCGGCAACGTCAGCTTGGGTTGTTCGACTCGCTCGTCTCGATCCGCCAGACGCAGCGACGAGCGGGCGGCGGGTGTCTGCGTGTTGTCGGTGCTCATAGGTCGTTCATCCTTCAAATGATCGCGTTGATACGACGCTCCTCGCGCGTGTCGGGAAGATTTAAGAGCATCTGCTACTAGAAGCGGCGCGAGGACTATTGTGCGGCGTCGCGTGCGGGATTGCAAATGGCGGCGAAGGTTTGAAAGCGGAGCGGCGCGCGTCGAATTTTCGAGCAACTGATTATCGCCGCGTTACAAATATCGAACAAATAATTTGTCGCCGCGTCGTGATTTCGTTTAAGATGTAGTTGAAGACCGCCAGCGGCAACGCGCCTCACGCGCCAGCCGCCCTCATTATATGAAAGAAAAACGCAGGCACCCGCGCGTCAAAGCATCGATCCCGATCAATTGGGGGCTGACGCCGAAATGCCTCAACCATGATCGCATCACGAGTTTCAGCGTCGGCGGCTGTTTCATACAGACCGCCGAGGCCGTGCCCGCCTCACACATCGTCTATATCAGCTTCTATCTCTCGAATCGCGGCGAACAACTCATCACCGGCAAAGTCGTTTATAACCTTGAAGGGGTCGGCCTCGGCGTCGAGTTCGTCAATCTGGCGGAGCAGGACAAAAAAGACTTCCAGACGCTCGTGAACTACTATCTCGTGACGCACGCGCGCTGAATTTTCGTTTTCGCCTGCGCCGTCGTTCGCCGAATCTGGACTGTTATTCGCTCCCGACCGCCCCGCTTTCTGACGCGCCCGCGTCTAAGTTATACTCGCCCCGTTATACCTACCGACACGCAATCTTTTGGAGACACGGTTTCAATGAAGCATCTCAAGCTGGCGCTGCTCATCTCCGCCATCACGATTTTCGCAGCCTCCTGCGCGAGCACGAACACCACCGTTTTCAACGGCAACTCAAACAACGCGAATCCAGCTTCGACTCCGACTTCCGCCGCTACTAATACTACCGCCGCGACCGCCGCTTCCCCATCCGACGAGTTCGCCGCCGCGCGCTCGACCTACAACGCAACTTGCGTCCGCTGCCACAAGGAGAACGGCGAGGGCGGCGCGGTCGAATTCGACGAAGGCGACACGCTCAACGTCCCCAGCTTCAAAACCGGACACGGGCTGACGCACACGGACGCGCAGTTCGCACGCAAGATCGCCAAAGGCGGCGACGGCATGCCCGCCTTTGAGAAGAAACTCACCTCCGAACAGATCATCGGTCTCGTCCGCTTCATTCGCCACGAATTCCAGGCAGGTCTCGTCGGCGACGCCCCGCCTAGCCCGTCGCACTAATCGAAACACGCGCGCCTGTGCTATCCTGCCGCGCATCACAGACGTCTGCGCACCCGTAGCTCAGTTGGATAG
>DATHBB010000069.1:0-10334 GCA_035296385.1 Pyrinomonadaceae bacterium | reverse complement strand
TACTTGCGCGCGTACATTTTGAAGAAGTGCTCGGCGAGCAGTTGGATGTCTTCGGTGCGTTCGCGCAAAGGGGGCACGTGGATCGTGATGGTCGAGATGCGGTAGAAGAGATCGTCGCGCAGGAGGCCGTCGCGGATGGCGTCGGCGGGCGGTCGGTTGGTCGAGGAGATTAAACGGAAGTCTACGGCGTAAGTGCGCTCAGAACCGATCTTGCGATAGCTGCGCTCTTGCAGGACGCGCAAAAGTTTCGGCTGCAACTCGACGGGCATCTCGGCGATTTCGTCCAGCAGGAGAGAGCCGCCCGCCGCGTGCTGTATGAGTCCGTCTTTGTCTGCGTGCGCGCCGGTGAACGCGCCTTTGGTGTGGCCGAAGAGTTCGGATTCGATCAGTTCTTTGGGGAGCGCGGCGCAGTTCACTTTGATGAAAGGTTTTTTCGCGCGCAGGGAATTGTAGTGGATGGCGTTGGCGATGAGTTCTTTGCCCGTGCCGGATTCGCCGACGATGAGGACGTTGGCGTCACTCTTGGCGACCGATTCAATCGTCTCGTAGATGGTCTGCATCTGGCGCGACGCGCCGATGATGTTGAAATACTCCGTGCGGGTCGAAAGGTTGCGGCGCATCGTCTCGGTTTCGACGATCAACTCGCGGTGCTGTACGGCGCGTTCGATGAGCGGGAGCAAGACCTCGAACTCGAAAGGCTTTTCGAGAAACCAGAACGCGCCCGCCTTCGTCGCTTCGATGGCGCGCTGCACGGTGCCGAAGCCGGTCATCACGATCACTTCGGTCGCGGGCTGCGCGTCCTTGATGTGACGCAGCACTTCGAGCCCGTCCATGTCGGGCAGTTGCACGTCGCAGATGGCGACGTGATGCGCGCCGCGATCAAACAGTTCGATGGCGTCCGCGCCCGTCAGCGCCGTGTCCACCGTGTAGCCTTCCTCGACCAAATTTTGCTTGAGCGAGTCGGCCATCATCGCCTCGTCGTCAACCACCAGAATGCGTACGTCTTTACGATCCACCTTTTGCTCTCCTCGATGAAAAATCAACGATGAAGTAGGAACGCGGAACGATGAATGGAAGCAAATTGCTTTTCATTCATCGTTCATCGTTCCTACTTCATCGTTCCTGAGCGGCAGCCGGACGCGCAACGCGTCCGACGCCTGTTCGACCGCGCCGTCGTGGGCGTGAATGATTCGGGCGGCGAGCGCGAGGCGCAAGCCCGTGCCGCCTTGAAAATTGCTGAAAGCGTCTCCGTTATCGCCGTCGCCGACAGCGGATTTGACGCCGCGCCATTCGATGAGCGCGAAGGGTTGCGGCGGCGGCGTGGTCGTCGCTGCCGCAGCAGCAGCCGACTTGCCCTGTTCGCGGCTTAAGTTAACTTGCAAAACTCCGTCTCGCCCGGCGAGCGTGCGCGCGCCCGCGTGGATGTTTTTGAGCGCGTCCGAGAGCGCCGCCGGGTCGAAGTCGCCTTTGTACGCGCCATTCTCGTGCGCAACGGCTGCGAAGTCGCCTTCGGTGGCCGTGGCGAGCAACTGCGCGAGGTCGAGGCGCGGCTGGCGCTGTAGTTCGAGCGGGCGACCGAGACGCACGAGCGTGTTCATGTCCGTGGCGGCGCGTTCGAGTCCGGCCATGATCTTGTTGATGGTTTCGAGTTCGTCGGGAGGGCGTTCGGTCTTCTCCATGCGCTTGCGCAGAAACGTGGCATAGAGTTTGAGACCGTTAATCTGATTTTTTAGGTCGTGGACGACCTGCACGGAGGCGCGCCCCAACTCGATGAGGGCATCCGTGTCGTATGTGGTCGCTTTTATCGGCTTCATTTTGATCACAATGCTCGCGCGTCGGGTTAGCCTGCCGGTTTCGTAGAGGTGTTAAGCTATCTCCTCTATGCGAATTGAACCCGAACGATGCGACGTTTTGTGTTGCGTTTCGATGCGGCATCTTAGCAAAAAATCTGAGTGTTTGCTAGTGATACGTTCGGGGACGGGTTGGGGACGCTGAAATTTTTGCGCCCCGTGTCAGGAAGGGTGGGAATGGCAGAGCAGGAAAACTCGAAGTTAACTGTCCTTGTGGTTGAAGATTTCGCCGATAACCGCTTTATGATGAGAAAGTTGCTGGAGATGAGCGGTTACGAAGTGGTCGAAGCTGTGGATGGCAAAGAGGCCGTCGAGGTGGCCGAGTCGAGTCGCCCCGACCTGATCTTGATGGATTTGAGTTTGCCGCGCCTCGACGGCCTCGACGCCACGCGCCGCATACGCGAACTCGACGGCCTCGGGCGCGTGCCCATCGTCGCCGTCTCCGCCCACGACACAAACGATTTCCACGCCGACGCCCTCGCCGCAGGCTGCAACGAATACGTCACCAAGCCCATAGATTTCGACGAGTTGGACGCACTTGTGAAGAAACTCCTAGCTAAATGAGAGGTCAGAGGTCAGAGGTTAGAGGTCAGTAAAAATCAAAAACTGTCTTTTACTGACCTCTAACCTCTGACCTCTGACCTCTAACCTCTGCCCATGGCCGAACGTTACGCCGACCTGCTCAGACAGCATGAGCCCGCGCTCGTGCGCACCTTCGTGGATGTCGTCTACACGGATCGCCGCACAGACCTGCCCGCGCTCCTCTCTTATCACCAACTCGTAGACTACCTGCCCGACATTTTCGACGAACTGGCGCGTGTGTTGGATAGCGCTGCGCTCGACAGCGAAATAGCCGAAGCGGTGCGTCCCCTTCGCATGCACTCGCAGGCGCGTTTCCAACAGGGCTGTCTGATTGACGAAGTGGCACGCGAGTTGATGATTTTACGCGACGTATTGCAGGATTTTATGTGGCGCGAACGAAGACCAGACGCCACCGCAGAGGGAGACTTTCGGGAACTACGCGGTTCTCTGAGACGGACGCACCTGTTCGTTGACGAGATGATCGCGCAGGCGGTTCTGATCTACGCGACAAGTTTGCGCCCGCAGGTGCGGACGCGCACCTCCCACTGGCCGCCGCCGAGACGCCGCCGCACGGACTTCCCGGAAAACTGAACCAGCCGTGATGAAACATGGCAAAAGCTCTCGCAACCCGCTCGACGTGCGCACCAAACTTTTGGTGATGCTCGTCGTGCTGTCTCTGCCCCTGCTCATCATCAGCCTTTTCCAACTCGACAGCTACCAGAAAAATTTAACCGAACAGGCCACGACCATCGCGCGCATCAAAGCCGTCGCCGCCGAAGGCGCGCTCGAAGCGTGGCTCGAAAATCGTCCCGCCGCCGTCTCGGAGGGCGCGACGCTTGCGCCCAAATCGGCCTCCGAACTCTACGCGCGCCTGCGCCAGCACGCTTCGCCCGCCGCCGACGCCGCCATACTCGTCTTCGACGCGCGCGGCAACATCGTGCCCGAACCTTCCGCGCCTGCCATTTCGCACGCGCCTCCGGCTGCGGGCGCGGACGTGCATCAGGAGAAGTGGAGCGACAACGTCGAGCGCCTGACGAGCGAGCGCAAGAGTACGCGCTACGGTTGGAGCGTGGCGGTCGGCGTGCCGCTCGCGCAGCACACCCCTGCGGGTCGCGCCTATCTCGCGCTCACGGCGGCGTGGGCGCTGGGGCTGCTGGCTTCGAGTTTCCTCTCGATCTGGGCGGTCGGTCGTTTCACGAAGCCCTTGCGCCGCCTCGCCGCCTCCGCTTCGACGCTCGGGCAGGGTCAACTACACGAACGCTTCGCGGTCGAGACGGACGACGAAGTCGGCACTCTCGCCGAAGGCTTCAACGTGATGGCTTCGAGTCTGGAGACGAAGTTCAACGAACTGCGCACGCAGGGCGCGTTCATCGAAGAGGTGCTCGACAGCCTCCCGCTCGGCGTCGCCGTGCTCGACGCGGGACTCATCGTGCGCAAGGCCAACAACGCTTTCGCCGGAATCGTACGGCGCGACTCGGCGACGCTCGCGGGGCGCGGCCTGTACGAAGCGGCGGCGGGGCTGGCTGTGCTCAGCGAAGTGGTCGAAGACGTGCGCCGCACGCGCCGCGCCTTCGTCAACTACGGTCTGCCGCTCGAACTCGTCGCGCGCACGAACGAACAGCGCACCGAACGCGACGAGGGCGCGAAATACTGGGACGTGATTCTCTGGCCGATGAGCGAGCGTAGTGAGGAGCGCGGCGATCTGCTCCTGATACTCTCCGAAGTCTCGAAGCGCGTGCGCGCGGAGAAACTGGCGACCGCCGCTTTCGCCGCAGAGAAGTCGCGCGCGGCGGAACTTGAGAGCGTCATCAACCAGATGGATGAGGGCGTCATCATCGTTGACGCGCGCGGTCGTTACCGCGTCAATCCGGCGGCGGCGAGAATCATCGGGCGCAAGCCGGGCGAGTTTCGCGACGGCGTCGAAGCGCTCATCGCTGACATGGCCTTGCGCGATCTGCATGGCAACCTTCTGCCCGCCCCGGAGACGCCGCTCGGACGCGCGCTGACGAACGGCGAACACGTCTCCGGCGAGCACGTACAAATTTTGCGCGGCGCGAACGACGAAGAGGGCGTGCTGGCCGTCAGCGCGACGCCGCTTGCGGGCGAAGGCGGCAGGCGAGAGGGCGTCGTCGCCGTCTTCCGCGACATCACGCCGGAGGTCAGGCAGTACAAAGAGTTGATGGGCGCGTACGGTCGCCTGCGCGAGCACGACCGTTTGAAGTCGGCCTTCGTCGCCAACGTCTCGCACGAACTGCGCACGCCCCTGAACGTCATCATCGGCCTGTGCCAGTTGTTGGAACGCGACCGCCGCCAGCCGCTCGCGCCCCTGCAATCGGAGGCCGTCGAGCGCATGGGGCGCAACGCACGCTCGCTCCTCGAACTCGTCAACGACCTGCTCGACTATTCGCGTCTCGAAGCGGGACGCTCCGCCCTGCATCTCGAAAACGTTGAAGTGGCCGCCGTGACCGAAGAGATCGTGCGCAACTTCGCCTCCGAGGCAGATGAGAAGCACGTCCAACTGCAAGCGGAAGTTTCGCCCGAACTCGGCTACGTCGTGACCGACCGGCACAAGCTCTCGCAGGTGCTCACCAATCTCGTGAGCAACGCCGTGAAGTTCACGGCGTCGGGCACGATCCGCATCGTCGCCGCGCCGCTCGATGACGCGCGCTGGTTCCTTGAGGTGAGCGACACAGGGATCGGCATCTCGCCCGAATCGCTCAGTTTCATCTTCGACGAATTCCGGCAAGTTGACGACCGCCTGACGCGCCCCTACAGCGGCGTTGGTCTGGGCCTTGCGATCACGCGCAAGATCGTTGAACTGCTCGAAGGCGAGATCGCCGTGGAGAGCAGCCCGAACGAAGGCAGCCACTTCCGCATCGTCTGGCCGCTCAACGCGCGACCGCGCACCGGCACGGGTTCGCTCATACAGGACGCCGCCACTGCGACCTCCGCCGCTGCCGCGCCCGACAAAGAGCAGGCGGGCGCGCTCAATTCAGGCCGGTCGAGTCTGCGCGCACGCACCGGATGACAGGAACAGTGACGAGTGACAAGTGACAGGTGACGAGATAAAATCCACGCGCTCTGAGTTCTGACTTGTCACTCGTCACTTGTCACCTGTCACTTACAAAGTTATGTCTGCTGTTAAATCAAACATCGATACGGACGACGCCTCGCGTCGGAAAATCTTCATCATTGCGGCGATTGTGAGCGCGATCCTGATCGCGGCGCTCGTGTTTTGGGCGACGCGCTCGGGGTCGAACGGCGCGACTCAGCAGCCGCGACTCGCGGACGCGATTCGCTCCGACGCGCCCGAATTCGCGCAGATACGCGAGCGCCTGATCGTGGACTTCAACCCCGACGACCACGCGCTCGAATCGACGCGCGCCATCGGCGACGTTGTCATCAACATGACGCCGAAGGTGCGCAACTTCACGGGGCGCACCGTGAACGGTCTGGAGTTGCAGGCTACGGTCGTCGATCTGGCGGGCAACGCGATTCAGCAGCGCACCGTCATCGCCATCCCCAACCGCCAGCCCGAACTCGAACCGAACAAGGTCCTGGAAGTGCCGATCAGGATGGAAGGCTTCAAGAAGGACGACGTGCGCGCCAACATACGCGTCGAACTGACGGGCGTGAAGTTCAAGCAGTAGTTGTCGTAGTTGCAGCGAAGCGGCGGGCGTAAAAGTCGGGGATAAGTCTATCGCCAGTCGGGCGGCTCGAAGCGCGCGGGTTGATATTCGCGCTCCTCTTCGTGCGAATCATCGGCGCCGTCGCCGACCTGTCGCAGCGGCAACGCTTTGGTAAACAGCGCGCCGACGAGTTCGCGAAATGCCATGTGCTGTTTCTTGCTGCGGAACGCGCGCTTCGGGATCATGGACGCCATCCGTATGTCTTTCCCGTAAACGAGCGCGTAACAAGTTTCACCTTCCAGCACGTCCGTGTACAACTCCCAACTCACTTTCGACTCGACGTGTTTCGTCTGCACCGCGATCTGTTCGTCGCTGAAGGTGACGGTCATGGCGTCGCGGAATTTCCGGTCGCCTTTGTAGCAGCGGCGCGCGACGACTGCGAAGTGGAAGAAGTAGAGATAGACGAGGAGCGGCAGGAGCGCGAGGGCGATGCCGACGGCGGGCAGGAGTTCAAAGCCCGCGCCGAGTGCCAGCCCGAAGAAGCCGAGCGGGATCAGGACGCAGGCCGAAGCCGCGCGCAGCTTCCACTCCACCGGCTTGGGAAAGAAGATGAGGCGCGCGGCGTCGAGGTATTCTTTCTCGGAGAGTTTGTAATGAATTGTGATTGCTTCCATGTCAGTTGACGAACGAAATTCGATGTAGTCGTTACGCGCGAAATTCCCGTCGCGCGTGAAAAGTTTTGCGGCGACGGCGCGCGTCAGTTGTGGCTCGTAAAAAGTTCTTCGAGCGGGTTGCCGACGGGTTGGACGGAGACGAGGCTTGCGCCCGCTGCGCGCACGGCCCCGAGCGCGGCGTCAACATCCTGTTCGCTCCGGACTTCGAGCCGTGCGCCGCCCGGCGTCGGCACGAGGCGCGCGCCCTGCACATGTTCCAACTCCGATTTCAGGCGCGTGATGTTCGCGCCCGCGCAGACGATCTCCATCGCGCGCGTGTCGCCCGCCACCTGTCGCAAATCTGCGAGTCGCCCGACGTGCGCGAGGCGACCTTTCTGGAGGATGGCCGCACGGTCGCAGAGCACTTCGATGTCGGCGAGGATGTGCGAGCAGAAGAAGACGGTCGTGCCCTGCGTGCGAAGCTGTGCGATGAGGTCGCGCACCTCGCGCCGCCCGATTGGGTCGAGGCCGCTCATCGGTTCGTCCAGAAAGACGACCGAAGGATCGTTGACGAGAGCCTGCGCGAGTCCGACGCGCTGGAGCATCCCTTTAGAGAACTTGCGCAGTTGCTTGTCCCAACTTTTCTCTTCGAGACGCGCCAGCGTGAGCATCGAAGCGGCGCGCGCGCGGCAGTCGCGGCGCGTGTAGCCGAACAGTTCGGCACAGTATTCGAGAAACTCGCGCGCGGTGAGGTAGTCGTAAAAGTAGGGATGTTCGGGGAGATAGCCGATGGAGGCGTGCGTGGAGATGTCTTCGGTGTCGCGACCGAGTATGCGCGCGCGCCCGTCTGTGGGGAAGATGAGGCGCATGAGGAGTTTCATCGTCGTGGATTTGCCCGCGCCGTTGCCGCCGAGGAAGCCGAAGATTTCGCCTTCTTCGACCGCGAGCGAAAGGCCGTCGAGCGCACGCACCTTGCGCTTGCGCCAGAAGCCCACCTCGTAGTCCTTCGTCAGATTGTCGATCTCGATTGCGGCTGTCATCTTTTCTATCCTTCACTCAACTGAACGTTCCCGTCACTCGGACGAATTTCGTTTTCGTTCATGCTCAATACTTGCGAATGATCTCCGAGCGCTCGCCGAGTTCCACTTCGCAACCGTCTTGCTTGATCGTGTAAGGCACGCCCGAAGGGTCGAGCGGCGCGGCGGAGGCATCAACTTGAAAACGCGCGGCGCGCACGGCGGGCGCGACTTCGCGCCACATCTGCGGGCATCTGCCCGTGCGCGCGCGGTGCGCTGCGACGACGGCGCGCAGCGCGTCCATCTCGTCGAGCGATTGAATCTGGAGGAGGCGCGAGAGCGCGAGCCGCTTCATCTGCTCGTCGTCCGTCTCTTTGTACATGCTCTGGTAGATGGCGCGCGCGGTGTCTCGGCTGCCGCCTTTGGTCGCCATCTGCGCCGACATCGCCGCGAGCCAAGCGGGCGCGCCCTCTATGCGCGCGGCGGCGGCATACGCCGCGCTGGCTTCCTCGAAGCGGTTCCGCTGCCAGTAGATGTAGCCTAGATAACTGTGCAGACGCCACGCGCGCGGGTTGGCGTCGATGCCTTTTCTGACCAACTTGATGGCGGCTTCCACATCGACCGCCGGAAGCACGACCGCGCCGTATTCGTAGGCGGCGAGGAACTGCGGATCGAGCGTGGTCGCATTCTCAAGGAGCGGCGCGAGGATTCTCAGTTGCAGCGCGCTCAAGTCGTCAATCTGGATCGCGCCCTTGTGCGCCGTCACCTTCCGCCCGACGTATTGGAGCGAGCGCATCCAGTACCAATCGGCGGCCATCGCGTTGAAGCCGAGCGCGAGGCGTCGCGCCTGTGCGGGCTTCAAGTACAACTCATCAAGATCGCGCTCAGACAGAGCTTCGACGGGCGGGCGACGCAACTCCAACCAGCGCGCCATCCCCGCCGACGCGCCGAGTCCGCAGACGATGACGAGGACCAGCGCGAACTCGCGCGGCTTCAAACGCCGTCCACGTTGCCGCCCGTCGCCGACCTCGTCGCGCGCGTCGCCTTTCGTCTTTGTTTGCGTTGTGCCTGTCATTTGAAGTTGCGATGGTTGAAGATGAGGATCGAGGCCGCGAGCAGGACGGCGATATAGACGAACGCGTAGAGTATGGCGACGGCGAAGGCGGCGGGCGCGGGCGCGATGCCGTGCCCTGCGTCGGTGATGACGGTGTAGTGCGAGAGGTTGGGGAGCAGGTAGTAGAGCGCGCCAAAGAAGATTTTCGCTCCCGTAGTGCCGGTCGAAGCGGCGAGCAGTTTCATGTCGGCGCTGAAGTGGCCGATGACGAAGACGGCGAAGGTGAGCAAGGCCGAGAGCGCGGGCGAAGAGAAGGACGAGAACAATAGCGCGACCGCGACGATGATCATCAACTCGACGAAGATCAGGATGACGGCAGGCCAGATGCTCAGGACCAAAGGGTCGTAGCCGCCGCGCACGTAGAGCAGCGCGAGCGAGACGCCCGCACCCATCACCGCGACGTTGACGGCGAGCGTCAGGCACAGGCCGAGATATTTGCCGACGAGGAATTCGCCGCGCCCGACGGGCTTCGCGAAGATGGCGTAAACCGTGCGCCGCTCAAGTTCTTTATAGACCAGCCCGACGCCTACGAAGATCGCGATGAAGACGCCGAACAGGAGCATCGCGCTCAACGACATGTCAACGATGATCTTGGCTTCCTGAGCCGCCGAGAGGTCGCCGATGAAGATCGCGCCGCCGGTCAGGAGGAGGACGAAGAAGACGAGGTTGTAGAGCACGCGGTCGCGCACGGCCTCGCGGAAGGCGTTGCGCGCGATTGAGGCGACGCGCTTGAGGGATGAGCCGCGCTGTTGTGGCGTCGTAGGCGTCGCGGACTCTTCTCCGGCGCTCGCGTTGTGCTGCGTCGTCTTGAGTGTCAAGCGTTGGTTTGGAGTGATGGCTTCAGGGAACATGACGAACGAGGTCGAAGATGTTGTGAAACCGCGTCTGCCGGATTAACAAACGCGGTGGAGAATATCACACGGGTCAATGAGCCCGCATCGTGCCCGCGCAAAAGAGACTGCGGAAGCGGAAACTCAATCCCGCCTCCGCAGTTTCTTAATGGTGATGTTTGAGTCTCTAGCTCAAGTTACTGAATGGGGGTGCCGGTTGCGCCGGTCGCGGTGCGGACAGGAGCGGCTGCGCCGGGCAAGCCGTAGATGACCGACGACTCGTCCGAGTAGAAACCACGCGTGCCCGTGCCGGTGATGGCGTTGGAGGAGACGGGGCGCGCCTTCACTTCGTACTGGGCCGCCGTGCCAGCCGCCGGAGCGACGGGGACGACCGTGAAGATGTAGCCGCTCTTCGTGCCGCTCGCCAGCACGCTGTCGATGAGGCTCGCACCTTGCAGCGCGGTCAGGTCGCCGTAGTTCAAATTCTCGCCGGTGGTGGTGAAGTAAGTGGATTCGGCGGTGTTGATGGAGCGCACGGAACCGATGGCGGAGCCTTCGTTAGCGGAGCGCTTGGAGGCGAGGAGGTTGGGGATGGCGATGGCGGCGATGATGCCGATGATCGCGACGACGATCAAGAGTTCGATGAGTGAGAAGCCGCGT
>DATHBB010000068.1:0-8842 GCA_035296385.1 Pyrinomonadaceae bacterium | reverse complement strand
CGGCGCCTCGCGGCCCACCCGGTTGATCGCGCCCACGAAGAAGGCGTTCGCCACGGCGTGCGCGGGCTGCTCCAGCTTCCACAGGTACTCGGAGAGCCCCGCGACCGTCGCCGACGGGTTGAACACGACCTGGGCGCCGTTGAGCCCCAGCTCGCGTGCGCCCTCGGGGAAGTGCCGGTCGTAGCAGATGTAGACGCCGACGCGCGCGTAGGCCGTGTCGAAGCAGGGGTAGCCGAGGTTGCCCGGGCGGAAGTAGAACTTCTCCCAGAAGCCCGGGTTGACGTGCGGGATGTGGTTCTTGCGGTACTTGCCGAGGTACCTGCCGTCGGCGTCCACGACGGCCGCCGTGTTGTAGTAAACGCCGGCGATCTCCTCCTCGTAGATGGGCACGACGATGACCATCGAGTGCTTCTTCGCGAGCTCCTGCATGAGAAGCGTCGTCGGCCCGTCGGGGATGCGCTCGACGGCCTCGTACCACCGCGGGTTCTGCTCGGCGCAGAAGTACGGGCCGGTGAAGATCTCCTGCATGCACAGGATCTGCACGCCCTCCCGGCCGGCGCGCTCGATCAGCTCCACGTGCTTGGCGACGTTGGCCTCGCGGATCGTCGCGATCGGCTCGTCGGTGCTGCAGGCGTGCGCGGCCTGGATCAGGCCGCACTTCACGATCTGGGGCATCGCTCGGGACTCCGGGGGCTGGGGGCGCGCTCAGCGTGCGCCGGTCGCGGCGGCCGCGCGGGCGCCGCGCATGAGCACGACGTAGATCAGGAAGCTCAGCGCGAACGTGACGAACCAGGCGTACGCGTACAGGTGGTCGGCGAGGCCCGGCGCGGCGACGCGGCCGCCCGGGGTCATGGCCGCGCGGGCGAAGCCCGGCACCACGGGCAGCACCGACAGCACCAGCGCCGCGATCGCGCGCGGGTTCACGCCGCCGCGGTAGGTGTACGCCCCGCGCTCGCGGAACAGGTCGGGGACGGAGAGCCGCTGGCGACGTACCACCCAGTAGTCGGCGATGAGGATCCCGCCGAGCGCGCCCATGAGGCTCGAGTAGCCGAGCAGCCAGGTGAAGATGTAGGCCGCCGCGTCGGAGTAGAGCTTCCACGGCATGGACACGACGCCGAGGACGGCCGTGATCAGCCCCCCGGCCACGTAGCTGATGCGGCGCGGGCTCAGGTTCGAGAAGTCGTTGGACGGCGAGACGACGTTCGCCGCCATGTTCGTCGTCAGCTGGGCGGCGACCACCACGAGCGCCGCGAAGGCGATCACCCCCGCGCTCCCGATGCGGGTCACGAGGACCACCGGGTCCCAGATCGGCTCCCCGAAGATGACCACGGTCGCGCTGGTCACCGCGACGCCGATGAACGCGAACGCGGTCATGGTCGTCGGCAGGCCGAGGGCCTGGCCGAGGGCCTGCGAACGCTGGCTGCGCGCGTAGCGCGTGAAGTCCGGGATGTTGAGGCTGAGCGTCGCCCAGTAGCCCACGTTGGCCGTCAGCGCCGCCGGGAAGAGCGCCCAGAACGAGCCGCGCCCCTGCTGCAGCCGCTCGGACCGGGCGAGCACGTTCGACAGCCCGCCGCCGTGCGTGACGCCCCACCAGAGGAGGAGCGCCCCGCCGGCGAGCAGCAGCGGCGCCGACCAGCTCCCCAGCACCCGGATCCCCTCGGTGCCGCGGAGGATGATCGCGACCTGGAGCCCCCAGAAGACCGCGAAGGCGATCCACGTCGCGCCCGGCACCTGCGCCCACCCCGGCCACGCCGCCCGCACCAGCGTGTCCAGCGCCAGGGCGCCGATCCACGTCTGGATGCCGAACCACCCGCACGCGACGACCGCGCGCAGCACCGCCGGGACGTTCGCGCCGCGCACCCCGAACGCGGCGCGGCACAGCACCGGGAACGAGATCCCGTACTTCGTGCCGGCGTGCGCGTTGAGCACCATCGGGACGAGCACGATGACGTTGCCGAGGAGGATCGTGAACATGGCCTGGCGCCACGTCATCCCCTGGGTCATCAGCCCCGAGGCGAGCGTGTAGGTCGTGACGACCACGCTCATCCCGATCCACAGGGCGGCGATGTTGTACGTGGACCACGTGCGCCGGTCGAGCGGGTCTCATCGCCGATAAGATCAGCATCCGCGATGTCGTGACCTTCTCCGAGCAGGCCGAGTTGACCGGGCTTGAGGACAAGGCCGACGAGTATCACCAGTGGACGGTCGAAGGCATCGCCAACATCCGCAAGCACTTCAAGGCCGGACTCAAAGACTGGGAACGGCTGCGCGCCGAGCAGGCGTTGACGCGCGGCACACGCTCGAAAAAGTTGTTGCGCCTGCGCCGGAATGTCGCGCGCATGCGCCTTGAAATCGCGCAGGAGATCAGACAGTTGAACCTGACGGAGCGCGCGCGCCAGCGCATGATCGGGGCGATCCGCGCAGTCGCCAAAGAGGTGCGGGGCGCCGAGCGCGATATAGAGAAATACACCGAGCGGCTCGGCAGGCGACGACTCAAGCCGGAAGACGAGCGCGACTGCAAGCGGCACATCGCGACGGCGCGGCGCAAACTTCAACAGGTCGAAGCCGACACGCTCATCACGCCCGTCGAAATTCGGCGTTCGCTCCAATCAATCGTCGTCGGCGAACACGAGACGGCGCAGGCCAAGCGCGAACTGATCGAGGCGAACCTGCGTCTCGTCGTTTCGATTGCGAAGAAGTACACGAATCGCGGCCTGCAATTTCTCGACCTCATTCAAGAAGGCAACATCGGTTTGATGAAGGCCGTGGACAAATTCGAGTGGCGGCGCGGTTACAAGTTTTCGACCTACGCGACGTGGTGGATTCGCCAGGCCATCACGCGCGCGATTGCCGATCAGGCGCGCACCATACGCATCCCCGTGCACATGATCGAGACCATCAACAAACTGATTCGAACCTCTCGTTCGCTCGTGCAGGAACTCGGGCGTGAGCCGACGAGCGAGGAGATCGCGCGCAAGATGGACATTCCCGTGTCGAAGGTGCGCAAGGTGTTGAAGATCGCGCAAGAGCCGATTTCTCTGGAGACGCCCATCGGCGAGGAGGAAGATTCGCACCTCGGCGACTTCATCGAGGACAGGTCGATTTTGAATCCGGCGGACGCGGTCGTCGCGTCGAATTTGCGCATGATCACGGACGAGGTGCTCGCAACGCTCACGCCGCGCGAGGAGAAAGTCATCAAAATGCGCTTCGGGCTTGGCACAACAGGCTCGGAACACACGCTCGAAGAGGTCGGGCAGCACTTCGCCGTCACGCGCGAGCGCATACGCCAGATCGAGGCGAAGGCGCTCCGCAAGTTGCGTCATCCGTCGCGTTCGCGCAAACTGAAAGCGTTTATAGAGGGCACGAGGCCGTAATTGGTCAGTAATTCATCAGCGGTCAGTTGTCCGTTGTCCGTTGTTTGTCTATGCCGGGAAGCCTCCTAAAGCCTAGATTCTGCATCAAATACAGGCCAACAACTGACTACTGACCACGGACAACTGACAGCTTTTTAATGAAGAAAATCGTCGAAAGTTACAGGAGGCGGCTCTCTACGGAAGAGGGTTACGTCGTTAAGCGCGGCGCTAATTTGCGCGTTGCGCTGTGCTACCCGAACGTTTATGCGGTCGGGATGGCGAACCTCGGCTTTCACGCGGTTTACGAAATTTTCAACCAAATTCCCGAAGTCTCCTGCGAGCGCGTCTTTTTGCCGGACGAGGCGGAGATGCGCGAGTATGAGAAGACCGGCGCGACGCTCCTCTCGATGGAGACGCAGACAAGCGTGCGCGACTTCGACGTGGTCGCCTTCTCCATCTCTTTCGAGACCGACTACCTCAATATGGCGCGCATGCTCCGCCTCGCGGGCATCCCCTTGCGTTCGCGCGAGCGCACACATCACGATCCTTTGATCTTGATGGGCGGCGCGGCGTCGTTCCTGAACCCCGAACCTATCGCGGATTTCACGGATGTGGTCGGCGTGGGCGAGGGCGAAGTGCTCGTGCCGCAGTTGGTCGATTCGATACTCGCGAACGAAGGCTCGAAGGAAGACTTGCTGCTCGCACTCGCGCGGCGCGGGCGCGGCTTCTACGTCCCCTCGCTCTACGACGTGCAATACAACGCCGACCGTTCGATTGAATCTTATACGCCGAAGCAGCCGGGCGTGCCCGTGAGAGTCGGGCGCGCGGTGGCGGCGGAGAATCCGAAGGAAGGGACTCTCAGGCGCGCGATGCGACGCGGCGACCTGGAGATCGCAGAAAGCTTGCGTAAGCAAAACGTGTTCGCGCCTTCTACGGTCGTCTGGGCGCCCGAGGCCGAGATGGGCGAGCGTTTCCTGATAGAGATTTCGCGCGGGTGCTCGCAAGGATGCCGCTTCTGCTGGGCCGGATTCAACTACTGGCCGCCGCGCGTCGTGCCCGCGCGCGACGTGCTCGCGAAGGCCGCCGAGTGGCGCGGCAAAACCGACAAGATCGGTCTGGTATCCACCGCAGTCTGCGACCACCCGGAGATCAGCGAAATCTTGCAGGGCTTGCGCGAGATGAACTTCCGCATCTCCGTCTCAAGCCTCCGCCTCGATCAGATCGAAGACGAACTTTTGGACGCGCTCGTCGAATCGCGCGACCAGCAGATCGCGGTCGCGCCGGAGACGGGTTCCGACCGGTTGCGGAAAGTCATCAACAAGAATCTGACGAACGACGAGATCGTTGACATCTGCGGCGCGGTCTTTGATCGCGGCATGCTGACGATCAAACTCTACCTGATGGTCGGCCTGCCGACGGAGACGGACGAGGATTTGGAAGAGATGGTGCGGCTCGTCGAACGCATCAAAGACCGTATGCTCGAAGCGGGCAAACGCTTCGGGCGCGTGGGCAAAATCATTCCGGCCTTGAACGGATTCGTGCCGAAGCCGAACACGCCTTTCCAGTGGGAGCCGATCTGCGAAGAACGCGAACTCAAGCGGCGTCTGAAGTGGGTCTCGAAGCAACTCGCGCGGATTCCGAACGTCGAGGTGCGCGCGATGTCTGCGCGTATCGCGCACGAGCAGGCGCTCTTTTCGTCGGGCGACCGTTCCGTCAGCCGCGTGATCGAGGTGTTGGCGCAGAACGGCGGCGACCTGGGCGCGGCCTTACGCGCAACCGAATTCGATACCGCTTTCCACACGAGCCGCGCGCGCACCTACGAAGAATTTCTGCCGTGGGAGATCGTCGATGCGGGACTGGGGCGCGAATTCATGCAACGCGAACACGAACGCGCGCAGATCGCTAAATCAACCGCGCCGTGTCCTTCGGTCAGCACCTGTGAACGTTGCGGCGTCTGCCCGACCACATGGCTCGCCAGCGCGCCCACAGCTTACGTCCAACTCCAAAGCTCGCTCGGCGCGAAAGTCGCTGTAGCATAAAGCGTGGGCAAAGGGAAAAGGGTAAGGGGTAAAGGAAAAGCGACAATGTGTTCGTCTTTTCCTTTACCCCTTACCCTTTTCCCTTTGCCCTTTTGTTTTCTCACCCTCCGCCCGACAAGAGCGTGCTGCTGGTCACGGTGTGGTTGAACTTGTACTTGTAAGTCGTGATGATGAGCGGGACGGGCAGCGTGTATTCGACGTGCGCTTCGAGGCGCGAGGCGCGGTTGGCGACTGTGACGAGCGCGTCGGGCGGCACGCCGTAAGTCGGCAAACTCCGGCGCAGTTGATCTTCCGCCCACACCGCGTCCTTGTCCGTGACGACCGCGTTGTCCACCGTGTCCTTCATGAAGACTTTGAACTGCGACGCCTGATAGGCGACGGGGACGTATTGATAAGCCGCGTATGCGACCGCCGCGACCACCACGACGACGATGAGAAAGTTGAGGCGCGAGTTGCCGCGCTCGCCCGTTCGCCGCGCGCTGAAATTTTCGTCCCGCACCTGACTCATTTCAGTCATCTTCATTCCTTTTTTCAATGACGTTCGGTACGTACCGCCGCGCGAAGCGCCGCACGCACGACGCGCGGCGCTACCTCTTGGCCGGAGACGATCCGCGCCCGTCCTATACCATCGAGCAACACCCAGCGGACGTGGCCGCCGATGCTCTTTTTGTCCGAGTCAATCGCGCGCAAGATCGCGCGCTCGTCCAAATCGTCCGCGCGTGGCAAGCGCCCCGCGAGCCGCACACAGGCGCGCAAGGATTCTAACTCCGAAGCGTCCAGCATGCCTAGCCTTTCGGAAATTTCGCCCGCGACGATCATCCCGTAGCCGACCGCCTCGCCGTGACGAAAACGCCTGTAACGCGTGACGGCTTCGAGCGCGTGGGCGGCGGTATGGCCGAAGTTAAGTATGCGACGCGAGAGCGCGTCGGTGCGCCCGGCGTCTTCGCGCTCGTCTCCGGCCACGATCTTCGCTTTGAAGGCGCACTGTGCGGCGATCAAGCTTGCGAGTTCCAGCTCGCGCTGTTGATGTGTACGTTCAAGAGCGCGCGCGGTTTCAACGCCTCGTTCAGCGACGAGAAAACGGCGCGTCTTTTCAAAGAGGCGAAGGTCTCCCACCGCGCCTTGCTTAATCGCCTCGCACCATCCGGCGGTCAGTTCGCGCGGGCGCAGCGTCCGTAAAGTATCAGTCGAGATGACGACCGAGCGCGGCTGGTGAAACGCACCGATCAGATTTTTACCGTCGCGCGTGTTGACGGCGGTTTTGCCGCCGACGGACGCGTCAATCTGCGCGAGAAGCGTCGTCGGCACTTGCATGCAGGCGATGCCGCGCAGATAGACTGCGGCGGCGAAGCCCGCGAGGTCGCCCACGACCCCGCCGCCGAGCGCGACAACAGCGTCCGTGCGTTCGAGTTTGCTCTCGGAAAAAAAGGCGAGCGCGCGTTCAGCCGTCCTCAGATTTTTGTGTCGCTCGCCGTCGCCCATCAGCCAGTGCGAGACTTTGAAGCCGCGCGCGCGCAAAGTTCGCACGACGCGCGCGCCATAGAGCGCGAAGACGCGTTGGTTGGAAACTACGGCGACGCGCTGCGCGTCAGTCGAGAGCGCGCGGCGCGCGGTGTCGCCTACATGGTCGAGCGCGCCCGCGCCGATCTCGATCTCGTAACTCCGGCGCGTCGCCGCCGCCGCAGGGAGGCGCACGCTGACTCGTCGCGTCTTTTTCATTCGCGTATGAGAGCGGTTTCCGCCGTGTCGGCCAGCAAGTCGAAGTCGGGCGCGCCGAGTCCGACGAGCGAAGCCAACTCTTCGACCGTGTAGCGCGAGCCGGTGTTCCACATGTCAATCAACTCGTCGGCAGCGCCGCGACTTTGCCACCAGCGATGGCCGTGTCGCGTACGCAAGTATTCGCCGAGCGCGGTCGAGAAGAGGCGCGCGCGTAAGTAAGCGGCGGGCGGGAGGCGCTCTTCGCTCGTCGCGCGCGCGTCGTGCAAGTTGTCCGGAACCAAATCTCGCAGGTAGAGCGAGGGGTGGGCGCGAAAGCCTGTCGCTTCTTCAAACGCCGTCGCGTAGGATTCGGCGAGTTGTTCGGAGCGCGCGTCAACGGCCTGTTCGAGCGCGCGCTGCTCTCGCAGCCGGACGCAGGCGCGGCGCGTGCGGTGCAACTCTACGAGCGCAAATTCGCGCGCGATCTCATTTGCCTCCGAAGGCCGTACGCGCCTGTGCGCAGCGAGCCACGCCGTGTCCCTGTGTAGATCGCCGAAGAGAAAGCTGAAGCCCGCGCGCGTCGCCTCTTCGGGCGCATAGGCGAGTTCGGGGTAACGCGCGGCGAGGTCACGCGAGACCCACGCGAAATGTTGCGCGCGTCCCGCCGCCTCGAAAAAATTCCGGTAACAACTCACGCCGCTTCCGCTTCGATAAACGAGACGCACATCCTCCGGCGGGTTCACGGCGAAGCACGCGGCGGCGCACACGCTCCCGACTCCGTTCGTAACTGTTTCGAGGCGCAGGTTGCGCTGCGCTTCGACGTGTATTCCAAGCCCGCGCATCGTCGCGTCGTAAGTCGCGCGCAGGTCGCTCGCGGGGAAATAGTCGTCGAGGTGCGCGAGCCGCATGAAGAAAAGACTGTCCGCGTAGGCGGGCGGGCGCGCGAAGTCGGCGGGCAGGTGGCGCGCAGACCACTCGAATAAGTGCGCGTTGTAGCGCGACGCGGTACGCGCGAGGAAGTTGTCGGCCCCCGCGCTCAAATTCTCAAGGCTCGCCCCGGAGATTTCCGACAGCAAGCCGAAGTAGGAGTTGCCGTCGAGCGTGCGCGCGGCCTCGTTGAGCGTGTCGAAGCGCGCGGCGCGCAGGTCGGAGCATTCATGCAGGGCGTCGAACCAGCGCGCGGAGAGTTCGCGCCGGCGCGCCGCGTCAGGCTCGGCGGCGAGCGCGTCTGGAGCGTCTTCGGGCGAGAGCGCCGCGCCGTCCCACATGATGCGTGCGGACGACGTGCAGCGCGCGAGCTCATTCGTCACTTCCGTGGCGCGCGCTTCGAGAAACCCAAGTTGCGCGGCGCGCAGGAGAGCGGCGAGCGCGGTGCGTTCGGTTTCAAACTGCGTGGGAGTTTCTTCGCGGGCGCGTGCGAGGTCGTCAATCGCGTCGCGCGTCCAAAGGTCGGCGTAGCGATCTCGAAGCGGGGCGAGGCGCAGGCGTGGCGCGACGCCCGTGTGGTAATCGTAGCGGGCGCGTTCGAACGCAGCCGTGTAGGCCGCGTGGTCGCGCCGGTAGTCGCCCGTCTTCATAAGAGCGGCGCGAACGGGGCTTCACGCTTTCGTGGAAAACTAAACCACTATGCACTGAAAGTGCATAGATTTCAGCACGGACTGAAAGTCCATGCTATTCCAAGATGAATGACTCGGTTTCCTTATTCGATTTGTCTCGATGATGCTCAAGATATTCTTGCACCATCTCTTCGGT
>DATHBB010000067.1:0-6648 GCA_035296385.1 Pyrinomonadaceae bacterium | reverse complement strand
CTTATGGACTGGCATCAACTCTGGATAATCACATCCGCGCCGGACAACGTGCCGATTGTAGGGATGTTGTTCCTCGTGCCGTTCTTCACGTGGTACGGGTTGAAGCAGGCGCGCGAGAACGACAAATTGATCGTCGAACTCGAAGGCGATGCGACGAAGGCCAAGACGCACCACCGCAAGACTCTGCCGTGGCGTCCGGGTTGGGCGCGCGAGTTGCACGTCTGGCCGTTCCTCGTGCGCATCGAATTCCTCGCCGCCGTGATCGTGACCGTCATCCTCTTCGTCTGGTCGATCACGCTCGACGCGCCGCTCGAAGAACCCGCCAACCCGAACCTGACGATGAATCCCTCGAAAGCGCCCTGGTACTTCCTCGGCCTACAGGAGATGCTCGTCTACTTCGACCCGTGGATCGCGGGCGTCGTCATGCCGTCGCTGATGATGGTCGGCCTGATGGTCTTCCCCTACGTTGACTCGAACCCGCTGGGGAACGGCTACTACACGATCCGCCAGCGCAAGTTCGCGCTCGGCATGTTCGGCATCGGCTGGTTCACCTGGATCATCCTGATCGTCATCGGCACGTTCATACGCGGACCCGGCTGGGTCTGGTTCTGGCCGGGTCAGACGTGGGATCACAACGCCGTCGTGTTCGATAAGAACCGCGACCTCCACGACATCTTCGGCATCACGAGCATGCCGGGTAAGATGATCTTCGGCGCCATCGTCGTCGGCCTCTTCTACTTTCTGGCCGGATGGTTTTTGCACTGGCTGATGACGCGCAACGAATTCGAACGGAAACTACTGGAGCGCACGAGCCTGCTGCAATACCTGACGTTCCAGTTTTTCGCCATCTCGGTGCTGATCGCGTTGCCGGTGAAAATCGTTCTGCGGTTGGCCTTTACGATCAAATACGTGTGGGTAACCCCTTGGTTTAACGTCTGAACCAGAACTTTTGGAGGGAGATGCAGGTGGCCGACGAGACTCCTAAATCCGACACCGACGCGCTGGCTCGCAGAGAGCCGGAAGCGCCCGCGCGCGATCCGATCATCAGCAGTTCGACGAGCGCCATCCTGCTCGTCAGCGCCCTGCTCCTGATGATCACATTGGGATGGGCTTTGCTCGACGAAGCCTACTTGCAGCGCCCCTGGAAGGGCATGCAGCAGGAATTCGTCTCGCGCTACAACCGCTATCTGAATCGGCTGAAGCGGACGGGCACGCAGTCGGAGAAGGATGTCAAAGCGTCGGATGAATACAAGGAACTCGACCGCGCCGTGCAGGAAGCGCGCGCCGCCGCCGAGCCGCGCAAACGCGAGATCGACAACGAGGTCAAGTTCATAGACCGCCAACTCGCCGCCGTCACCGATCCGTTCCAGAACAAACGCGGCTACATCACGGTCGTCAATTACCGCATAGAGACTTCCGACGAGTCGGACAAAAAAGATTTGCGCAGCGAGGTCGAGGAGGAGAAGCGCGAGAAGATCGAAGTGGAGATGCCGGTTGACCCAAACTCGACGAAGACCGAGGAGCAGAAACTAAACTACACCGAACTCGAAGAAAAATATCTCTCGCTCAAAGACCGGAAAGCCAAACTGCTCACGGAGCGCGCGGAAGTCCTCAAAGAATCGGACGAGTTGGCGAGGGAGCGCGACACTTACCTGAAAGACAACGTCATCGGTCTGAGCGCCGAACAGATCGAGAAGTTGGTCGATAAGAACAAGAAGTTCGATTACGCTCTGCGGCAGATCAACGTCAACGGCGACGAGATCGTTGACCGCTGCGAGACGTGTCACCTCGGCATACGCGAGCCTTTGGAACTTAAGCCCATCAACTTCAAACGACCGGGCAAGAAGATCGACGCGAACGCGCGCGCCTTCGTCTCGCACCCGAGCAGGGAGCTTTTGCAGATTCACGATCCCGAACGCTTCGGCTGCTCGAGTTGTCACGGCGGCAACGGGCGTGCGACGACGAGCATCGTCAAAGGGCACGGGCGGCATCGCTTCTGGCTGCACCCGCTCCACGAGCGCGAGAACATGGAGGCGGGCTGCCAGCAGTGCCACGCGCAGGATCGCGTGCTGCAAGGCGCAGACACTTTGACGAAAGGCAAAGACCTCTTCCAGGAGCGCGGCTGCGTCGGTTGCCACCGCTACGAAGGTTTCGACCGCGAGACGGACGGACTCGCCAACTCGCGCCAGACCGTCAAACAGTTGGAGGATCAACTCGCGGCCAACGAACGCGAGGCGCGGCAGTTGGACGTGGAGGCGGGCACGGTCGCCGACGAAGAGGAGGCGCAAGCGAAACTCGCGCGCGCCGTCTCGCTGCGCGTGTCGAACAGCCAGATCGAGGCGCGCATCGAGCAACTCAACGTGCAGGCGCGATACCTCATGCAGGATCAAAAGAAGGTCGGGCCTAACCTGAAAGACGTGCGTTTGAAGCTGCGCAAGGAATGGATTCCCGCGTGGCTCAAAGACCCGCAAGGATTCCGCCCGGGCACGAAGATGCCCACCTTCTGGTATCTCAATCCCGACCACGAACTAACAAAGAACGGCAAGTTGAACGCCGACGGCGAACGCGCGGCAATCGCGGCTTACCTGTGGCAGTCGAGTTTCGAGGGTCAAGTGCCGAAGCAGGAGCCGGGCGACGCCACGCACGGCAAGGAGTTGTTTGAGACGAAAGGCTGCATGGCCTGTCACGCCATCGGCGAGGGCATTGAAAATCAGGTCGGCGGGACGTTCGCGGCGAACCTCCAGCGCATCGGCGAGAAAGCGGATTTCAATTACATCGTCCGCTGGATTTACAACCCGCGCGAGCGCTGGGCTCCCTACTGCCCGAAGGAGAAGCGCGACCTGACGCGCGAGGACTACGAGAAGAACGGCAAGCCTTATCGCTTCGACACCGAAGGCCACTCGAAGTGTCCGAACGACGGCGCGGAACTGCAAGTGCAGAACATGACCGTGATGCCCAACTTCCGCCTCTCCGAACAGGACTCGCGCGACATCGCCACCTATCTCTTCTCGCTCGGCAAAGGACAGCAGTGGCCTGATGCCTCTTACATGGACGATCCGAAGTTGAAGGATCAGGGCGCGTTCTACATCAAGCAGTACGGCTGCGCCAACTGCCACGAAATCAGGGGCTTCGAGGATGAGCAGCGCATCGGCAAAGAGTTGACCGCCGAGGGCGCGACCCCGATTGAGCGGCTCGACTTCGCCCTGCTCACGCACGACGCGGAGAAGAACATCAACCCGTTCACGGGGCAGAAGTACCCGCGCAGAGAGGGCATGGAAGAGAAGTGGTACAACCGCAAAGGCTTCTTCGAACACAAACTCGAAGAGCCGGGCATCTATGACAAGGGCAAAGAGAAAGAGCCGCGCGACCACTTGCGCATGCCCGATCCGTATCTCACGCCCGAATGGAAAAACGCTCTGACGACCTTCCTGCTCGGCAGCGTCGGCGCGGAGGGCGCGAACGTGCCCACGTCCTTCTTCTACCAGCCGACGGATCGCCGCAAGGACATTCAAGAGGGCTGGTGGCTCATCAAGAAGTACAACTGTATGGGCTGCCACTCCGTGCAGGTCGGGCAAAAATCCACCCTGCAGGAGTTGCCGCAATACCTGACGCCGGAGGGGAAAGATCAACTCCCGCCCGCCCTGATGACCGAAGGCGCGCGCGTTGACCCGAACTGGCTGATGCGTTTCCTGATCGACCCTTCGCTCAGCAACGGCAGCAGCGACCCGACCGTCCGCGCAGCTACAGGTATGACGGGACGCAACAACAACGGCGGCCAGTCAAGCGGCACACAGTCGAGCGGCGGCGCGTCGGCGGGCAGTCAAACGCAGAATGGGCCGTCGGCAGGTAATCAAACGCAAAGCGGCGAGGCGTCTTCGTCCGGCGGAAACAATACGGGCGTGACGCGGCCTAACAACGACAGTCAGGATTTGCCGCCGCAGCCGGGCGAGAATAAGAACGGCGTGCGTCTCTATCTGAAAGCGCGCATGCCGACGTTCAATTTCTCGCCGAACGAGTTGCGCACGCTCGTGCGTTTCTTCCTCGCGGTCTCTTCGCAGCAGGAGCCGTTCATCAAAGAGCCGGTCACGCCGCTCACGGATCAGGAGCGCAGCCTCGCGCGGCAGTTGTTCACGTCGCAGCAAGCGCCCTGCCTGAAGTGTCATCTGACGGGGAATCCGGCGCACGACAAAAACGCCTCCGCCCCGAACTTCCTGCAGGCGGGTGAACGACTCAAGCCCGGTTGGACTTTCCGCTGGCTGCTCGATCCGCAGAAGGTCATCCCGGGCACGGCCATGCCCTCCGAACTCTTCAAGCGCGACGGCGAGCGTTGGGTCTTCAACGGCGAACTGCCCGAGAGCTTCAACGAGTACAAGGGCGACCACGCAGACCTGCTCGTGCGCTACATGCTCCAACTGACGCCCGCCGAGCAAGCGCGACTCGCCGCCGGTTCGCCTTCGGCCACAGGCGGCGCAACCACCACGGGCGAAAGCGGCAACGCCACAACCCAGTCGAGCACGCATCACACGCGCACGCGCTCGAAAGCAACGGGGCGACAAAGGAAGTACGGCTCGCGCGCTGCGGCGACGACGTTGAATGTTTCTCGCGCGGCGAGGCGTCGCGCGGCGGTGCGTGCTAGTACGCGGCGTGCGGGCGCGGCGCGTGAGACGGTCGTGTCCGTGCGGCAATACGGCAGCGCGCATTCGCCGCCGAGCGGGCGTTCTTGGTAGAATCGGGGAAATTTCAGTTCAGGAGACTCTTAACAAATGCCTTCAAAATATCTACTCAGGATTCTAACCATGATGCTCGCCGCCGCGATGCTCTCTCTGATGCTCGCCTGCGGCGGCAGCGATGACGACGACGACGTGGCCGAGGAAGACGGCGCGGCCACTGAGACGGCGGGCACGCCTTACAAGTCGAGCGGCAACGAAGGCTCGATCACGGGCGCGGTCAACTTCACGGGCGAAGCCCCCGCGCCGAAACCGATCAGTATGGACGCCGACGCCGCCTGCGCGCAGACCAACCCGAACCCGCAGACGGAAGACGTGGTGGTCAAAGACGGGAAAATCGCCAACGTCCTCGTCTACATCAAAGACGGTAAGACCACCGACGGCAAGAACATCACGAGCTTCGCCTTCGAGGTTCCGGCCACCGAAGTCGTGCTCGACCAGAAGGGCTGCCGCTACATCCCGCACGTTCTCGGCATCATGGCGGGACAGAAGTTGAAAGTGCTGAACAGCGACCCAACGGCGCACAACGTACACCCGTCGCCGAAGAACAACAAGGAGTGGAACCAGTCGCAGCCCGCGAACGCCGCCCCGATCATCCAGACGTTCACGCGCGCCGAAGTGGTCGTCCCCGTGAAGTGCAACCAGCACCCCTGGATGAAGGCCAACATCGGCGTCATGAAGCACCCGCTCTACGCCGTCAGCAGCGAGAACGGCGCGTTCGAGATCAAAGGCGTGCCGCCGGGCACTTACACCGTCGCCACCTGGCACGAGCGTTACGGCGAAAAGACGCAGTCCGTCACGGTCGGCGCGAAAGAGATCAAGACGCAGGACTTCACGGTTGACGCGAGCGCGGGCAAGACCGCCTCGTTCGGCCTGCTCGAAGTGATGCCCGCCATCGAATTTCCGTTGGCGTCCAGACATTGAAACATTAAAAGGCGCGCGCCGGCAGGCCAGTTTATTTCATGTTTCGGCGGGGCGAAGCTGCTTGCTACCTGTCGGCGCGCAGTGCGAAACTTGGATTTACGTTCAGCTAAAAAATTAAACTCCGAGTTTCGCTTCACGGGCTTTTCATGGAAACAATCGCTGTAGAAGAGATCGAACAGTCTGCCGCCGCTGCCGCCCCCGTCGCGGCATCGGCGGCGGCGCGGGCGCGTTCCGTATCGGCAACGCGCGAGAAGGTGTCTGCTTATTACGAGTTGACGAAACCGCGCATCACCTTCCTCGTCGCCCTGACGACCGCCGCCGGATTCCTGCTCGGCTCCGTGCGCGGCGCGTTCGACTACCAACTCTTCGCGCACACGCTCACGGGCGTGGCCATACTGTGCTCCGGCATCTCCACTCTCAATCAATGGATGGAGCGCGACCTCGACCGCCTGATGCGACGCACCGCGCGGCGTCCGCTCCCGCTCGGCACGCTGACGCCGCGCGCGGCGCTTCTGTTCGGTCTGGGTTTAACCGTCGGCGCGGAAATTTATCTGGCGGCCTTCGTCAACGTGCTCTCCGCCGTGTGCGGCCTGACGGTGATCGTCGGCTACCTGCTCTGCTACACGCCACTCAAGACGCGCACTTCGCTCTCGACTTTCGTGGGCGCGTTTCCGGGCGCGGTGCCGCCGCTTCTCGGCTGGGCTGCGGCGACAAATCACGTCGGCCTTGAGGCGTGGGTGCTGTTCGCGATTTTGTTCCTCTGGCAGTTCCCGCACTTCTTCGCCATCGCGTGGATGTACCGCGAGGACTATGCGCGCGCGGGAATTCTGATGCTGCCCGTGGTCGAGCCGGAAGGGCGTCTGACGAAGCAACAGATCGTCCTGTGGACGCTGATGCTCGTGCCCGTCAGCCTCGCTCCGGCGGCGCTCGGCATTTCGGGCGCGGTCTATTTCTTCGGCGCGCTCGTGCTCGGCGCGCTCTTCTTGTGGAGCAGCGT
>DATHBB010000066.1:0-7540 GCA_035296385.1 Pyrinomonadaceae bacterium | reverse complement strand
TCGCCACGGTCTGCCCCGTCCGTCTTCTCGACTGGGAAGTTCAGGCAGATGTGGCTCGATGACCGCCCATTGTTCGTCAGTTAGTTCTTCGCCTCGTGCCATGCTGAAATGCTAGCACGGGTATTTATGAGACCGCTTCTATAGTAAAAAAACACGAGGGCAGAAGATGAGGCTCCGCCAGACACACTACGGCGCACACTTCTCCTACAGGACGGCGCGGCCTACCGGACTCTCGCTGGAGCTCTGAGGCCACACCATCCGAACTGAAGACATCCGCTGCCCTCGTCCGTGCAAAAATCAATTCAGTTATCAAACAACAAAAAGAGCGGGCTTTAGGCTTCGACAGGGAAGCCAGCCCGCTCCTTCAATTCTCTGATAACTTAATTTCGAGATTTCGGGAGCGGGAGGCCGCTCCCGCTTTTTAACTTAGATTGCCCTGACGATCGGAAATACCGAGATTCCGCGTGGATTTCGCGTTCTCTTGCATACGTTCGCCGCCGGGCAGATAGGCCGTTAACGAATTCGGGCACAAGACCGCCGCCGTCGCGCCGCCACCGCAGACGACGCTAAACAGTCCGGCACACGTCCGTCCCGAAGCCCTGCGGCCTCTCGTGGCGGCTATGCTATTAACTTGTGTCCAATTCGATGTCATTGAAATCTTTTCTTCCTTAACAGCGCACCTCTTCGTTCGTGTGCGCGCCAGACATATATAAACTCGACAGAAGATATTGTCAACACTTTTTTTGTCTGTACTGTCTCTGATAGCGAAAAAAGATTTCACATTGCCTGTTTGCACCTGACATTCCCCGAACTCGGGGCGTGACTAAACGTCCGTCTCGACAACGCGAAAGGCTTTTGCTACAGTTTCGCGAACCTTCGGGCGCGCCTGCCGCGAGCGGGCGCGTCAACTTCAAACGCCTCTCGTTTCCGTCTCGGGGAAAATTATCTTGGAAGCAAAAGACAAAATCAGGCCGGAGCAGCAAGATCAATTCGCGCCGCAATCGCTGTGCGTCGAATGTCTGGAGACCGTGACGGAGGCGGTC
The DNA here is from genome assembly GCA_035296385.1 of Pyrinomonadaceae bacterium. Lineage (GTDB taxonomy): Bacteria > Acidobacteriota > Blastocatellia > Pyrinomonadales > Pyrinomonadaceae > JAIVJZ01. The sequence goes on along the minus strand of DATHBB010000066.1, from coordinate 6,497 downwards.
GTTACAGGGCGTCGCGGCGAGACGCTGTGCGCCGCGTGTGCGAAGAATTACTACGTCGGCTGTTCAACTTGCGGCGGCCTGATTCCGCAAGACGAAGCGCTCACGCGCGGCGACGCGATCTATTGTTCGGATTGCGAAGCGCCGGACTTGAAAGCGAATGCGCCGGACGCGCCGGACGAGTCGGAGGTCGCGTCGCTCGTCAAGGAGTTCATCACGCTCCACGCGGAAGAGAAGCGCGTTAAGGATCGTCTGGACGAGATCAAAGAACAACTCAAGCGGGCGGCCTCCGCGCGCGAGCGCGTGGCGGGCGCGGTGACTTTCGGCGGCGCGGAGGGCGCGGTGAAATGCAGCTTCAAGACAAACTTGAAATGCATCCCCGAAAAAGTGAGCGCGCTCGAAGGGCAGCTTGAGGCCGAACGATTCGCCGCGCTCTTTGAACGCAAAGTCAGCTATAGCCCCGTTAAAGAGAACCTCGAAAAGTTTCTGTCTGGCGACGAAGGCGCAGACGCGAACTTGCGCGATCTCGTGCTCGCCGCCGTCGAGAAAACGGAGACGCCCACGCTCACCGTTGTTCGCCCGAAGAAATAGTCCCGCGCACGTCGCATGTTCAGACGAGCGCGCCCTCGTTAGAGAAAGTAAAGATAGAAAGCCGTCGAAAGTAACGCCAACGGAAGAAAGCCCGCTTCAAGACTCCCTCGCATGTCGCACGCTCCCGAATCAACGGATCACATTCTGACCGAGCGCACGCTCGGCGCGCACAGGCTCGCGCAGTACGTTTCGCGCAAACGCTGCGCGCGCTACTTGCGGCTCGCGCTCTTTCCTTCGGAGGCGAAGACGCTCGCGTCGCGGTATCGCGTGGGTTTTGAAAATCTCTCGCCGTTGCTGTCCGAATCGGGGCAGGCGTTTGAACGCGAGCAAGTCGAGGAGTTGGCCGCGCGCGCCGACGTGTGTAATTTGCAGAACACTTCGGCAGCCGCGTTCGTCGCCGCCTTGAAGTCGCAAGCGCCGGGCAGCCGCAGTTTCTACTATCAGGCGCGGCTCGAAGGGCGCATCGGCGGCTGCGAGTGCGAGGGCTATCCCGACCTCATAGAGATCGAGCGGCACGACAACGACATGGACGGCGGCGGCGACGACACGGTTGACGTGACGGTCATAGACATCAAAGCGAGCCGCCGCGAGACGGTCGGCTTTCGCTTGCAGGTCGCCTTCTACGCGCGACTTCTGCAAGACGCTCTGCGTCAAGCCGGACTCAAACCCATCGCCTTCAAAGGCGCGATTGCGGCGCGCGGTTCGGCGCTTGCACTCGACAAAATAGAGAAGTTCGACCTCTCGCTTTATCTGGACGAGATCGAACAACTCGTCGCCGCTACGGATTCGGATGTCGCGCGCGCGTCGTCGGCGAGTTTCGCAGATGCCGTTTATCATCTCGGCGCGCACTGCGACGGGTGCCCCTACAACGCGCTCTGCTTCATAGACACCGCCGAACGCGAAGACCTCTCGCTCGTCCCTTCGCTCACCGCGACGGAAAAGGGCGCGCTCCTGAGCGTCGGCGTGAAGACGGCGCGCGAACTCGTCGAACTGATGGATTACGGAAAGGGCGCGATGTCGCCCGCGACGGGCAGAGAGAGCGACTTCGAGCGCGTCGGTGCGCGCTGGCCGCTCGGCAGCCGCCTGCCCGTGCTCGCGCAACGCGCGCGCGCTGCGCTCAGAAACTTCGACCGGAGCATCGAAGCCAAGCCCTATTTGCTCGGAGCGGATTGGGGGTCGCTGCCGGACGAGTCGCAGTATCCGAACCTCATCAAAGTTTACGTAGATGCAGAGCGCGATCACCTTGAGGATAAAGTTTACCTGTTGGCCGCGGTCGTCGCAGGGCCAGCCGGTTCGTTTGAGATCGTCGAGAACACACGGACGAAGCCCGACGCAGAAGCGGAGCGCGCGCTGCTCGTCGCATGGGTTGCGCGCCTGCTTCCGGCGATTGCGCGTGTGGCCGATTCAAATGCCGCGCCCGTCCACGTCTACCTCTACGACCGTCGCGGGCAACGCTCCCTGCTCGACGCGCTCGCGCGCCACTTCGAGGCGCTGTGCGCGATTCCAGCCTTCTACGATCTGCTGACTTCCACGCCCGCGCTGACGCAAGGCATGATCTCGTTCCTCGCCGAAGAAGTAGGCGAGCGTCTGAATTTAGGGGCGGTCTGCCAGAACCTTTACGAAGTCGCGCGCGAGATGAAATTCAAATGGCGCGACGACGAGCGCGAATTTCTCAACACCTTTCGCGCGCGCGTCTTCGACAACCGGCGCGCTTTCACGCGCGACGCGGCGACGAGCCGTTTCGTCAGTGCGCCGGAAGAGCGTGCGGGGGGCGCGGTGTGGGTCGAATCCGCCGCGCGCTTCGGGACGGAGATTCCTCTCGAATACGTCTACGCCGCGTGGGGGCTGCTCAAAGAGACGCCGGAGATGCAGGCGCAGGAGCGCACGCAGATTCGCGGCTTTCTCGGCGTTACGGTTGAAGACGTGCGCGCGCTCGCCGTCGAACGCTGCCGCGCCCTGCGCTTCATCGAAGAGAGTTTCAAATACAAAAACCGTCAGGTGGAGAAACAACCGCTCTCGCTCGAACGTCTCGACCGGACGGAACTCGACACGAACGCCGTCGCGCTCAGTCGCGCGCTCGAAGATTTTCTCTACCTCGAACACCACGCGAAGATGCAGGAGTTGCTCCTGCACCTATCGCTACCGCCCGAAGGGCGCGCGGCAAGCGGGCGCACGCTCGTCGTCCGTTGCACTTCTTTCGAGAAGGCAGACGACGGCAGCGAGCGCGCGGCGTTCTGTTTCTCCAAAACGGACGGCGCGCAGTTGAACGCCGCCGACATGGCCGCGATCCGTTATAGAGAAGGCGACTGGGTGGTCTTGAATCCGCTGGCGAACGACGAGGGGAAATTTTTCCCCGCGCGCAAACTCGTGCGCGGTCGGCTGGCCGTTGTAGCAGAGTTGGACGAAGCGGGCGTTACCTTGCGTCTGCTGCCGATGAGTTTCAAGAACTCGGAGTTTCGCTACCCGCACTGGTCTTCGTTCAAACCGGAAGCGGGCGTGGTCTGCACGATTGACGAGATGGCCGACGATCTCAACGCGGACAAATTTTTGGACGCCTGCCGCCACGCCGCGCACAATCATCTCTATCACTGGCTGACGAACACGGAAGAAGGCAGACGCACGCGCGGCATACGGCCTAAGCGTCTGCGCGACGCAGAGGAGATCGCGGCGCTCGCCGACCGAGCGCAAGCGCCGCACGGTCTGACGGAGGCGCAGCGGCGCGTGGTCGGCGGCTACATACAGGATCGCGTGCTCGTCTTGCAGGGGCCGCCGGGGACGGGCAAGAGCCACACGCTCGGCTTCGCCGTGCTGGCGCGTGCGCTCGCGCTCGCAACTCCGGCGCGACCGTTTCGCGTCGCCGTCGCCGCCAAGACGCACGCCGCCACTTCAATCGCGCTCGCGAGCATCGCCAGTCGCGCGCGGCAGTTGTTGCAGACGGCGAAAGATGATGCGCGTCTCGCGCCGCTCGCAGGTCTGCGCGTGGCGAAGATTGCAAACGACGCGGGCGAAGAGTTGGCGGAAGGTGTCTGCGCGCTGTTCGCCGACGGCGGCGACGAGGTGAGCGCAGGCCAACAGTGGGCGATGCTTTTGGGAGAGCCTTTGCTGGTGGTCGGCGGCACGCCGGGCGGGATTTATAATCTCGTCAAGAAGGGCGCGTCGAAGGGCAAGGCGATTGATTGGTCGCAGGAGTTGTTCGATCTCGTGATCGTTGACGAGGCTTCGCAAATGGGCATCGCGGAGGCACTGACGGCGGCAGCCTTCCTGCGCGCCGACGGGCAGTTTATAGCCATCGGCGACCACCGGCAGATGCCGCCGATACTCGCGCACGCCTGGGATCAGGAGAGCCGCCGCGATCTGAAACACGCGCGCCCGCACCTCTCCATCTTCGAGACGCTGCGCGCGCACGGCTTCGCGGGCGAGGCGCTCGACCAATCCTTCCGCATCCCCGCGGAGATCGCGGGCTTCCTCCAACGCCACATCTACGCAGCCGACGGCATCAACTTTCGCTCGGACAAACGCGTGCGTATGCCGGCGGATAATAATTTGGACGGCTGGCTCGGCGCGGCGTTCTCGCCGGAACATTCGCTCGTCGTCGTCGAACACGACGAGAGCGGTTCGCAACAGTCCAACGAGTTCGAGGCGGCGTTAGTCGAAGAGTTGGCGGGCGTGGCGTGTGAAAAATTGGGATGCGGCGGCGAGGGCGGCATCGGAGTGGTCGTGCCGCATCGCGCGCAGAAGGCACTGCTACGCGCGCGCCTGCCGCAACTGGCGAACTCGATTGACACGGTCGAACGCTTTCAGGGCGGCGAGCGCGAACTGATCATACTGTCGGCCACCGTCTCCGACCGCGAGTTTGCGTTGGCCGAAAGCGGCTTCCTACTTGAACCGCGACGCCTCACCGTCGCCGTCTCCAGACCGAAGCGGAAACTCATCGTCATCGCCTCGCGCGCCATCTTCGATCTCATCCCCGCCGATCTGGACGAGTACGAGCGGGGGGCGCTCTGGAAGTATTTGCGAAACGAGTGCGGGCAGACGACGTTGTGGGAAGGTATCGTCAGAGGACAGCGCGTGCGCGTGCGCACTTTGTGCGAGAGTTGAAACCAGAGAAGAAAAGGCACTCACCACAGAGACACAGAGGACACAGAGGGGGCACAGAGGAAAACTAGAAAGTAGGAACGATGAAGGATGAACTGAAAGCACGTTGCTTTTACTTCATCCTTCATCGTTCCTACTTCATCCTTGCTTTTCTCTGTGCATCCTCCGTGTTCTCTGTGTCTCTGTGGTGAATCCTTATGTGGTTTGAAGTTATTGCTTCACGAAGACGCGCTTGCTTTGCTGCGAGATTTCCGCGCCTCTCAAGGTTAGTTCGATGGTCATTGTTTTGCCGTCGGCGGCGAGCGTCCACTTGCGCGTGGCCGACACCTCTTCGGGGCCGTTCGGCCCCTCGATTGTGGCCGTCTCGTTTACTTCCAGCCCCGTCCCGTCCGCCGTCCACTTGGCCGTGCGTTTGCCTTTGCCCATCGCGCCCTGCGGGCCTTGCGGGGTGAAGTCCGTCTCTTTGCCGTCGGCGGTGTAGCTGTCTTTCACGGTGCGCTCGCCCGCCGGGCCTCCCGTGATTTTGGTTTCCAGGTCAATCTTGTCGCCCGTCTGCGTGATGGTCATGGTCTGCTCCATGCCGGGGGGCACGCCCTCGCTCTTCGCTTTATCCATCGTCCACTTGCCGCTGAAATCTGCCTTCATTGCTGCCGCCGAAGCGACGGCCAGACTCAGCGCGACTAACACACTTACGGCGACGGCGGCGACGCTGCCTGCTGCGATCTTGCGTTTCATGTAAAACTCTCCTTTGCGGGGTTGGGAACAAATTTGCGTGAACTGCACACGTTAATACGCGAGGCGACGAAAATCGTTTCGCCGTCTCGCGTATTAAATCGAATTGTCCGACGAGTTGGAAAACGGACACGAAAAACAGTAAGGATTAGGCGACGTGCGCCCCGGCAGTCGCGCTTTATAAGTCGGGGCGTGCCGCGAATGCTTCTTTACTGCTGGCCTGTCGCGGCGGGGGCGGAAGTTGCGGCGGCGTTGTCACCGCCGATGACCGCGTACTGGCTGCCGAGATTGACGCGCGAGAGAACGGAGTCGGCCTTCGAGTTCTTCCACGTCCGGTAGACGGTGGCCTGCTCCGACTTGTTCTTGAATTCTTCGAGCCGCGCCGAAGTCTTGGCGACGACATCTCTGCCGCTCATGATCGTGAGCATGCCGGTCTGTTCGTCGAAGGTCACTTTGTAGCTGCCCTTCTTGACGAGCGTGTCGCCGACCATAACGTCGGTGTCGAAGATGACTCTCTTGCTTTTACCACCGGCCAGCGCCGTGGAGGCGCTGAGCAGAGTGCAGACGACGAAGGCGAGCGCGATGCGGTGCAAATTCTTTTTCATCTTGGAATCCTTTCGTGCCCCGTTTTGGGGGAAACATGTTTTGCTATTAGGGAAACTTCCACTGGGAAGACCACTGCGTACACAGCGAGTTGAACGCAGGCAGAGACGAAAGGTTTTAAGAATGTGACTAAGCGCGCGTGGACGTGACGAGCGGCGCGATGCGTGTGACGAGCAGTGCATACGCATGAATAATTATGCACCCGCGCCATACATAACTTTGGTTAACTGATACGGAAGATTAGAAAAGAGAGCCGGAAGAGCAAAAAAAGAAGAGGGTACGAAACTTCGTACCCTCAAAAAGTTATGCACCCGGAAAGACTCGAACTTTCGGCCTTCTGATTCGAAGTCAGACGCTCTATCCAACTGAGCTACGGGTGCGCAGACGTCTGTGATGCGCGGCAGGATAGCACAGGCGCGCGTGTTTCGATTAGTGCGACGGGCTAGGCGGGGCGTCGCCGACGAGACCTGCCTGGAATT
>DATHBB010000065.1:0-24485 GCA_035296385.1 Pyrinomonadaceae bacterium | reverse complement strand
GAGCGCGAGCGCCGAGCGCCCGACCGGCGCGCCCGTCTTTTCCACGCGCGCCAACGAAGTGGCTGCGCTCTTTCCCATCAAAGACAACACCACGCGCGCGAACGCACGCCGCGAACGTCGCGCGACCGACAGGAGCAACGCACCCCCCGTCGTCGCCGCCGCGCGCCGTAGCACGGCGACCGTTGCGAGGGTCGAGACAAATACTTCGCCGCGCACCGGAGCGACGACGGCGACCACAACCGCGTTACGAATCAGAGAGCGCGCGGGCGGCGCGGCGGGCGAGTTCTTCAAAGAGATCGACGGGGCGATAGAGCGCGACGAGTCGGCGCGCACGCTCGCGCTCGTCGGCGACAGGGGAGCGCGCGGCGCACGCGGGACGGCGTGGGTCGCAACGCAGGACGGCACGGCCTACGTCCGCGTGCGCTTCCGGCGCGTGCCGCCCGCCTCGCGCTTCGGTCGTGGCCGCCGCTACGCGATGTGGGCTTTGATCCCCGAAGACATGAGCACAATTTACATGGGCAGCCTCCCCACGCGAAACCTCAACCGCCAGCAGACCTACGCACGCACACAAGGCGTCCGCTCCGGCAAGTTTCGTCTCCTCGTCACCGCCGAGCGCCGCAACGCCCTGCCCGCCGCCCGCCCCAGAGGCCGCCGCGTCCTGATGACCTTTAAGGGAAGAAGAAAACGATGAACGCGGAACGATGAACGATGAATAAAAGCAAAAATCTTTTTGTCTTTAGCTCATCATTCATCGTTCCTACTTCATCGTTTCTTTTCTCGTCACTTGTCACTTGTCACCCGTCACTGTTTTAATTGTGTTATGGCGAAAAAGGGTTCGGTGCTCGTCGTTGACGACGAGGAGATCATGCGCGACGTGTTGGAGACGTTGCTGTCGGCGGAAGGCTATCGCGTCGATCTGGCGAAGACGGGCGAGGAGGGCTTGGAAGCCTACGGGCGGCGCGCTTACGACGTGGTGCTCTTAGACGTTTCGATGCCCGGCATGGGCGGCCTGCGCGCGCTCGAAGAGATTCAGAAGACGGACGCGGAGGCGGTCGTCGTGATGATCACGGCTTACGCGACGTTCGACACGGCGGTGGCCGCCTGGGAGCGCGGCGCGTTCGGCTGTATCCGCAAGCCTTTCAAGAACGAGCAGGTGGCGGCGACGATTGCGGCGGGCGTCAAGCGCCGTCGCAAGGAAGAGGAGCGGCAGACGCTCAGGCGCGCGATGGGTCGCAGCGTCAATCGCGGCGTCATCGGTCGCTCCGAGAAGATGCAGGCGATCTTTCAACTCGTGGACCAAGTCGCGCCCGCGCGCTCCACCGTCCTCATCACGGGCGAGTCGGGCACGGGCAAGGAAATCCTCGCGCGCGCCATCCACGATCAAAGCCCGCGCGCCGCGAAAGCCTTCATGCCCGTCAACTCGTCGAACATCCCTTCGGAGCTTTTAGAGTCCGAACTCTTCGGCCACACGCGCGGCGCGTTTACGGGCGCGGTCGCCGCGAAGAAGGGGTTGTTTGAAGTGGCCGACGGCGGCTCGGTCTTCCTCGACGAGATCGGCAACATCCCGCCCGAAACTCAGGCCAAACTTCTGCGCGTCATACAGGAGCGCGAGTTCACGCCGCTCGGCGACACAACGGCGCGCCGCGTTGACGTGCGCATCATCGCCGCCACCAACATCGATCTCAAAGAGGCCGTGCGTCAGGGCACGTTTCGCGAAGACTTATATTATCGCCTCGCCGTCGTGCCGATAGAACTCCCGCCGCTTCGCGAACGGCGCGAAGACATACTCCCGCTCGCGCAGCACTTCATACGCAAGTACAACGAGGAGAACGCGCGCCACATCTCTGATCAACTCGCGCCCGACGTGCTCGCCCTGATGGAGGCTTACACCTGGCCGGGCAACGTGCGCGAACTGGAAAACGTGATGGAGCGCGCCGTCGTCATCGCGCCGACGGACGAGGTGAGTTGTCGTTGCCTGCCGACGGAGATATGCGAGCCGCAGAAGTCGCTCGGCGCGAGCGTGAGTCCGAGCGCGGCGGGCGTGGATGTCGGGCGCGGCATAGACTTCTACGACGAGGTGCGCCGCTTTGAAGTCGATCTCATTCGCCGCGCCCTCGAACAGACGAGCGGCCACCAATCGCGCGCCGCGCGCCTCTTAGGGATGAACGCGACGACGCTCAACTCCAAGATCAAAACCTACAACATCCAGTTGCGCTCCTGAACCTGCGTCGCATTAGTATTCTCAGTTTTCTCTGTGCCCCCTCCGTGTCCTCTGTGTCTCTGTGGTGAGTGAGAGAGAGAAGCATTCACCACAGAGACACAGAGAACACGGAGCGGGCACAGAGTTCAAATCAAATTAGAGCAGGGGGTTTGACGAATGGCTGATTCTGAGATGACGGGCGTGCGCGATGAAGTGTGGCCGAGTTTGCCGCTCGAAGAGTGGAAGGATACTTACGCGACGCTGCACATGTGGACGCAGATAGTGGGCAAGATTCGACTCGTGCAAAGCCCGCGCGTCAACCACTGGTGGCAAGTGCCGCTCTATGTCTCGGCGCGCGGCCTGACGACGACGGCCATTCCGCACGGGACGCGAAACTTCGAGATGGAGTTCGACTTCATCGATCATCAACTCGTCATACGCACGAGCGACGGCGAGACCCGACGGCTTGCGCTCGCGCCGCGCGCGGTGGCCGATTTTTACCGTGAGTTGCTGGCGACACTCGCAGCGCTCGGCCTCGAAGTTAAAATCCGCGCCACGCCTGACGAACTGCCGGACCCTATCCCCTTCGCGGAGGACTACGAGCACGCTTCCTACGACGGCGAATACGCGAACCGTCTCTGGCGCATCCTCGCGCAGTCCGACAGGGTGTTCAAGGAGTTTCGCGCGCGCTTCATAGGGAAGGTCAGTCCCGTACATTTCTTCTGGGGGAGTTTCGATCTGGCCGTCACGCGTTTTTCCGGACGCCGCGCGCCGGAGCGTGCGGGCGCGGACTCCATCAACCGCGAAGCCTACTCGCACGAAGTCATCAGTCACGGCTTCTGGCCCGGCAGCGGCAACATTCAAATGCCCGCCTTCTACTCTTACACCACGCCCGAACCCGCCGCTCTGCCGCAAGCCGCGATTCGCCCCGCCAGCGCGTTTTATAACCCCCCGACCGGCGGTTTCATACTGCCCTACGACGAAGTGCGGCAGGCGGACGACCCCGATCAAGTGTTGATGGAGTTTCTGCAAAGCACCTACGACGCGGGCGCAGACCTCGCCAAGTGGGATCGGGCCGCTTTGGAACGAGCAAGCTGACTCGCGCGCCGCTCGCCGACGCGTGAGGGCGGCGCTGCGTTCAGGCGTTTCCCGTACGTCCCGTGAGGCTGGCGACTACGGCGAGCAGTTCGACGGGTTCGATGGGCTTGGGGACGTGAACTTGAAAACCCGCGTTGAGCGCGCGTACGCGGTCTTCTACACGCGCGTAGGCCGTCAGCGCGATGGCGGGAATTCTCGCGTTGCTCCCCGACTCGGCTGCGCGAAGTTTGCCTATGAGTTCGTAGCCGTCCGTTTCGGGCATCCCGATGTCGCTGATGAGAACGTCGGGCTTCGAGGCGGCGAACGCGGCCAGCGCTTCCGCAACCGATCCGGCGGTCGTCACTTCCGTGCCGCAACGTTCGAGCACTGTGCGCAAGAGGCGTAGCGTGTCCGCTTCGTCGTCCACGACGAGGACGCGCAAGCCTTCGAGCGACGGCGGGCAGTCGAACGAGAGGCCATCGCCGCCCGCAGTCGGATGACGACGCTCGCTCAGGGCAGCATTCGACTGTTTGCGCGTGACCATCAGAGGCAACTGCACGATGAAGGTCGCGCCCTGTCCCTCGCCGTCGCTCTCGACGCCGACCGTCCCGCCGTGTAGCTCGACGAGTTGGCGGACGATTGACAATCCCAGACCCAGCCCGCCGTGCTTGCGCGTGCTCGTGCCGTCGGCCTGTCGGAAGCGGTCGAAGACGTGCGGCAGAAACTCCGCGCTGATCCCGCGGCCACTGTCGCTCACGATGATCTCGACGTGCGAGTTGACGCGCTCCAGCCTGACCTGCACGCGCCCGCCGCGCGGCGTGAACTTGACGGCGTTCGATAAGAGATTCCAGACGACTTGTTGCAGGCGGTCTGTGTCGCCGGAGACGGGACCGGCCTGCGGATCGAGTAGCGGTTGGAGGCGAATCGCCTTCGCCTCCGCCGTCGGGCGCAACGCGTCAACCGCCGCCGCCACGACGCTCGCCAGATCGACGGGCTGCACGTCCAGACGCAGCTTCCCCGTGATGATGCGCGAGATGTCGAGCAGATCGTCTATGAGTTTTTTTTGCGACTGCGCGTTGCGCTCGACGATCTCAAGTGCGCGCGCGAAGTCTTCTTCGTTGAGTGTCCGGCTGCGTAGCAGTTGCGCCCAGCCGAGTATGGCCGTCATGGGCGTTCGCAGTTCGTGCGACATGGTGGCGAGAAATTCATCCTTCGTGCGATTGGCCGCTTCGGCTTCAACGAGCAGCAGCGCGCGTTCTTCCTCCGTGCGCTTCTGCGCGTGGAGGTGTTCGCGCACTTCGTACTGGCGGCGACGCGCGCGCAAGGCCGCGTGGAGCGCGCTCACCAGCGTGATGATGCGCGTCGGGCGTTCGATGAGCGTGACGTTTCCGGCGTCGGCGAGAGTTTTCAGCAGACGCATGTTCGGCGGCGCGTCGCCCCCGCCGCTCGTCAGGACGACGAGCGGGAAATCAGACCAGGGCGGCTGCGCGCCGAGCGCTTCGACGAGACACTTCAAGGCCGTCGCGTCCAAAGCCTCTTCCGTGATGAAGGCCGCGCCCGCGCCGTCGGACAATTTTTGGCAGAAATCGTTTATGTCGCCGCACGCCTCGGCGGAGACGCCCGCCTCGCCAAGCACTTTGGCGACCATGTGCGCGTCTCTGCCCGTCGGCGCGAGCAGCAGCACGCGCTCATCCGCTCCGCCAACATCAGGTGTCGGCATCATGCCCCCCTGACTCGTCAATTTTGCCGGACACGCGCGACGATGCGTTACTGTAATTCGGCACGCCCGTCAGCACGCCCTGAAAATCCTTGAGCGGTTCGCCGACGGCGATCCCGCCGGACGACATACGCATCTCGCGGATCGTGTTTTCGTGATAGCCCGTGCGTTTTTTGACGACCGAGATCGCGCGCCGCACCTCACCATGCGCCTCGAAGAAGCGCAGCATGAGCACCGTGTCGGCCAGATAGCTCACGTCCACGGGCGTCCCCATGCTGCCCAGAAAGCCGTGCTGCGCCATGACGAGGATAGTCACCACGCCCTGCTGGTTGAGGTAGGTCAGCAACTCGTGCATCTGCACGGTGAGGAAACGCTCGTCGGGCATCGCCTGCAAGTAACCGTTCAAACTATCGATGACGACCACGCGCGCGCCGTCGCGCTCCACCGCGCTGCGTACGAAGTGCGAGAACTCTCCGGGCGATAGTTCAGCCGGATCGACCTGCTGGAGCGTCATGTGACCGGCCTCCACCTGCTTGCTCATCTCGCGCCCGAGTCCGGCGGCGCGCGATAAATAGGTGTTCACGCCTTCGTCGAAGAGGAAAGAGGCGGCGTGCTCACCGCGTTCGGCGGCGGCGGCGGCAAACTGCGCCGCAATCGAAGACTTGCCCGAACCCGCCGGGCCGAGCACGAGCGTGCTCGATCCGCGGTCGAGGCCGCCGCCGAGCAGCGCGTCCAACTCCGCGACGCCGCTCTTGATCATCTCGCGCTGGAATTCCTGCCGGTGTTCCGCCGCGACGAGGCGCGGGTAGACGACCACGCCGCCCGTCTCGATCTTGAAATCGTGGAAGCCGCCGCGATAACGGCTGCCGCGCAGTTTGACGACGCGCAGGCGACGCCGCTCCGTGCCGTAGTCGAGCGCGAGTTGTTCGAGTTCGACGACGCCGTGCGCGATTGATTGCACCTGCAAGTCGGTGGCGGTCGAGGTGCGGTCGTCGAGCAAAAGCACCGTGCATTGTCGCCCCGCGAAATATTGTTTGAGCGCGAGAATCTGCCGCCGGTAGCGCAGCGCGTCGCGCGCGAGAAGCCGCATCTCGGAGAGCGAATCGAAGACGACGCGGCGCGGCTGGATGCGTTCCACCTCATCGAGCACGGCGCTCGTCGTCTCGCCGAACTCGACTTCGGAAGGATGAAAGATGGTGTACTGCGTCTCGGTCTTGAGCGTCTCTTCGGAGGGGATGAGTTCGTAAATGTTCATACCGTCGAGCGACCAGCCGTGCGAGGCCGCCACGTCCTCGATCTCCTCTTTCGTCTCGGAGAGCGTGACGTAGAGCACAGGCTCGCCACGCGTCACGCCTTCGAGCAGAAAGTTGAGCGCGAGCGTGGTCTTGCCCGTGCCGGGGTCGCCCTCCACGAGATAGAGTCGGTTGGCCGGAAAGCCGCCCTCCAAAATGCTGTCGAGGCCGGTGTTGCCGGTCGCCAATCTTTCGGGCGCGGTCGGTGTCTTTCTGCGCGCGTTGTCGAGTTTCTCTTTTTTGTTCGCCATCGCCCTGTTGCCCGTTGCGTCGGGTTCACTGCCAATTTCCGCTCGCGGCGGAGACGGGTCGGAGTGCCGTTTAATATTTTTAGAGAGCCGGACAAGGGTAGCACGCTGTAGAATGGATTTACATTCTAAATCGGCGCGCGTCGTCTCCGTTCGGGAAATTGAAAGTTGAGCCGCGAACCGACAACCTAACTTATGAACAGACAGCTCAACGTCGTCGAACAGATCACGGAAGGCGAAGCGCGTTTCGAGCGCGTGCGTCGGACGATAGGTTTCATCCTCGCGCCCGCCGTCTTCATCCTGCTCCTGCTCCTGCCGCTGCCCGCTCTGAAGCCGGAGGCGCACCACCTGGCGGCGGTGATGGCGGCGGTCGTCGTCCTGTGGGTGACGGAGGCGCTGCCGCTGCCTGCGACGGCTCTGCTCGGCGCGGCGGCGTGCGTCGTGATGAGGGTCGCACCGGCGCGCGATGTGTTCGCGCCGTTCGCAGACCCCCTGATGTTCCTCTTCATCGGCTCGTTCATCATCGCGCGCGCGATCTTTCTGCACCGTCTGGATCGGCGTCTCGCCTTCGGCGTGCTCTCGATCAAGTGGGTCGGCGCAAGACCGGGACGAATACTCGTCGCCTTCGGCGCGGTGACGGCTTTCATGTCCGCGTGGATTTCCAACACGGCGACGACCGCCATGATGTTTGCCATCGGCATGGCTATACTCGCCTTTCTCTTCGACACAGAGCAGGAAGGCGGAAGCAAAATTAACCGCCGCTACGCGACCGGCCTCATGCTGATGACGGCCTTCGCAGCCTCCATCGGCGGACTCGCCACGCCCATCGGCACGCCGCCCAACGTCATCGGTCTCGGCTTCATACGCCAACTCCTCGGCGTTGAGTTTCCCTTCTTCAAGTGGGCGATGATCGGCGCGCCCGTCGTCATCATCCTCTTTCTCTATCTCAGTTTTTATTTGAACATCCTGTGCCGGGCGGGCGTGCGCGAGATCGAGGGCAGCGGCGAGATGCTTCAGCGCGAACGCGCGCGGCTCGGCGCCTGGACGCGCGGGCAGAAATCAACTCTCGTCGCCTTCCTCGCGACCGTCGCGCTCTGGATCGTGCCCGGCCTGATCGCGCTCCTCGCCGGAGACCGGAGCGCGATTTATCAGGCGGTCAATCGTCGCGTGCCCGAAGCGGTGGCGGCGGTCGTGGGCGCGATGCTTTTGTTTCTCTTGCCGGGCGACGCGCGCGGCGAGCGCGCGATCACCTGGGACGAGGCGGTGAAGATCGACTGGGGCGTGGTGCTGCTCTACGGCGGCGGCTTCGCGCTCGGCGTGCTCTCGTTTCAGACGGGGCTGGCCGAGGCCATCGGCTATGGTTTGACGAAGCACCTGCCCATCACGGGCGGCCTCTCGCTCCTCTTCGCTTCGACGCTCGTGGCGACGCTCACGTCCGAAGCGACATCGAACACGGCCTCCGCGAACATGGTTGTGCCCGTCGTGATCGCCATCGCGCGCGCGGTTGGCGCAGACCCTTTAGAGCCCGCGCTCGGCGCGACGATGGGCGCGAGCCTCGGCTTCATGCTCCCCGTCTCCACGCCCTGCAATGCCATCGTCTATGGTTCGGGCTACATTCCACTCGGTCGTATGATTCGCTACGGGCTGTTGCTCGACGTGGTCGGCGTCATCGTCATCGTTGCGCTCGTGCGTCTCATCGTCCCGCTCATTCGCTAAACGCATAAAAATGGCGCGCCGTTAAATCTAACTATGCAACGAATCGTTTTTCTGGATCGCAACACGCTGAGAGCGGAGATCAGGCCGCCCGCGTTCGCGCACGAGTGGCGCGAGCATGGCGAGACGCACGCCGGAGAGGTCGTCGGGCGTCTCGAAGGGGCGAGCATCGCCGTCGTCAACAAGGTCAAGATCACTGACGGGCAACTCGCGCAGTTGCCCTCGCTCAAGTTGATCGCGGTCGCGGCGACGGGCACGGACAACATAGACCTCAAGAGTTGCCGCGAGCGCGGCGTCGCGGTCTCGAACGTGCGCGGCTACGCGACGCACACGCTGCCCGAACACGTCCTCATGCTCATGCTCGCGCTGCGCCGCAACCTCGCGGCCTACGCGCGAGACGTGCGCGCGGGAGAGTGGCAGCGCGCGGAGCAGTTCTGTTTGCTCACGCACCCCGTACGCGATCTGCACGCGACGACGCTCGGCATCGTCGGCTACGGCGCGCTCGGTCAGGCGGTCGAACGCCTCGCGCGCGCCGTCGGTATGAACACGCTCGTCGCCGAACGCAAAGGCGCGCCTCGCGCGCGCGACGGGCGCGCGCCCTTCGCCGAAGTCTTGCGGGAGAGCGACATCATCACGCTCCACACGCCGCTGAACGACCAGACGCGCCACCTCATCGGCGCGGCGGAACTCGCCTCTATGAAGCGTACGGCGCTGTTGATTAACTGCGCGCGGGGCGGCGTCGTGGATGAAGCTGCGCTCGTGGAAGCACTCTGCGCGGGAACAATCGCGGGCGCGGGCGTGGACGTTCTCAGCCGCGAGCCGCCGCGCGAAGGCAACCCGCTCCTCGAACTCGACCTGCCGAACTTAATCGTCACGCCGCACGTCGCCTGGGCGAGCCTTCAAGCGATGCAGTCGCTCGCAGATCAACTCATAGACAACATCGAAGCGTTCGTCAGGGGCGAAGGAAAGAATTTGATAAAGCAGTGACAAGTGACGAGTGACAAGTGACGAGTTAAAGCAAAAGATTTGTCTTTAACTCGTCACTTGTCACTCGTCACTTGTCACTGTCTTATTCGTCGTGATGTTCGGCGGTGTAGAGGCGGAGGATTTCCTGTCCCTGACGCGAGCGCGGGTCGATGGTGCGGAGGTGTTTGCGTCCCTGCATCTCCCAGAGCGCCGTCACTTGCCCGTCTTTTTCGACGGCGTGATAAGTGATCTCTTCCGTGCTCGCCGGTGCGGCTTCGGCTGCGGCGGCGGTGTCCGGCGGCTCGGCGCTGGCGGTCGCGTCGCTGCCGCCGCCGATTTGTGCCTCTGCGGGCGTCGCTTCCGCCGCGCCTAAAGCGTTCTCGTTTTCTGCCATAGTGTTCCTCTCAAAAATTGATCTTAATTCGCGTGTTTGTTGTGCGGGAATTGTGGCACAAAGCGTGCGGGCGTGTCCACCGCATAAGCGAAACGCGGAAGTATGAACGCTGAACGATGAACTGAAAGGACAGTTCTTTGTCAGTGGTCCGTTGTCAGTTGCATGTGGCAATCACACAAGTTGCTAAAGACGGTCTTGAACAACTGACTACGGACTACGGACAACTGACAGCTTTTACTTCATCGTTCAGCGTTCCTACTTCCGCGTTTCGTTTTAATCGTTCGCCGGAGAGAAGAAACAGAACAGCAGCGTGACGGATTGACCGTCGGGCAGCACGTCACGCCAGTGCGTGAACTCCGAGCCGCGATAGAGCACGGCGTCGCCGATCTCAAGTCGCACCTCTGCCGTCTGCCCCTCCACCTCCAGGCAGATCGGCCACGCGCGCTCCGCGTCCACTTCCGGCTCGGCATCCACCACGAGCGACAGATTCCAGACGTACTGCGGCTGATCCTTATGACGACGCAGAAACGCGCCCGGCTGATAGACGGAGACCTGACAGTGCGACGGGCTGACGGGCGCGTGTGTGATGCGATTGACGAGTGCAGTGATCTGATGTTGCACGAAGCGGGAAGTCTCTTCGTCGTAAATCGAACGGCGGTTGTGCGCGTAGTGTTTGTTGCTGCTCGCCTTGAGGTGGCCGCGCGCGTCGAGCGCGCGAAAGTAACGGCGCAAGGCCGCCAGTTGCAAAGGCTGTATGATCTTACGCAGCACCGCATGTTGCTTAACCTGCAAGTCGCGCTGCAAACGTTCGCACGCGTGCTGCCAGACTAGCCTGCGCTCCTCCGCCTCATGCGGCACGATCAAAATTTGCGCCTCCGCGAATCGCGCGGCGACCTCTGTGTCCAGTTCAACGGGCGAGAGCGAGCCTGACTTGAGTTGCTCGATCAATTTCGCCTGTTGGGGGTTGAGCCAGTAGGGCACGAGCGCCTGCGTGCCCGCGTCTTCAACCCAGACGAGCGGGCGGCGCGGCGAGAAGCGATCAAGAAACGGGAGTCGCACGGCAAGGTGCGCGGGCGCAACGTCGCCCATTTGCAGAAAGACGTTCGGGTTGAGTTTGAGCCATTTGAGCGGCGGAAGCGCGCGGCCTACGCGCAGGTCGCGCTCGCGATAAGGGATCAAGTCTCGCGGCACATCGTCGAGCCAGCACTCGAAGTGAATTTCCTCCGCCGCGAAATTTTCGCCGGATTCATCATTCTTTTCGTCGCCGCCGCTGCCGTTTGCCGCCTCGCTCGAATCGCGCTCCGCGCCCGTCGCGTCGTCGTCGTGCAACGCTCGAACTTCGCGGAGCACGCCTCCTTCGTAGAGCCGAAAGAGCGTAGCAATCGCCGCGACGCGTCCCTCAGCCGTGACGCGAGCGCCGAGTTGCTTGATCGCATCGGCGACCGAAAGCGGCTCGGAAAACAGTTCGAGGATCGAGAGCGCGTGCAGCCCGCACTTGATCGTCTTACCCTCCGCAGACACCTGCACCTCGTCGCCCGAATTGAGCGTGAAGCGAAGATAGGGGCGGCGCTTGAGGACGGTTTCGGGGTTGAGTTTCATAAAGAAGCTGTCCGTTGTCCGTAGTCAGTTGTCCGTTGCATGTGACTATCGAATGAATGGCTAAAGATGAAAGCAACAAGCTGCCCAAGACAAAAACAACTGACAACTGACTACGGACAACGGACAAGTTTTTACCCTTCGAGATTGCGCACGAGGTTGACGTAGTCGCCGCGGTCGAAGCCGTTGGCGCGGTAGTAGTCTATGAGGTCGCCGTCGTTCCAGTTGACGATGGTGTTGACGACCGAGACACCGGCGCGGCGGAAACTGTCGAACAGCGCGTCGAGCAGCGCGCCGCTCACGCCGCGCTGTTGATAGTCGGGGTCAACGCCGATCACTTCGAGCCAGCCCGCGAGCTTCGCGCCGAACTCCCAGCCGCGCACGTCGCCCATGACGAAGCCGACGACGCGCCCGCCGTGCTCTGCGACGAGGCAGGTGTTGGGCGAACGGCCAATGTAGTCTGCGGCCTTCGTCTCGTAGTAGGCGGCGTGCGGCTTGCCCGTGATCCGTTCGTTGATGCGCAGCAGTTCGTCTATGTCGCGCACGGTCATGCGGCGCACTGTGATGTCTTTCATACGTCTGGCCTTGTAAGCCCTGTGCCGCCGCACGCCGCTGAGGACGCGCGTGGCGACCTTGCGCACGAGGCGCGGTTTGAACGAGCGCCGGATGATGTTGCGATACGTCTCGTGGCCGGAGACGGCGTCGAACAGCGCATCGTACATCACGGGGTCAACTTTTCCGACATCGATCATCGGATCGAGGAAGACGCGCGCGCCCGCGAGCATCGCGCGGCGGACGGCGACGCCGTAAGCGTAATCGCCGAACATGTCCCGGCACGCGCGCCGGTAGTGCGCGAAGGCCACGCGCGAGACGCCGTATTCGAGCATCGTCTCCGCCGCGCGCAAGCCCGTGATGATCGCCGTCGAGATGCCCTTGCCTTTGAAAGGGCGCAGCCAACCCGTCGCGTCGCCGACGAGGGCGTAGCGATGGCCGAACGCGCCGCGAGCGGGCGCGGAAGGAAAACGACCCTCGTAGTAGTTGATCGCGCGCTCGTCGAAGGGCGGCAACAGCGCCTGCACTTCCGGCAGTTGGAGAAATTGATCGAGGTCGGACGACGAGACGCGCTCGCCCGCGATGTTGATGAGTATGTGATCGCCTTTGGGCGTAATCGCGCCGAACTCTATGCGCGGGCAACGCGGCGGCAGTAGAAAAGCGTGGACGATGTGGCCGAGTTTGTCGCGCTGGAAACTGTGCCCCGCTTCGATGGTCGTCAAATAACTCTTCAACCACTTCGACGGGCGCACGAACCCGTCGCCGTTGTTTCGTCCCGTCACATCTTCAAAGACCGACAGCATCGCCTCGTCCAACCCGAACGCGCCGATGACGGCGTCCGCGCGCTCGTAGCGCGACTCGCTATAGACGCGCACCTCGTCGAGCGCTTCTTCGCGCACGAACTCGACGCCCGTGACGCGCGATTCGACGACTTCCGCGCCGAGTTCGCGCGCGTGGTCGAGCAGGAAGCGGTCGAACTCCGCGCGCTCTACGGCGTAGGTGGCCTGCCCGTGTCCGGCCTCGCCGGCGTGCGCGCCGTGTCCCATCAAAAGAACGTTTTCGCGTGCGCCGTGCAGGCGGTAGCCGAAAATCTGTCGTTTGATGAGCGCGCGCGGCAGGTGCACGTCGAGGTCGCGCGCGAGGACTTCTTCGATGGGCGGCGAGAGCACGCCGACGCACTGGTTGGCGTGAACGTTGAAATCCTTGCCCTCGAAGATGAGCACGCGCAAGCGCAACCCGCGCGCGCCCGCGCCCTGCAACAACTTGATGGCGCACGCCGCCCCGCCCGGCCCGCCGCCGATGATAACGACCGTCGAAAGATCGTGTAAACGACAATCGCGCAAAAGTTTTTCCTTCGCTGTGGCGACGCACGAACAAAACGCCGCTCGCTTGCGGTCGAAGTTGTGGTGACTATTTTAGCGCGTGCGAAGGGGCGCGCGTGGAAATTTATTCCCGCTGTTGGTTGAGACGGCAATTAAAACATTCACCACAGAGACACAGAGGGAAACGCGGAAGTAGGAAGGATGAAGGATGAACTAAAAGCAAGTTGTCCTCAGTTCATCGTTCCGCGTTCCTACTTCATCGTTTTCTTTTTAGAGTGATTTGACGAGGAGCGCGATTTCGACGGCGCGGCGCGGGGCGACGCTGCCCCAGCCCTGACGGTCTATTTCGACGCCCGGAAGTCGCTCCGCCGACTCGATCAGAATGCGTTTGACCTGTTGCGGCTTGAGACGCGGGTTGGCTTCGAGCATGCACGCGATAATCGAGGAGACGATTGGCGCGGCGAACGATGTGCCGTCAACGTACTTGTAGTGCTCGCTGATCACGTCGCCCTCGCGCAGTTTGATCGTGATGAGGTGGCGCAGGATGGAGAGGCGCAAATCGCGCGCGCTGTAGAGGTCCGGGTCCACCTCGGCGTGCGCTTCGATGATGGAGACGAGTTCGTCGTCGGGGGCTTTGTCGAGCGTGGAGTAGAGTTCGGCCTGATCGGCGGTGGGCGTGTCGGGCAGGATGGGCGCGGGAACCCAGATGCCCGGCGCGATGATCTCGGGCTTTTGCAAACCGTCAATCGTCGGGCCGTAAGACGAGCGATACATGCCGCGACGCGCGCGGTCGAGCGAGTTCTGATCGTCCAGGCCGCCGACCGTGATCGAGGCGGGCGCGCTCGCCGGAGGCAGCACCGGATGGCCGGGCATGTGACCGGCGTTGCCCGCCGCGCAGACGACGACCAGGCCTTCTTTGACGGCGCGCTCGACCGTCTGCGAGAGCGAGTTGTTCAAGTACGACTCGTCCTCGTCGCCGCCCGCCGAGATGTTGACGATGCGTATGTTGTATTTCTTGCGATGCTCAAGCACCCATTCGAGTCCGTCCTGAATATCTTGTTCGCTGATGCGCCCGGTGGCGGCTAGTTTAACGAGGACGACGTTCGCTTCGGGCGCGATGCCGCGATAGAAACCGTTCGAGAGCGAGCCGTTGCCCGCCGCCACCACCGAAGTCATCATTCCGTGCCAACTCGCCCCGTCACTCATCTCCAGAGAGCTTTTAGGTTCGGGCACGAGGCTGTGATAGGCGAGTATGCGATTGTCGGGCGTGGTGAGATCGGGGTGCTTGTAGAAGCCGGAATCGAGGAAGGCGATGGTGACACCGCGCCCCGTGAAGCGGTCGTCGGCGCCGAGACGGAGCGGCGTCGGCAGGACGAGTCCGCCCTGCTCGAAGACGACGGCGTCGGTTTTGAGTTGGACGCGCGCGCGCTCGAACATCTCGACGCAGCGCTTGCAAACCACATTGACGAACTGCCCCGCCGGAGCGTTCGCCGCGATGAGAGCGCGCAGCCACTCGTCGAGCGCGTCGAGCGGAGTCAACTCGTCTTTCGATTCGCGCCCGCAGACCGGACAGGTCGGGAAACCCATCGGCTTGTCATGCGGTGCGACCGCGCCGTCAACCGGAATCAACTCTGACACCTTAATCAAAACCCCTCTCTCGGCAGCTTATGAACCGCGAAACGATAACATAAGCCGCGCGCCGGAGTGGAGCAATAAAGCCTCAACTTTGAATGGCGAAACTGTGGCGCGGGCGTGGCGCGCTCGTCGGCCTGATTCAATGGTTGTGATTCCGGCGGCGGGCGTGTAATTTAGGGTCAAAATCGAGAGGCGACAAAACACTATGGCACAACCAACGCAGCAAACGAGTGTCGCGGACATCTTCCGCCGCGCGCAGGCGATCAGGCGCGAGCGTCCCGACATGCCGCTCAAGGATTTGAAGGCGCAACTCGTGCGCGAGTACAAAGGGCACGAGTTTCCGCCCGTCCATACCCTGACGATTCCCGAACAGGACGCGCGCGCGCCCGAAGAGGACTGGTCGGCGGGACTCTCGCTCGTCCTGCGCGGCATCCAACAAAAGGACTGGAAGGACATCGCCGACGGCATCGCGCTCAGCCTCGAACTGACCGACCGCTACGAGAGCGAGCACGGCAACACGGGCTCGTCCGACGACTGGCACGACCGCAGCGTCGGCATACGCGAACCGCTCACCAAAGGCGTCGGCAAATGGATGCCCGAAGAGTTGATGAATCTCGCGGAGCGAGCGACGAAGAAATAGTCAGTTGTCCGTTGCATGTGTCACTCGCGTGAGTTGCTGAAGACGGAGTTGATCAACTGACCGCAGACAAGAACAACTGACAACTGACTACGGACAACTGACAAACTCATGAGTTTTCTGAGCGGCATCATCAGAGACCCGAACTACCAGCGCGAAGACCCGCGACCGGCGGAGGCGTTCGAGGACGGCGAGACCGTCATCAGCCCCGACACGCGGCGCGAGACGCGGCTGCCGCCCGGCCAGACGCGCACGCGCAAGTGGCCGGTGCTCGACGCGCACGGCACGCCCGAGATTGATCTCGCGAGTTGGAAGTTTGAGATCGAAGGTCTGGTCGAAAGGCCGCAGGCGTGGTCGCTCGACGAGTTCTTGCAGTTGCCGTCCGTCAAAGTTTATGCGGACTTTCATTGCGTGACGCGCTGGTCGCGCCTCGACAACGTGTGGGGCGGCGTCCCGACGCGCGAACTCGCGCGGCTCGTCGGTATCAAACCGGAGGCGAAGTTCGTCGTCGCGCTCGCCTACGATTACGGGTGGACGACGAACGTTCCCATCGAATATTTCCTCGCCGAAGATTCGCTCGTCGCGTGGTCGCACGACGGCGAGCCGATCCCGCCCGAACACGGCGGCCCCGCGCGCCTCATCAT
Organism: Pyrinomonadaceae bacterium; assembly: GCA_035296385.1. Taxonomy (GTDB): domain Bacteria; phylum Acidobacteriota; class Blastocatellia; order Pyrinomonadales; family Pyrinomonadaceae; genus JAIVJZ01. Next base: position 8,492 of record DATHBB010000065.1, on the reverse strand, counting down.
CCCGCAACTCTACGCCTGGAAGTCGGCCAAGTGGATCAAGGGCTTGCGCTTTCTCGCCGAAGACCGCGCGGGCTTCTGGGAAGAGGGCGGCTATCACATGCGCGGCGTCTCCTGGAACGGGCAGGACGGCGAACGCTTCCGATACGAATGAGACGGTGACGAGTGACAAGTGACGGGTGACAAGTTAAAGACAAAACAGCCTCAGTCCTGAAACTTGAAACCCGAAACTTGAAACCTGTCTTCTGCTCGTCACTCGTCACTCGTCACTCGTCACTGTCTTCTAATGTTTATTCAACAACCCACGCCGCCCGTGCCCGCGCCGACGCCACCGCCGACGCTGACGGAAGTTTTCACGGAGTTGCAGAGCAGTCTGATTAAGGCCGTGCCGGGCATGTTTCGGGGCGTGCTGGTCTTTCTGGTCTTCTGGCTCGTGGCGTCTGTAGGGCGACGCGCCATCGCGCTGACCGCGCCGCGCGTGCGCGCCGACACGGGCGTTGTCCTGTTGCTGTCGAGAATTTATTACTACGGCATACTCATCTTCGGCATCGTCACCGCGCTCGGCGCGGCGGGCTTGAACGTGACGGCGCTCGTGACGGGTTTGGGGCTGACGGGCTTCGCGCTCGGCTTCGCCCTCAAAGACGTGCTCTCGAATTTGTTGTCGGGCATCATGCTGCTGCTCTACCGCCCGTTCAACATCGGCGACCACATTCGTATGGGCGAGTACGAGGGCGTAATTGAGACCATTCGCATGCGCGACACGCTCGTGCGCGCGCGCGACGGGCGGCTCATCGTCATCCCGAACACGAAACTGATCACGGAAGTGGTCGTCAACAACACCTATGCGCGGCAAGATTTGGCGACGGACGACCGCGCCGCCGCGCCCGTCGTCCGCCCCGCCGCGCCGCCCGCCGCCGACGAGAGCGAGGATTGGTCGCCTCCGCCACAGTAATTTTACATTCTTAACGCAACCGCACGCCCCCCTGATCGTATCTAAATACTATAGATTCGAGACAGTTGACCCGTCGGCATTTTATACGGAAAATACGGGCATTTTTTAACAACAGAGGTACAAAATATGAGCAACGAAATTCTTAACGGACAAAGCACAACGACGGCGGCAAGAGGCCGCGCGAACCGTCTGGCGCGGCTGGCCTGCGCGCTCGTGGTCTCCTTCGTCTTCGCCGGTTGCAACACGGTCGGGTCGAAGGCCACAGAGATCAACCAACCGCAAGCGAACTTCGCGCCGGCGCCGGCGACCGCCTCGACGGGCGAAGCGCAAAATTCATACGCCGACGTGGTGGCGCGCGTCGCGCCTGCGGTCGTCACGGTTCGCTCCGAGCGTCGCGGTCGCGCCGGTCAGCAACACCCGTTCATGGACGACCCGATGTTCCGCGAGTTCTTCGGGCAGCGCATGCCGAACGTGCCGCAGACGCCGCGCCGCGAAGAGGGCTTAGGCTCCGGCGTCATCGTCACGGGCGACGGCTACATTTTGACCAATCATCACGTGGTTGACGGCGCGGACGAGATCAGGGTCGAGATGAACGACCGCCGCGTTCTCATTGCGAAGATCGTCGGCTCCGATCCGCCAAGCGATCTCGCCGTCTTGAAGATCGAGGGGACGAACTTGCCGTCCTTGCCGCTCGGCGATTCCGACAAGGTGCGCGTCGGCGACATGGCACTCGCCATCGGCAACCCGCTCGGCATCGGCCAGACCGTCACCTCCGGCATCATCTCCGCGAAAGAGCGCACGACATCCGGCGTCGGCGACGGCAGCTTCGCCAACTTCATACAGACCGACGCCGCCATCAATCGCGGCAACTCCGGCGGCGCGCTCGTCAACACGAACGGCGAACTGATCGGCATCAACTCGCAAATCCTCTCGCCCACCGGCGGCAGCATCGGCATCGGCTTCGCCATCCCAAGCAACATGGCGAAGGGCGTGATGGACCAGTTGATCAAGGGCGGCAAGGTACGTCGCGGCCAACTCGGCGTGCAGATTCAGGAAGTCACGTCCGACATCGCGGCGAGCCTCGACCTGAAAGAGGTGCGCGGCGTCATCATCGGCGCGGTCACGGCGGGCAGCGCGGGCGAACGCGCCGGACTCAAACAGGGCGACGTGATCACAGCCGTCAACGGCGCGGCGGTCAACGACGTGAACGGCCTGCGCAACCGCATCGCGAGCACCGCGCCGGGCACGGACGTGACGCTCACGGTCGTACGCGACGGGCGCGAACAACAGGTGCGCGCCACGCTGGGCGAGTTTACGCAGACGGCGCGCGGCGGCGGCGAACAAGGCGGCTCCGGTTCGGGTAGTGGCGGCAGCGCGAGTGAGGCGACGGGAAAACTCGGCATCAGCGTGCAGCCTCTCACGCCCGAACTCGCAACCGAGTTGCAACTGGGAGCGGGCGCGCAGGGAGTGGTCGTCGCGGAAGTTGACCCGAACGGCCCAGCCGCCGATGCCCAAATCCAGCGTGGCGACGTGATCATGCAGGTCAATCGTCAACCCGTGCGCACGGCTGCGGGCTTGAACGAGGCCGTCGCGCGCGCGGGCACGCGCCCCGTGCTCCTGCTTATCAACCGTCGCGGCACGACCGTCTTTCTCACCGTCAGGCCGCGCTCCTAAGAGCAGTGACAAGTGACGAGTGACAAGTGACAAGTCAAAGACAAGTTCCGGTTTTAACTTGTCACTTGTCATTTGTCACTCGTCACTGTTTTTGGGTCTTTTTGTGTCGGGCAGGCGTTGGCTCGGCGTTGATGTTATACTCTCGACACTCCCGTAAACGACGGTCGTAAATTTTTGGAGCGCGCTTTTTGTGCCTCCCGCGAAGGCGAGTTTTCATCCGAAAATGTCCGTGGATAAATCGCAAATCGAGACGGCGGCAGACGCGCCGCGAAAAGTTGATGCCGTGCCGAAGGACGCCGCCGCCGTCATACTCCTGCGCGACGCGGAGGGCGTCGGCGACCGTGAAGAGCCGCAAATCTTCTGGGCGCGGCGCAGCGCGTCGCTGGCTTTCCTCGGCGGCTTCTACGCCTTCCCCGGCGGGCAGCGCGATGCGGAAGACGCTGGAACGCACGTCGAAAATTGCGATGATGCGGAGACCGCCGCGATGATCGCGTGCGCGGCGCGCGAATTGTTCGAAGAACTCGGCGTGCTCGTCGCGCGCGGCGCGGAACATCTGACGAAAGGCCAACTCGCCTCCGTCCTCGACGATCTCACGTCCACGCGCATGACGTTCGCGCAACTGCTCGCGCACTACGGCTTGCAACTGGACGCGCGTGATTTCACTTTCGCCGGACGCTGGGTGACGCCGCCCTTCAGCCCGCGCCGCTTCGACACATGGTTCTTCCTCGCGCGCTGCCCGCGCAAGCAGGAGCCGCGCGTGCTGACGGCGGAGTTCGAGTCGGGCGAATGGACGAAGGCCGCCGCCGCCGTACGTCGTTGGGAACTGTGCGACGCGCTCGTCGCGCCGCCCGTGCTGCACGCGCTGAAAGTTTTGCGCGGCGGTTTGAAGGATGACACGGTCGAGCGTTTCCTGAGCGTGCCGCAGGCGCACGCGCTTCCGGTGCGCCGCATCGAGTTCATGCCGGGCTTCATCTGCTTCCCCGTGCGCACGCCCACGAAGCCGCCCGCCACGCACACGAACGCCTACGTCGTCGGCCACAGAGAGCTTGTCATACTCGACCCCGGTTCGCCCTACGAAGAAGAGCAGGCCGCGCTCGCCGCATGCGTTGACGAACTCGCGTCGGAAGGCCGCACGGTGCGCGAAATCATCCTGACGCATCATCATCCCGATCACGTCGCCGGAGTCGGCGCGCTCCTCGAACATCTCGGCGGGCGCGTCCCCGTCGCCGCGCACGCGCAGACGGCGGAGAGTTTGCGCGGGCAGGTTCGCGTGGATCGCTTCATCGAAGACGGCGACGTGATAGAACTCGCGGGCGAGCCTTCGTTTAGCTTGCGCGCGATGCACACGCCCGGACACACGCGCGGCCATCTCAGTTTTTACGAAGCACGCACGCAGGCGCTCATCACGGGCGACAATATCCTCGGCCTCGGCTCGGTTCTCATCGATCCGCCCGAAGGCGACATGCGCGATTATCTCGCCTCGCTCGAACGCTACCGCGCGCTTTTGCCGAACGTGCGGGTTCTCTTCGGCGGGCACGGTCCGGCGGTCGCCGCGCCGCGTGCCAGGATAGAGGAGTACATCACGCACCGTCTCGAACGCGAGGCTAATATTTTGCAGGCCGTCGGCGCGGGCGCGCGCGTGCCCGAAGAGATAGTCGCGCGCGTCTACACGGACGTAAATCCGAAAGCGCACGCGATGGCCGAGCGCGCCGTGCTGGCACATCTGGAAAAACTCGTCGCGGACGGACTCGTCGCGCGAACCGACGACGGCCACTTCGTCGCTACTGATGTGAATACGGAGTCGGGTTCAGGTCGTGCCGCAAAAGTTAAAGTTTGAGCGTCGTCAAGTTTGAGCGCCGTCAATTCGGGTACGAAAACGGATGAATTTCTGGCAGGGAAAGAAAGTGCGACTGCGCGGCGTCGAGCCTTCGGACGCGGAGACGTTCTTTCGCTGGAATCTCGATAGCGAGACGGCGCGTGCGTTGGAGTTCGTCTGGCCGCCCGTCTCTGAGGAGCGCGTGCGTGATTTCCTGCGACAGCAATCGCTCAAGGTGCTTGAGCAGGACGGCTTCCTGTGGGTCATCGAAGACATGAAGGGGCGCGCCGTCGGCACGATCACGACGCACCACTGCGACCCGCAGCACGGCACGTTCATGTACGGCATCCACATCGCGCGCGAACACGCACGCAGCGGCTACGCCTCGGAGGCCGTCGCGCTCGTGCTCAAGTATTATTTCGAGGAGCGCAGGTATCAAAAAGTTTCGGTCTCGATTCACGGCTACAACGCGGCGAGCGTCGCGCTGCACGAACAACTCGGCTTCCAACGCGAGGGCACTCTGCGCCGCATGATCTACACGAAGGGTGAGCACTTCGATCAACTGTGGTACGGGATGACGAAAGAGGAATGGGCGGAGTCGCCTTTGAAAATCTGACGGAAAAGGGTTTCAGGTCTCATGTTTCAAGTTTCAAGTCTGAAAAGCACTTCATCCTTTAACTTGAAACTTGAAACTAAAATCAGTGGCTAACAAGGAACGGGTTTTAAACGATGGCACAGGCAAAAACTTTAGGCGAGTTGAAACAACAGAACTACAACTTCGGGCGCACCGTGAAAGACGAGTTGCGCGCAAACCTCATCGCGAAACTGCGCGCGGGCGAGCGCCTCTTCCCCGGCATCGTCGGCTACGACGAGACGGTCGTGCCGCAGATCACGAACGCCATCCTCGCGCGGCACAATCTGATTCTCCTAGGGCTGCGCGGTCAGGCCAAGAGCCGCATCATACGCCAGTTGACGAACCTGCTCGACGAGAGTATTCCCGCCATCGCCGGGTCGGAAGTCAACGACGATCCGTTTCGCCCCATCAGCGCCTACGGTCGCGGGGTTGTCGAAGAGATGGGCGACGAGACTCCCATCGTGTGGGTCGGGCGCGACGCGCGCTTCGTCGAAAAACTCGCTACGCCCGACGTGACCATCGCAGACATCATCGGCGACGTTGACCCGATCAAGGCCGCCAAAGGGGGTCATCTCCTGAGCGACGAACTCACGATCCACTACGGACTTTTGCCGCGCGCCAATCGCGGCATCTTCGCCATCAACGAACTGCCCGACCTCGCCGGAAAAATTCAGGTCGGCCTCTTCAACATCATGCAGGAGGGCGACGTGCAGATCAAAGGCTATCCCGTGCGCTTGCGGCTAGACGTGATGCTCGTCTTCTCCGCCAACCCCGAAGACTACACCGCGCGCGGCAAGATCATCACACCCTTGAAAGATCGCATCGGCGCGGAAGTCACCACACACTATCCGGCGGACCTCCAACTCGGCGTCGAGATCACCAAGCAGGAGGCCTGGACGAAGCGCGAAGGCTTCGCCGGAACTCTGCGCGTGTCCGACTTCATACGCGAACTCGTCGAACAGATCGCGTTCGAGGCGCGCGACGATCAGCGCATAGACAAACGCTCCGGCGTCTCGCAGAGACTCCCGATCACCGTCATGGAATCCGTCGTCTCGAACGCCGAACGCCGCGCGCTCCTCACGGGCGAGGAGGAGATCGTCCCGCGCATCTCGGACATCTACGCCGCCGTCCCCTCCATGACCGGCAAGATGGAACTCGAATACGAGGGCGAGCAAGTCGGCGCGACCAAGATCGCCAAAGATTTGATCAAACGCGCCGCAGGGGAAATCTACGAAGGCTACTTCGTCGGCATAGACTTCACTGCTGCCGTCCGCTGGTTCGACGAGGGCAACAACCTGCGTCTCGCCGACACGGCCTCAGCCGAAGAGTGCGTCGCGCTGCTCGAAGCCGTACCCGAACTCATAGATACCGTCACGATCCCCTTCGAGTTTCGCCGCACGGACGAAGCGCAACTCATCGCGGCCTGCGAGTTTGCCCTCGAAGGTCTCTACGCGCAAAACAAGATCAGCCGCAACGAAGAGGGCGGCTACACCGCCGCGACCAAGGCCAAGCGCGACCGGCGCGGCATGATCTACGACGACCTGACCGAGACGGGACGCTTCAGCTAAGGAACAAACGATGGACAAAACATTCAACGCCGTCTATCTCAAAGTGCCCGAAGGCTTCGTCGGCTTCGTCGAAGAACTGCCGGGCGTCAGCACACAGGGCGCTAGCCTGGACGAAGCGCGTCATAATTTGAAAGACGCCGTCGAAACCGTGCTCGAAGCCAACCGCGCGCTGACGCTCATCGCCACCGACGGCGAAGAGGTCATCCGCGAACCCGTCTCCGTCTCAACCCTTATATAGTAGAAACGCGCTAGGACCGGTTAGGATTTAAGCATGATGAAGCTAAGGAGTATGAGATATGGATATAACTTTAACGGCTGTCTATCAGGAAGTGCCTGAGGGGTACATCGCCTTTGTTGAAGAACTACCGGGAGCTAATTCGCAGGGCGCAACTCTGGAAGAGGCACGCGCGAATTTGGAGGAGGCAGTTGAGTTGGTGATGGAAGCTAATCGTGAGTTGGCTAAAGAATCGTTGAGGGGAAGAAGGGTTATCCGCGAAGACCTGCAAGTTCCAGAGCCGACAGGGAAGAAATAATGAAGTTCATACGCTATTCAAAGTTCAAAGGCTTCGACGTGTCGGGCGTGAATCTCGGCGACTTGATGGAGGCGTTGCAGGATAGTTTGCTGCAATCGGGCTTCGACGACGATTACTACTGGACGCGGCAGCGCAGGCCGCAGGACACGTCGCTCGACGCGCTCAGGCAAGCGTTGCTGCGCGCGCTGCTTGAGTCGGGCGAGGTTGACGAGCGGCAGATCGCGGAGATGCTGGCGGAGAACGAAGGACGTTTCAAGGGGTCGCAACTCGAAGAGTTGTTGAACCAGTTGATCGAGCGTTTGGTGGAAGAGGGTTTTTTGAATCTGCGCGAGGAGCCGCCACAGACGCAACGACAGATGCGCGGGCAGGGCGGGCAGGGGCGCGTAGATGAGTCTCAGCCACAGCGCAACGTGAAGTTTGAGGTGACGGAGAAGGGGTTGGATTTTCTCGGCTACAAGACGCTGCGGAATCTATTGGGGAGCCTCGGGAAGAGCAGCGTCGGGCGGCACGACACGTCGCACCTTTCGACGGGCGTGGAGGCGGCGCAGGCGTCGAAGCTCTACGAGTTCGGCGACACCGTGAATCTCGACGTGAACGCGACGCTGATGTCCGCGATCAAGCGCGAGGGGTTGGGCGTGCCGCTCAATCTCGAATACCGGGACTTGTACGTACACCAGTGCGACTATCAATCTTCGTGCGCGACGGTCGTGATGCTCGACTGTTCGCACTCCATGATCCTCTACGGCGAGGATCGCTTCACGCCCGCCAAGAAAGTTGCGCTCGCGCTCGCACACCTGATCCGCACGCAGTACGCGGGCGACTCTTTGAAGGTCGTGCTCTTTCACGACGACGCGGAGGAGTTGCCGCTGGCGCGTCTGGCGACCACGCAGGTCGGCCCCTATCACACGAACACCGCCGAGGGGTTGAAGCTCGCGCGCCGCCTGTTGCAGGCGCAGCGCAAGGAGATGAAGCAGATCGTGATGGTGACGGACGGGAAGCCGACGGCCTGTTTTCTCGAAGGCACGGGCGCATCAGTGGGAAGAGGTAGCGGCGGCGCGTCGTCGCGCCGTTCGCAGAACGCGACGCCCGACGGTTCGCGCCGGCTCTACAAGAATTCGATGGGGCTTGACCCGATAGTGATGGAAGCGACTTTCAACGAAGTGCAGGCGTGTCGCAAGGCCGGAATCATGATCAACACCTTCATGCTCGCTTCGGACTATTACCTCGTCGAGTTCGTCAAACAGATGTCGCAGATGACGAACGGCAAAGCCTACTTCGCCACGCCCGGCAACCTCTCGCAGTTCGTCCTGATAGATTT
>DATHBB010000064.1:0-30476 GCA_035296385.1 Pyrinomonadaceae bacterium | reverse complement strand
ACCTGTTGCGGCGCGACGTATTTGCCGTTCGACAATTTGAACAACTCCTTCTTCCTGTCCGTGATGAAGAAGTGGCCGTGCTCGTCTCTGTAGCCCACGTCGCCCGTCTTGAACCAGCCTTCGGCGTCCAAAACTTCGGCGGTCTCCTGCGGGTGCTCGTAGTAGCCTAGCATCACGTTCGCGCCGCGCACGAGAATCTCGCCAGACTCGTCCAACTTCATCTCGACGCCCGGAAACGGCAGGCCGATTGAGCCGACCTTGTTGTCTTCGGGGCGATTGGCGGAAGTGATGCACGTCTCCGTCATGCCGTAGCCTTGAAGGATGGGGATGCCCGCCGCGAGAAACGCGTAGGAGAGCGCGGGCGACAGGGGCGCGCCGCCCGACACGAAGAAGCGAAGCCTGCCGCCCACGCCCTCGCGCCATTTCGAGAAGACGAGTTTGCTCGCAAACGTCTGCTGCAACTCCAGCAGCGGCGGCACGACCTCGCGCTTATCCACAAACTCCGCGTAACGCTTCCCCGCATCAAGCGACCACGTGAACAACTTCTGCCGCCAGCCCTTAGCCGACATGCCTTTCTTCACGATGCGGTGATAGACCTTCTCGAACAGTCGCGGCACGGCGGTCATGATCGTCGGGCGCACCTCGCGCAGGTACTCCGCGAGTTGATCGACCGAGGGCGCGTAGTAAACCGAAACGCCGTTATAACAGAAGACGTAGAAGACCGCGCGCTCGAAGATGTGCGAGAGCGGGAGGACTGAAAGCGCTACGTCGTCCGGCCTGATCGGCAAGGCGTGCGTGATGGCGAGCACGTTCGAGGCGAAGGCCGAGTGCGCTAGCATGACGCCTTTCGGCTCGCCCGTCGTCCCCGAAGTGTAGATGATGGTCGCGAGGTCTGCGGGGCGAATCGCGCCGACGATGCGTTCAAACTCCGAGGGGTCTGCGGCGTGGCGCTCAGCCCCGGCGCGTTCCAACTCGTCGAGTGTGAGAGCGTCCTTGTGCTCCGCCGCGTCTTCCGTGTCGAAGAAGACGAGCCGCTCGATTTTGCCGTAGCCTTCGACGCCCGCGCGCGCGTGCCGGTAAACTTTTTTGCCGGAGACGAACAGCACACGCGCCCCCGAATCCGAGAGAATGTAGCGCACCTGCTCGACGGCCTGCGTCGTGTAGATGGGCACGTTCACCGCGCCGAGGCTCAGTATGGCGAGGTCTGTGATCGACCATTCGGGGCGGTTCTCGGAAAGCAACGCCACGCGGTCGCCCGCGCGCACGCCGAGCAGAGACTTTAGCCCCAGAGCGACCGCGCGCACGCGCTCCGCCACCTGCGTGCCGGAGATGTGTTCCCACGCGCCCTCGCTCTTGCGATTGAGCGCGTCGGGCTTCGCGTGGCGGCGCAGAGCATCGAGACAGATTTGCGGCAGCGACGCGCCAAGTGCGGCGTGCGGCGTGTGTGTTGATTCGGTCATAGGTTAAGAATGTCCGTTGTCCGTAGTCCGTTGTCCGTAGTCAGTTGTCCGTTGCATGTGGCTTTCCAAACGAACTACTAAAGATAGAATTGCTCAACTGACCACAGACAAAAAACAACGGACAACTGACAACGGACAACGGACAGTTTTTCCCTCAAGTTGTGCGCGCCTCTTGTGCGACCGTCTCTGTGTCTGCCGGTGTGGCGCTGCTGCTGCTACTGCTTTTGCGGCGCCTGCGTCGCGAGCGTCCGCGCTTGCCTGCGTCGGGCACTTCGACGCGACCGTTCAGGGTGGCGAGCGCGGCGAGCACTAGAAAGAGGAGCGCGTTAGAGGTCATGTGCAGGGAGAAGTCGAAGAAGCTGTGTACGAGCACGGCGAAGCAACCGGCGAGCGCGCCCGCCGCCACGCCGCGCCGGAATTTGTCCTTCGAGTTGATGCGCGAAAACCCGTGGCGGAAGAGCGCGTAGAGAAAGAGCAGGCCGAGCAGGCCGCCGACGATTCCGGCGTCGGCGAGAATTTGCAAATAGTCGTTGTGCGCCTGTTCGAGTCGGGTCGCGCCGTTCAAAACGTCGTGGCGCGTGTAGGCGACGCTGAACGCGCCGAGCCCCGCGCCGAGGAGCGGGTAATGCTTGATCACTTCCCAGGTGCCCTGCCAGAACTGCACGCGCCCCGAAGTGGGATCGTCAGCGCTCACCGTGCCGAACAGCCGCGACAGAGATTCCTCACCACCCAGATAGACCGACCCGGCGAGCAGCGCCACGACGAGCGCAAAACCGATGCTGACGCGCACGAGCGCCGCGCGCACGCGCGACTTAGCCGTCGCCTCCGCGTCTTCCGCAGCCTCGCGCTTATCCTTGCGCCGCACGAGTCCGGCGATGGCCGCGAGGAACAAGACCTCTGCGCCGAGACTGAGTATGCCGCCGCGCGAGCCTGTGAGGATGAGCGCGAGTCCCATGATCACGGCGGCGAAGATGTAGAGCAGGCGGCGCTCGACGGCCACCGCGCCGGAGACGAGCAGGCCGAGCGGCAGCGCGAGCGTCAATTCCATGTAGGCGGCGAAGTGGTGGCGGTTGATGAAGGGACCAAAAGGTATGGCGAACTTCGGCTGACGAAACCAGTAAATCTGCGACGGGTTGGTGAAGGACTGGAACATCGCGAAGAGCGCGAGCAGGAATCCGAAGATCGTGATGACGCGCACGAGCAGGCGCAGGCGCGAGGGGCTGTCCGTGAAGACGAGCGCGGCGCAGAAATAGACGAGGAGCGAGCCGAGTTGAAGCAGGACGAAGCGCGTCGCGTAAGGGTCGAGCGTCAGCGCCTTCACGGGCGCGCCCGTCAAACCGCCAGCGCCGTCTGCCGCGCCGCCGAGCGGGAGCAGTTGCACCACCCCGACGAGGAGGAGACCTGCGAGCGGCAACTGCAACAAGTTGCGACTGAAGCGCAGACGCCGCGTGCGCCACGCGTCGAGCGTCCAGAGGAGCGCAACGAGACACGCGCCCGCCTGAAAGATGGCGAGCGCCCAGGACTGCACCGCGCCGAAGGCGAGCGTCGAGAGCACCACCGCGAGACAGAGGACGAGGATGATGAAGCGGCTGGCGAGCGTGCGCGCCTCTTGCGGCTCGCCCGCGCGCGTCGCCCTGGGGGGACGCCCCGGCGTCGGCGGCGTTGCCGCCACTTCTGCCGCCGCAGCGTCCGCCGTCCGCGTGTCAGGCGCGTGCGGTGCGTCGTCCGTTCGTGTTAGCTCCGGCGGCGCGTTGGAGGTTGAAGTTGTCATACCAAACTTTTCCGAAAATCGGACATGTGGCGGCGGGGCACTGCGGGCTGACGATGCGCAGCGTGACGGCGCGCGTCTGTGCGCCCGTCGTGAAGTCGAGCGCGACGGCGCGCCAGTCCGTCGTGCCGATGTCGAGCGGTTCGGACGAGGCCAGCACGCGCGTCGGCTCTCCTGCGTCCACCACCTCCGTCTTGAGCGTCGCGGCGCTCTTCAAATCTTCCGTGCGCACGTAATAGGTGATGCGGTAGCGCATCTGCGGCTCGACCGTCACGAGTTGCGAGATGTTGCGAAAGTCGAGCGTGCCGGACGTGCTCAAGGCGAGGCGGAGACTGCGCGCGCCCTCCTGCTGCACGCGCTCGTCGAGTCCCATCTGCACGTTCGTCACAGGCGTCACCTGCCACTCGAACGGACTCTTGCCCGGCGGGCCGACCGCCGCCTCGAACCCGCCGTTTGTGAAACGCTCGCGCGCGGCTGTCGTCGGCGTGCCGTCCACGAACGCCAGTTCCTGATGCAACGTCAAAACGTCGTGGAAGCGTTTGGCTTCGAGCAGCCGCAGCATCAACTTCTCGCCCGTGTCGCGTTGCGCCTTGCGCGCCTCCGCGTCGAACTTCTCCCACAGCGAGCGCGCGTCGTCGAGCCGCTTCTGGTTGATCAGATAGTCCATGAACGTGCCGCGCGCGCCCGTCGAGTTGCCCACCGCCACGAGCACCGCCGCGATGTCGCCGTTGTAATAACGCCAGGCGAGTTCGAGCATCTGCGTGCGATAGGTTTGCGGCTTGGCGTCGCCCGCGCGCCTGAGTTCCGCGAAAGCCTCTTCGGTGCGCCCCTGCCGGAGCAGCAGGTTGCCGAGATACCAGCGCGGCTCCGGATATGTGGGCGCGAGCGCGACCGCGCGACGCAGAGCCTCTTCGCCGCCGCGCGCGTCGCCGACGAGTCCGCGCACGCGCCCCAACTCCATGAACAACCGGAAGTCGTTCGGCGACAAACGCGCCGCCTCTTCATACTGGCGTGCCGCCTCCGGCAACTCTTCGGGCAGAAAACTACGTTCGCGCAGACGCGCAATCGTGAAGTGCGCCTGCGGGTCGTCGGGCGCGAGCCGCGCCGCCGCCTCCGCCGCCCCGATGTCCGGCAACCACTCCGCCATCGTGTTCCCGATGCACCACCTCACGCCGTACCACGTGCCCAACGCGACGAGCGCCAGCGGCACGACGAGCAGCACGCGCGCCCACACGGCGCGAAGCTCTATTGATGTGACCTGGTCTTTCATTTAGTCCGTTGTCCGTTGTCCGTCGTCAGTTGTTTTATCTCTTACGCAAGCTGAGATTTTATCTTTAGACCGTCGCTCGCAAATCACAAACAACGGACAACTGACCACTGGCAACGGACAGCTTCTCAATTCAACTGCTCGATCTGTATGCGCATCCGTTTGAGCGTGACCTGGGCGGCCTCGCAGTCTTGCAGGATGGTGGCGAGGCGGTCTTCGGTGATCTGCGTGCTTGAGATCAGGACTTCGGCGATGCGCTGTTCTTCGCAGATGTGCCGGAGCGATCCGTTGCCGCCGAAGACGCGCAGGCCGTGTATGACTTTTCCTTTTTTGAGCGGGTCGTCGTCCACGAAGCCGACGGGCGTGAGTTGTAGTTCGCGGTTGTTGAGCACCTCGCGCAAGAGCAGTTCGCCGCCGTCGCCCGCGCCGTAGATCAAGACGCGCCGCGCCCCTCGCGTGTCCATGACGGGCAGCGCGTGGCGAAACAGCCGGAAGGCGAAGCGGCTGCCCGCGAGCATCATAAAGAGCATCATCGTGTCGAGCACGAAGACGGCGCGCGACAGCCCCTCGAAACGAAACGCGATCAGGAGCGCGAGGATGCTCCCGATGCCGCCGAGCACGACGGCTTTCGCAAACACCACCACGCCGTCGATGCTGATGTAACGCCACAACCCGCGATAGACGCCCGCCGCCAGAAACGCGAACATCTTAACGCAGACCAGCACCGGCACCGTGCGCAGGAAAAGGTTCCACGCGCCGGTCTCCGACATCGGGCCGAACAGCAAAGTGTAGGCGCTGTAGTAAGACAGGATGATCAGCACGACATCGAGCATCACCTCGAAGATGCGCCGCTTGTAGGAGAGGTCTATGAAGAAGGCCACGAGCGGTTTCTCTCGTGCGCGCTGCACCTCCTCCTCCTGATAAACTTTGACGCCCGCCAGATAGACGCCGAGCAGCGCGAGCACCACCGTGAAGCCGACGATGGCGACGATGCTCAAGTCCAGCCTGACGCGGCTCACCAGGAGCGCGAGCACGCCTGAGAGCCCCGCGAACCCGTAGAGCATCCAGACGGCGCGGCGCTCCGTCATGCCGAGCGCGACGAGGCGGTGCGAGGTGTGGTCGCGCCCGCCCTGCGAGGCCGAGCGGCCAGAGAGTTTCCTCAGGATCGTCACGAAAGTCGTGTCGAAGATCGGGATCAGTAAAATCAAAACGGGCACGGCGAGCACGATCATGAAGGAGCGCGAGCGTGTGCCCGACGCGCTCAGCAAGGCCGCGCTACCCAGAAAGAAGCCTATGAACATGGAGCCGCAGTCGCCCATGAAGATCGTCGCGGGGTTGGAGTTGTAGACGAGGAAGCCGAGGAGCGCGGCGCAGAAGACGGCGAGCAGCAGCGCCTCCATCGGGCGACCGTTCGTGAGGAAACTCGCGGCGAGGAAGGCGGCGGCGATGGCGGCGATGCCCGCGGCGAGGCCGTCCATGTTGTCGAGCAGGTTGAGCGCGTTCGTGATGCCGACGAGCCAGAAGATCGTGATCGCCATGTTGAGCGAGGGCGACCCGCTCCACGGCAGACTCAGCCCGTAATAGACGATCAAACTCGCGCCCATCACCTGCCCGATCAACTTCTGGTAGGGCTTGACGTGTACGATGTCGTCGATCAGACCGACGAGGAACAGAAACCCGCTCGCCACCAGCACGACCCACCCGTAAGGCTGGTTCGGCATGTGCCCGAGGAAAACGAGATAAGTGATCGAGACGGTGAGGAACACGGCCAGGCCGCCCATCATCGCCGTCGGCTTGTTGTGCCAGCGATCCGGCTTCGGCTGCGCCACCATCCCCCAGTGCCGCGCCAGCGCGCGCACCAGCGGTGTGAGCGCCAGCGCCAGCGCAAACGACACGATGACGGGAAGGAGATTTAAACTACCGGCGTACATATCCAACTGTCTTTTGGTTCTATTTGAAGTCGCCTGAAAAGCTATTAGGTGTAGAAGGATAAGTCAAGCATAGGGTAATACGATAAATACTAAGGCTATCTTTAGGAGTTATAAAGATTCCCTTGAAGAATTGTTTCTTCGTTCTGCGCTTCTGCTTCGTCACATAATCTTCTGACTGCTTCCTCACAATACTGCGGGTTATTATCAATCAAAACACAATTGCGCTTGACTGCGAGTGCAGCAATACCAGTTGTGCCACTCCCGCCGAAGGGGTCAATCACAAGACCATTTTCGGGACACAATAACTTGATAAAAAATAGGGGCAAGTCAAGGGGGAAGACTGCCGGATGCCCTTTGTTTTTCCCGACTAGGGCGCGACTAACAACATTGGAGGGCACATCCTCAGAGCGAATAAAATCTTCTTCTGATGGATCATCGCTGCTTAGAACATTAGATGGCAAAACAGTTTGCTTTCCGACCCACTTTGAAATATCTCGTCCGAATCCGCTTTCATTAACTGAATTATGCCGAGCAAGATCATTTTGGCCCAGTTTGTTGAGGCGGGACTCAACCCATTCACCAATGGGTTTGCGTACCCCGTCGGGATTGAAATAAGGTCGCTTCGACTTTGCCAAGTGAAAGCAATACTCCCACCCATCGCGCAGCCGCGTCGGCCAGTAGCCCGGCATCGGATTAGTTTTGTGCCACAGATAATCATCTATCGCAAACCAGCCACGGCTACATAACGCTTCGATTGTATGCCACACATAACGATGGCGAACGCCGTCAACCACCTTATCCTTAATGTTCAACACCAAACTGCCCGTCGGCTTAAGTACATTGAAGAACGGCTCATGAAAGCTTAAGAACCAATCAACATATTCATCTGGATGCACCCCGTCGTAGTGCTTCCGACGCGCATCCGCGTATGGCGGAGACGTTATGATTAAATCAGCCTGCTCTGTGACAGTGCTCAAAGCCATACGGCTGTCACCATCAATCACCGTGCAGGTGTTTCCCGCTTTTGTCACCGTTACTTTGTTGCTTACGCTCACTACAGTTTTACCTTATGCTCGACGGACTACTTATTGCAGAAAAAGCCAACTAATTTATAGGGATCATTAAAATTGCCAAGTTCATCAACTAACCCTGCTTCTACGCACGAGTCGCCAAAAGAATCCAAAAGTAGAGAGGGCACATCGATTTGTGCCGGAAGGTCTTCCGGCGAATAAGAGGAAACAAGTACATCAAGCACGAGTTTCATAATTTCTTCATATGAGGTGTTAGTGAAGAACGGCCAAAAATAATCAGAAAGCCACACCTCAGTATTGACGGAATGAGCGATCTTTGATTTTTGCTCTCGCTTGATATATCTGAAACCTCTGTCCATTGCTATACCGAATACACAGCAATACGGCCCCGTCCTGTTTTTATCGGCTTTGGCAACATTCTCAAGGGCTTGAATTGCCTTCGGCCAATCTGCGCCGCCCATCGTATTACTTCGATTTTTAACCGACACATAAAGACTCAGAGGTTCTCTGCTCGTATCGAGGAATTTAATAGTCGCGTTGAAGTCTCCCTCCGCTGCTCCAATATCCGAAACACTTTCAAACCTCCTCGTGTGTCGTGCGCAATCTATGACTAAATACTGATATCGCCAGCCAGAATTCATCCTCTCTTTTTGCAACGTTCTATTGCGAAATTGCTCCACAGCTACATCCCTGTAATTCTTCTTGTATATCTGATGCGCTGTTGCCGCCGGGTCGCCGCAGTACTTTCTAAAATACTTGAAGAGTTCTTTTCCTTCCTTTCGGTAAATAGATTCCAAAACATCAGACTCAGCGTCGGCAGGTAAAGATAAGATTTCACGTCTTGACTTCCTGTCGGCATTGGTAATAGCCGACTGTATCAAAGACTTTATTGTCTCGACTGAAATCTTATTTCTATGCGGGACTAGCATGGAATCATCAAGACAGCCATAGTAAAGACTGGTCTCATCCTGCACCCTCGGATAGTTCTGTGGAATTGTTTTGGTGGATTTTGCCATTGCTACTTTTACTGCCCGCTCTGGTGCTCGATGACTTTTTGCAGGATGCCGTCGAGTTTCTCCGTCGGTTTGAATCCGGTGAGCGCGCTCACCTTCGTGATGTCGGGCACGCGGCGCGGCATGTCCTCGAATCCCTCCTCGTAGGCTTCGTCGTAGGGCATGAAGATGATCTCGGAGTCGGACTTCGTCAACTCCTTCACGCGCTCGGCGACTTCGAGTATGGAGACCTCTTCGTTCGAGCCGATGTTGAAGACCTGCCCGACCGCTTCGGGAGCGTCCATCAACTTCATGAGCGCGCCCACCACGTCGCCCACGTAGCCGAAGCAGCGCGTCTGCTTGCCCGAACCGTAAACCGTGATCGGGCGACCGGCGAGCGCCTGCCGCACGAACGTCGGGATGACCATGCCGTACTGACCGGTCTGGCGCGGCCCGACCGTGTTGAAGAGGCGCACGACGACTGTGGGCAGCTTCTTCTCGCGCCAGTAGGCGAGCGCGAGGAATTCGTCAATCGCCTTCGAGCAGGCGTAAGACCAGCGCCCTTTGGTCGTCGCGCCCATCACGAGGTTGCCGTCTTCGCGGAAAGGAACTTCGGTCGAGAGGCCGTAAACTTCCGAAGTCGAGGCGACGAGCACCTTCTTCTTCTTCTTGTTCGCCAGATTCAGAATCACTTCCGTCCCGCGCACGTTCGTCTCGATGGTCCTCACCGGACTCTCGACGATCAGCTTCACGCCGACCGCCGCCGCTAGGTGAAAGACCACGTCGCACCGGTCTACGAGTTCGGCGCTGACCGGAACGTTATGCACGCTCTCAATCGTGTAATGAAAACGCGGGTGCTGTTTCAAGTGCGCGATGTTCTCGATGCTGCCCGTCGAGAGATCGTCTATGACATAAACTTCGTCGCCCCGCTCCAGATAAGCGTCCGACAGATGCGACCCGATGAAACCCGCCCCGCCCGTGATTAAAACTTTCAAAAATTAATCTCCTTTCACACGCGCCGACTCTATCGCGGGCACGCTCCCCTGCTTCGCTAACGGCACCGCCACGCGCGGCGACGGCAATAGTTCGCTGTAAAGATTCAACACGTCTTTCACCAGACGCTCCTTTGAATAATGCTCCGCGACGAACGCCTGCCCGCGCTCGCCGAGCGTGCGCCGCAACTCTTCGTTCGTGACGAGCAGGTGCAGGGCATCGCAAAAAGCCTCCGCGTCGCCCGTCCGCACGCGCACGCCGCGCTCACAAATCGTGTAGGCCGCATCTTCCGCCGTCGCCTCGAACGGCTGCCCGACGAGATCAACCACGCCGCCCACGCCCGTCGCCACGACCGCACGCGCGTTCGCCATCGCCTCGATGAGCGTCAAGGGCGTGCCCTCGTTCAGCGAGGTCAGCGCGACGATGTCGAGCGCGGCGTAAAAATTTTCGGGGTCGGAGCGTGTGCCGGTGAACATCACGCGCCCGTCGATGCCGAGCGAGCGCGCGTGCGCTTCGAGTTCGCCGCGCAAGTGCCCGTCGCCGACGACGACGAAGCGCACGCGACGCGCGCCCGTCTCGCCCGTTTCGACAGTTGCGCCCGTCGCCGCTTCGTGCCGTTTCAAGTAGAGCGCGGCGGCTTCGAGGAACAACTTGTGATTCTTGATCTCCGTCAGACGCCCGACGATGCCGACGAGCAACTCGTCCGCGCCCGCCTCCAACTCCGCGCGCGCCGCCTCGCGCCGCCCGCGCCAATCCGCGAACGCTTGAAGATCAAGCCCCAGCGGGATCACTTTGAACTGCCGCGCGCGCCCCACGCCGAACTGCTCGTGAATCTCTCGATACTGCTGGCGGCTGATCGCCACGATCCTGTCCGTCGCCGTGCGCGCGAGCACTCGTTCGACGGTCAAAAACAACAGCGTCTTCAGACGCCCGTAGTAACTGTGAAAGATGTGCCCGTGATACGTGTGCACGAAGCGGCAGGCGCGCGGTCGCCCGACGAGCGCCGACAATGTTAGCCAGCGATAGAGCACGCCCGCGATGCGCCCGACCGTACCCGCTTTGGCCGTGTGCGTATGCACGATGTCCGGCTGCAAACGCCGGAACAACTGAAACAGTTTCCAGATCGTGACGGCGTCTTTCGGCGACACCTCGCGGCTCATCTCAGGCAGAATGATCGGGCGAACGCCCTGCTCCGCCGCGAAGTAACTCATGTCGTCTTCGCCCGGCGGCACAGTTCCCGCGATCAACTCCGACTCGATGCCGAAACGCCGCGTCGCCGCCGTCAGCCACGCCACATGCTTCGCCGGGCCGCCCACGTTCAAACGCGCGATGATGCGAACAACTCGCATAGTCCATAGTCAGTTGTCCGTCGTCAGTTGTTTTTGCCTCACCTAACTTGAGAGCTTTATCTTTAGCCGGTTGCTCGCGCGCCACACAAACAACGGACAACTGACGACGGACAACTGACAGCCTTTCAATCCTCTATCCTGTAAATCGTGTCGGGATCGTCTTCGTGCCTGATCTCGTCGATCTCTTCTCGTTTGCCTTCGCCCATGTAGAGGCGGTTGGGGCAGTTGATGACGATGCCTGTTGTGCTGCCGACGTTGCGATACGTGTGGACGACGCCTTTCGGCACGAGCACGGCTTTCGGGTTGTCCGCGCCGCAGTAGAGCGTCATCACATGGTTGTAGGTTTCCGAATCCTTGCGGTTATCCCACAGCCGCAGCTTGAAATTCGAGGGGCCGATGAAGACGAAGTAGTCCGCTTGATCGACGTGCTCGTGCGGGCCGCGCTGCACGTTCGGCTCGGTCGAGGAGATGTAAGTCATGACGGGGAAATACTCCGCCTCCATCTCGTCGTGGCGAAACAACTCCGCGAGCCAGCCGCGCTCGTCAACGAACTTGCGCACGTCGCGGACGACCACGTCGCGAATCTGCCCGCGCTTAAACTGGGGCGTCGCCGCCGTGCCCCCCTGCGCCGCGCGCTCAGGCATGGTTTGCATTGGCTGCCTCCTTCTTGTTCGCGCCCGTCTCGGCGACGAGCGTTCCGGCGTGCAGCAAACTCTCGAACGTGCCCGCGTCCGTCCACCAGCCTTCGAGTTCGTTCCAGGTCATCTCGCCGCGCTCGATGTAGGCGTTGTTCACGTCCGTGATTTCAAGCTCGCCGCGCTCCGAAGGCTTCAAAGTCTTGATGATCTCGAACACTTCCGCGTCGTACATGTAGACGCCGATCACCGCGTAGTCAGACTTCGGCTCTTTCGGCTTCTCCTCGATGCGGACGACCTGCGTGCCCTTGAGTTCGGGCACGCCGAAACGCTGCGGGTCGGAGACTTTCTTCAAGAGTATCTTCGCGCCGCCGCCCTGATGCCGGTAGGCGCGCACGGCCTGACAGATGTTGCCCTCGATGATGTTGTCGCCGAGGACGATGCAAATGGGTTCGCCGTCGGCAAAGTCTTCACACAGGGAGAGCGCCGCCGCGATGCCGCCCTCGCCCTCCTGATACGTGTAGTCGAGATGCTTGAGGCCGAACGCCTTGCCGTTCTTCAACAGCTTGAGGAAATCGCCTGCGGAGTTGCCGCCCGTCACGATCATGATGTCACGGATTCCGGCGTTCACCAGAGTCTGAATCGGGTAATAAACCATCGGCTGATTATAAACCGGCAACAAGTGCTTATTCGTCACCGCCGTCAACGGCATCAAACGCGTGCCAAGCCCGCCGGCTAATACAATACCTTTCACAATTACTATCCTCCGAATACTAGTTTGTCAGTAGTCCGTGGTCAGTTGTCAGTTGTTTCATGATGCCCCGTCCTTGAATCTTTCATTTTGAGCTTAAAGCTGCTCGGCCACATGCAACTGACTACTGACTACTGACCACGGACAATTAATCAATAAAACGCTGAAACCATAACTCAAGCATGAGCAACGTCCATAACTGGTGCGCGTAGTCGCGCTCGCCGCGCGTGTGGAGTTCGACCATGCGCGTGACGGCTTCGGGGCGAAAGAAGCCGCGCGCGAGGGCTTTCTCGGAGAGCAAAGTCTCGCGCAGGAACTTCTGCATTTCGCCGCGCAGCCAGTGGCCGATGGGGACGCCGAAGCCCATCTTGCGCCGCTGCAAATTCTCCGCCGGAAGCAGTTTCGCGAGCACGCGCTTCAAGAGATACTTCGTCGTCAGCCCGCGCAGTTTCAAGTTCTCCGGCAGACTCGCGGCAAACTCTATCACGTGATGATCGAGAAACGGAGAGCGCGCTTCGAGCGAAACGGCCATCGACGCGATGTCAACTTTGACGAGCAGATCGTTCGGCAGGTAAGTCATCGTGTCGGCCAGCAGCGACGCGTCCACCAGCCCCGCGCCGTTGGCCTGCGCGAACCAGGGGGCGATGAAATCCGCCGCCTCGCGCCCCAGCATCTCGCGCCGGAAATCCTCCGTGTAGAGGTCGTCTTTCGCAGAGGCGTCGAGCACGCTGATCCAGCGCATGTAGCGTTCGACCGTCGGGAGCGAGGCGGCGTCGAGGAAGCGTTTGAGGTCGCGCGCGCGGCTGCGGCGCGTCTCCGAAGTAGGGAGGAACGCGACGGCGTTTTTGATCAAGCCTTCGCGCAGGAGGCCGGGGACGCTGCGGTATTTGCCCGCGAGTTTCATCGCGGCGTAGCGCTCGTAGCCCGCGAAGCATTCGTCGCCGCCGTCGCCGTTCAGGGCGACGGTGACGTGGCGGCGCGTCTCGCGCGAAACATAGTAGGTCGGGATCGCGGAAGAGTCCGCGTAAGGCTCGCCGTAGTGTTCGACGAGCGTAGGGAGCACTTCCATCGCGTCGGGGCGGACGATGAACTCGTGGTGCTCCGCGCCGACGTGCTCGGCGACGCGGCGCGCGTGGTGCAGTTCGCTGAAATCCTGTTCCTCGAAACCGATGGAGAAAGTTTTGACGGGCGTAGACGACACCTCGCTCATCAACGCGACGACCGCCGACGAATCCACGCCGCCCGACAGGAACGCGCCGAGCGGCACTTCCGACATCAGACGCACGCGCACGGCCTCGCGCAAAATCTCCACGGCGCGTTCGCCCGCCTCCGCCTCGCTCATGCGCGTCTTTCTGGAAAAATCCGGCTGCCAGTAACGCTCGATCTTAACTTCGCCGTCGCGCGGCGTGTAGCGCAGAGTGTGGCCGGGTTCGAGTTTGCGTATGTCGCGGTAAGCCGTGAGCGGCGCGGGCACGCACATGAAAGTGAGGTAGTGGTGTATAGCCTCGCGGTCTATCTCGCGGCTCACGTCGGGGTGCTCAAGGAGCGCGGCGAACTCCGAGCCGAAGACAAGCCCGTCGTGTAGGCGCGCGTAGAGCAGAGGCTTTTTGCCGACGCGGTCTCGCGCGAGAAACAACTCCTCGCGGCGTTCGTCCCAGACGGCGAAGGCGAACATGCCGCGCAGATGTTTGGGACACTCCGCGCCGTACTCGTCGTAGGCGTGCAGGACGACTTCCGTGTCGCAGTCGGTGTGAAACGTGTGGCCGAGTTGTTCGAGCCGCGCGCGCACATCTTTGTAGTTGTAGATTTCGCCGTTGAAGACGATCCAGCTTGTGCGCCCGTCGTTGTGCATGGGCTGCTGGCCGCTCTTGAGATCGATGATGGCGAGGCGGCGCATGGCGAGGCCGACCGACTCCTTGAGGTAGCTCCCCTCCTCGTCCGGCCCGCGATGATGGATCGCCTCGTTCATACGCGCGAGCACCCTTGCGTCCACCGCGCGCCCCTCGCGCCGCACCATGCCTACAATTCCACACATAATTAAAGTCTGAAGTCTGAAGTCTGAAGTCTGAAGTCTCAAAGCCGGATTGACTTGGGACTTTAGGACTTTAGACCTGGGACTTACTGGCTATCTATCCTCTCGGAAAGCCCGCGCGCGATTTCCGTCCACTCGCGGTCGCGCTCGCGCCGCCATTGCTCGTAACGACGCCGCGCCTGCCGCTCCTGCGCCGTGCGCAGCAGTGCCTCTTTCTTCATACGCGACAAACGCTCGCGCTCCTCGCTGCGCTCTTTCAACAACACCCCGCCGACCGACACGAAGATAAAATAGAAGACCAGAAGCTGCGAGCGCTGGCGATAAGCCGTGCCGACGTTGCCCTGAAAGATCGAGTAGGCCAATGTCAGCATCGTCGTGAAGATCAGGATCGGTAACGCCTGCCGCATACGGTAGCGGAGCGTGAACCACACGCCCATCACGAGCAGCGGAAACGACGCCCACCAGATAAACATCTCCGGCAGCGTGATGCTCTGGCGCAAGTTCGCCAACTGCCACGGAAACGGCGCGAACAGCAGGTAGATCATCCCCAGCGGAATGGTTTGAATCGCGCCCGAAGCGGTCGAAACGTCAACGTCGCGCCCGAAGCCCGACTCGGTGGCGGCCAGGTCGGCGCGGCTGCGCTGGATGCGTTCGAGGCTGCCGAACTCTCCGAACTGCTGGCTCGCGCGGCGCAGCACGCCGAAGTAAGTCATCGTCAACCCGACGGCGATGAGGACGACGAACTGCCGCGCCAGCGATTGACCGGTGACGCGCCGCATCCCGATCAGAAACGCCCCGCCCGCCGCCGCAATCGTCATGTAAAAAATGTAGAAGCGCAAACTCAACAGCCCGAGCAGCGCGCCGACGAGCAGGAGCATGAACTTCGGGCTGAGTTGCTCGCCGAGCCGCAGCGTCGCCAGCATCGCGGCCACCAGACAGAAGATGATCGGCCCGTCCTTCAACCCTTGCGACGACCACAGCACGAGCGACGGGAAGAAGGCGACGAACAACGCCGTCAGCCGCGAGACGCGCGTGTTCTGAAACATGTGCTGCGCGCAGAGGTAAGCGAGCGGCGCGGTCAGCGCGCCGAGCACGCCGTTGACGAGTTGCACGGCGAGGAGGTTGCGCCCGATGGCGGCGTAGATGCCGCCGACCAGATAGGCCATGCCCCAGCCCACCGACTCGTAGCCTTCCAGCGGGTTCTTGTAGTACGGATCGCCCTGCCAGGACTTCAACATCCACTGGCCGAGTTGATCGTAGGCCATCGCGTCGCCGCCGAAGAAGTCCTGGAGTTTGAAACTGAAGATGAGCGTGCCGACGAGCATCCTGACGAGCAATCCGGCGACGAAGACGTAGAACAAAAACGTCCGGTCAACCTCGATGCGGCGCAGGGCGAACCCTGCGGCCACCGCCACGACGACGCAGACGAGCACCGCCGGCGCGCCGTAGGTCGGCACGAACACGGCGATGCTCAGGCAGATCAGCAATGCCAGCACTGTGAGAAATGCGTTCATAAACTCCGAACCGAAACTCCGAACCGTAAAACCTTCGCGCCGCTACTCTGCGCCGTCGCCCTCAGACGTGCTCGCGGTTTGCGAAAACGTCCGTCGTCGCCTGCGCTTCCGGCCTCTTCCGCCGCGCTCCGCCCTGCCTGATCGCGCGCCGCTGCTCCTCCGCCTCCATCAACACGCGCCGCTGCCTATCCTCGCGCCGCTCCTTCAACAACACATAGCCGACCGCGATGAAGATAAAATAGAAGACCAGAAGCTGCGAGCGCTGGCGATAAGCCGTACCGACGTTACCCTGAAAGATCGAGTAGGCCAATGTCAGCATCGTCGTGAAAATGAGAATGGGGAGCGCCGGACGCATGCGATACTTTAACGTAAACCAGATGCCCACCACGAGCAGCGGAAACGACGACCACCAGATGAACATCTCCGGCAGCGTGATGCTCTGGCGCAAGTTCGCCAACTGCCACGGGAACGGCGCGAACAGCAAATAAACCATCCCCAGAGGGATCGCCTGCAACGCGCCTTCGGTGGTCGAAAC
The DNA here is from genome assembly GCA_035296385.1 of Pyrinomonadaceae bacterium. Classification (GTDB taxonomy): domain Bacteria; phylum Acidobacteriota; class Blastocatellia; order Pyrinomonadales; family Pyrinomonadaceae; genus JAIVJZ01. The sequence continues at coordinate 14,218 of DATHBB010000064.1, read as the reverse complement.
GTCCACGTCGCGCCCGAAGCCCGATTCGGTGGTAGCCAGATCGGCGCGGCTGCGCTGGACGCGTTCGAGGTTGCCGAAAGCCTCGAACTGCGTGCTCGCCGTGCGCAGCACGCCCAGATAAGTCATCGAAAGTCCGAGCGCGATGACGATGGCTACCTGCCGCACGACGCTGCTCACCCCCACCGGCGGGCGCAAACCGATGAGGAACGCACCGACCGACGCGGCCAGCGCCATGTAGAAGATGTAGAAGCGCATGCTGAGCAGGCCTAACAGCGAGGTCATCATCAATATAAAATGTTTGATCGTCAGCCGCTCGCTCAACTTAAGCGTCGCCAGCATCGCGGCCACCAGCAGAAAAACAATCGGCCCGTCCTTGAGCACCTGCGACGACCACAGCACGAGCGACGGGAAGAACGCCACGCAGACCGCCGATACGCGCGCCACACGCGTGTTCTGAAACATCTGTTGCGCGCAGAGGTACGTCACAGGCACGCTCGCCGCGCCGATCACGCTGTTGACGTACTGCACCGCGAGCGAGTTGCGCCCGATGAGCGAATAGACGGCGGCGACGATGTAGCCCATGCCCCAACCGGCATGTCCCCAGCGCTCCATCACGTTCTGGTAGGCCGCCTCGCCCTCCCATCCTTGAATGATCATCAAGCCCATCTGGTCGTAGCCGAAGGAGTCGCCGCCGAAGAACCCTTGCAGGCGAAACATGTAGATCGCCGTCGCGACCATGACGCGCGTGAACAGCGCGGCGGTGAAGAGTTGCAGCAGAAACTCTTTGTCGCGCCCCGTGAGCGCCGCATTGAAGGCGGCGAGCGCCGCGCCCGCGCACACGATCAGGACGAGCACCGCCGGCGCGCCGACGCCGGGAAACATCATAATGATGCCGATGCAGACTATAAATGCTAGGAGGACGAGAAATCCGTTCATGGCTTTTTTGACTGTAGCGGGGGCTTTCTACAATTCTCAGGGGAAAGGGGAAGGGGTAAAGGGTAAGGGGTGAAGAATTGATCCATTGATTTATTTCTTCATTGATTCAATGAAACAATGATTCAATTCTTCCTTTCCCCTTTACCCCTTCCCCCTTTCCCTTAGTTCTGTTTCCGCAGCACCAGATGGTTCTCCAGAACAAGCGCGTCGAAGTTCGCGCCCTGAAAAGTTTTGATGGCGTCCGAGGGGCGGCAGACTATCGGCTCCTGAATGTTGAAGGAGGTGTTCAAGAGCATCGGGCAGCCGGTCAGCCGCTCGAACTCGTTGATCAAATTCCAGTAGCGCGGGTTCGTGCGGCGGCTCACGGTCTGCGGTCTGGCCGTGCCGTCGATGTGTACGACCGAGGGGAAACGCTGGCGCTGCTTTTCGGTGACGTGCAAGACCGTGACCATGAACGGATCGTGGTGCGGGCGACCGAAAATCTCCTCGCTCACTTCCTCCTTCATCGAAGGCGCGAGCGGGCGAAACCACTCGCGCAGTTTCACCTTTTTATTCAACAACTCGCGCATGTCGTCGCGTCGCGGGTCGGCGATGAACGAACGGTTGCCGAGCGCGCGCGGCCCGAACTCCATGCGCCCCTGAAACCAGCCGATGATCGCGCCGTCGGCGATCATCTGCGCCACGCGCGGCAGCATCACGTCGTCGGCGAGCGTCTCGAACTTCAAGCCCGCGGCGCGTAACTCTTCGGCGCACTCTTCGGACGTGAAGCCCGGCCCGTAGTAGGCGTGCTCCATCTTGCGCGTGCGCGGCTGCTTGAGGATCGTGTGGTGCACCATCAGCGCCGCGCCGAGCGAACAGCCCGCGTCGCCCGCCGCAGGCTGCACGTAGTAGTTCTTGAACGGCGACTCGGTCATGATGCGCCCGTTCATCACGGAGTTGAAGGCGACGCCTCCGGCCATGCACAGATTTTCTTCGCCCGTCATCTTATGGAGACCTTCGATGAGATGGAGCGCGGTGTCTTCCAGCACCTTCTGCGCGCTCGCGGCGATGTTCCAGTGGCGCTCGGTCAAATCCTCGTCGGGCTGGCGGGGCGGCCCCAGAGCTTTCGTGATCTCTTCGCCGAACTGGTAGTGCTTGGCGAGGTGATGGTCGAGCACGCGTATGTTCAAATGAAAATCGTTGTTGCCGTTCACAGACAGCACGCGCTTGCTGAGGAAGTCGTAGTATTCGGGTTTGCCGTAAGCGGCCAAGCCCATCACCTTCCACTCGTCGCCGCCGAACATGTCGAAGCCGATGTAGTTCGTCACCGCCGAATAGAACTGGCCGAGCGAGTGCGGCAGTTTGATGCGCTTCAAAACTTCTATGCGGTCGGCGTGCCCGCGCGAAAAGAGCGTCGTCGTGTCTTCGCCCGTCCCGTCCCAGGTCAGGATGGCGCTGCGGTCGAAGCCGGAGACGAAAAAGGCGCTCGCGGCGTGGCACTGATGATGTTCGAGGAAGTGGAAGCGAAACTTGCTCGGCCCGTAATGCTTGCGTATCAACTTCGGGTGGCGCAGCATCCCCAGATAACTTTCGCCGACCTGCGAGACGCCCCGATCAACGCGCGCCTTGAACATGTCGCGCGAGATGAGTCCCGACTTCAACGCCTGCAAAGCCTTGTGGCGCAAAACCCACGGCTTCCAGTAGAGGCCGATGTGCGCCACGTCCGCGATGCCGATTCCCGCTTCGTCGAGGCAATACTGCATCGCGTTGTAGGGGAAGCCGCTGTGATGTTTGCGGCGCGAGAAGCGCTCTTCTTCCGCCGCCGCTACGATCTCGCCGTCTCGCAAAAGCGTCGCCGCAGAATCGCCCAGAGTTGTGAGTCCAAGAATATACATAAGAACAAAAACGCCGCTTGTGTTTGAGCTTGCATGAACGTTGCAGGCTGGCCGCGCGAGAAATTCCTTTGAAAATTAAAGTTAAACCTAACAGACTTAAAGCTAAAAGTAAAAAACCCGAAGCCGCCCTACAGAGCGCCAGCGCCCGCCCTTTGCGTTCGACTAATTCCGCCGCGCCCAGGCGTACATATAAGGACTGCGCCCCAGAGCGTTGGCGATGTGTTTGACCACGTGCGTCCCGACCCGCTCGACGCCGCCCCACAGTCCGCCGCGTTCGGGCACGACGAGGCCGCCCGGATAGACCACCAGATTTTCGACCCGAAAATCGTTCTGCGCCAGCACGTAGCGCAACGAGCGCGGGCTGAAACCCTGTATGTGATAGAGATTCCACGTCGGGCAGAGGTTCACCACCCAATCAAGCCCGCGCGCTTTGTAATAAAGGTTGCCGAGCGTTTGATAAATGCTCTCTTCGTTCGGCGTGCTGATGTAGACGAGGCCGCCCGGTCGCACGACGCGGGCGAGTTCCCTGACCGTCTCCGCCGGATCGTATAGATGCTCGATGACCTCGACGAGCGTCACCACGTCGAACGACGCATCGGGGTAGTTCATCTGTTCGAGCGTCGCCGCGTGCGCGCGCACTCCGTTCACTTCGCGCGCGTGACGCACGAAGTCCGCCGACAGATCGCAGCCCTCCGCGTCCCAGCCGCGCGCCTGCGCCGCCGCGACCACCTCGCCGCGCCCGCATCCCACATCGAGAAAACGCCCGCCCTCCGGGACTCGCCCGCCGAGCAAACGCTCGGCCTCGCGCGCCAGTTTATCCCCCAACTGTCGCTGCCCCTCGTCCGTCACGATCATCACGTCTTCAAAGTAGCCGGAGACGTTCGTGTAGCGCGTGTCTTCGCCCGCCGGGTAAGGCATTGGGTTGGGGAAGATCAAGTTGCAGGCGCGGCATTTGACGATGCGCGTCTTTGTGCCCACGCCGTCGCGGTGCGCCTCGCCGCCGCGCGAACCGAGCACGCGGAAATCGCGCCCGCCGCACACCTTGCACGCCTCGTCGCGAAACTCCCACGCCTGCTGCTGCCGCTGTTGCCCGTGACCGTTACTGCTCATCTGAAAACTTTCTCACTTCTACGTCTTCTTGCGCGCGACGACGTAGAGGTAACTGCCCGAACCGATGTTTGTGTCCATCCAGTCAATGAATCGCGCGGCCTGATATTCGAGTCGCTTGCGCAAGGTCTGTTCGCCCTTCTGCGGCCAGATGCCGCCGCGCGACTTGAAACTCTCGATCTCCAGCCCGACGCGATCAAGCAGCCGGCGGAGCGAGCGCGGGTTGAATCCCTGCACGTGAAACGGCGCAAAAGTCGGCGCGAGCGCCACGACCCAGTCGCGCCCCTGCGCGCGCATGTAGAGATTGCCGACGCGCTGGTAGAGCGCATCTTCGTTCGGCGCGTTGAACCACACGAGGCCGCCGGGTTTGAGCACGCGCCGGACTTCGCGCATCGTCGTGTACGGGTCGTAGAGGTGTTCGATGATGGCGTTCATCGTGACGGCGTCAAAGTGATCCGGGGGGAAGTTTATCTCTTCCAGCGTTCCGAGCCGCCCGCGCACGCCGAGATGCTTTTCCCCCCACGCCAGATACGCCGACGACGCATCGACGCCCTCGTACTCCCAGCCCAACTCGCGCGCCGCCCACAAATTTTCTCCCATCCCGCAAGCCACGTCCAGATAGCGCCCGCGCCGCCCCAGCGTCCGCTCGATGGTGCGCAGGGTTTCGAGCGCATAGGGCTTCTTGGATTCGAGGTCTTGCCCGTGAAAATAGTCTTCCGGGTCGGTGTAGAGTTCGTCCAGACCGCGCGCCGGAAACGGCATCGGGTTCGGATAGATGTGCGAGCACTCTTCGCAACGCACGATGCGCGTGCGTACGCCTGCGCCCGATTGATGCGCGTCGCCGCCGCGCCAACCGAGCAACTTCGGGCGGTCGCTGCCGCACGCGCCGCACGCGACGGGGCGAAAGTCGAACTCTTGCGACGCCGCTGTGGTCGCCGCGCCGTTCGCCGCCGTCACCGCCGTCTCGTCCGGCGCTGCGCCGTTAGCGGAAGTCTCTCTGGCCGCGCTCATGGTGCGACTCCCCTCTTGTCCAGAATGTATCGCTTGTCGGCAAATATGCGCCGGACGGTGCTGACGATGGGACGGCTGATCCAGTCGTCTTCCAGACAGAAGCGCGCGACCTCGGTTTTCACGCGGCGACGTTTGCGTAGCGCGGTCGGGAATTGCAGGTAGCCTTGAAAATAACCGACCAGCCCGTAGAAAAAGTACGCGAACGAACGGAAGCGTATGCCGCGAAGCGTCAACCAGAACAGATTGCGCACGAAGACGACGGGGAGGAATCGCCACGGCAAATGCTTCAAGTTGAACCACGCGGCGTTGCGAAAACCGCGCCCGTAGCGTTTCCAGGAACGCTGCTGGCGGCTCTCGCGGTGAAAGGACAAACAGCGCGGCTCGTAGATGACTTTGTAGCCCGCGTCCCACAGGCGTATGGCGAGATCGTCTTCGGTGGCGTAGATGAAAAAATCGTCGTCGAAGTAGCCGCACTCGTCCAGCACGTCGCGCCGTATGGCCGCGCCGCACGCCGCAAAACTCGTGATCTCGCGCTCGCGCCCCGGCTCGGTCGGCACAAGTCTCTCCTCCCACAAGTGCGTCACTAAACTGTTCAGGTGCGGGTTCATCACGCGAAACGCCATCACCGCCACGTCCTTGTTCGACTCGTCCTCCCACAGCTTAACCATCGTCTCGACGGATTCGGGCGCGAGGTGCGAGTCGTCGTCGAGCATCGCGACATACTTGCCGCGCGCCGTTGCGAAGCCGACGTTGTAGCCGGTCATCCCCGTGTTGTCGTGCAGGCGCACGACCGTCACCTCGGGAAACTTCTCGTAGATCATCTGCGCCGTGCCGTCCTTCGAGCCATTGTCCACGACGATCAACTCGATGTTCGGGTAGGTCAACTTTCGCAACTCATTCAAACCGATCTCGACTTCGCCCTTGCGGTTCCACGCGAGCATCACGATGCTCACGAGCGGCTGCTCCTCCGTGCTTCTGGCAAGCGCGGCGGCTTCGGGACGGACGATGCCGAGTATGGTCTGCACGAGGACGGGCGCGCGATGCCTGCCCGGTCGCGTGCGGTCTTCAAGGTCGCGCACGGCGAGTTTGACGTTCGTGCCGCGCAGCGTCTCCTCGTCAAAAGTGAAGTAGCCTTCGCCGCCCTGATGCTGCGGCACGTTGGCGATCAAGTAGTGGTACGCGTCCTCGCCGACCAGCGATGTGATCTTCTGCGCGAGTTCCGCGCCCGTCGCGCCGCGCGTGTCGGCCTCTTCGACGATGTTGACGACCATGATCTTCGTCGCACGGCTTTGACGGATCGCTTCGCTCACGCCGTCGATCATCAGCGTCGGCAACAGCGAGGAGTGAAACGTGCCCGGCCCGTAGATGATCACGTCCGCACGCCCCAGCGCTTCGAGCGCGCCCGCGCTGGCCGACGTGGGAGCGTGCACTTCACTACGTATTCGTTCGCGAGCCGCGTCCAATCCCGCCTCCGCGACCCACCTGTCCAAATTCAAAGGCGCGACGGGCTCTTTGGCGAGAAAGAGTTCGAGTATGTCGCCGTCGGCATCCGTGATGACGGAGGCTTCGCTCGTGAGCACGCGCCCGTCATTGCAGAGCGCGAACAGATGCCGGTTCTCTTCCGAAGCGATCTCGATGCGCCCGCGCACCTGTAAAACTTCTTCCAGCGCGCGCAAGGCACGCGTCCAGTTGCGCCCGTGCCCGAGATATGCGCCGAGTAAAATGCAGTTGCCGAGCGCGCAATCGGCGAAGGAAAACTCCGCGCCCTGCGTGCGTTCGCGCTCTTTGAGTTCGGCGAGAAAGAGGCGCAAATAACTCACGAACTGCTCGCGCGCCCCCGCGGGCATACGCGCCACCATCTTCAACAACTCGCGCCGCTCGCCGCGCGCAAGCTGTTCGCCGCCCGACGCGCAGAGGTCTTCGATCTCGCGCCGGAAGTCTGCGGCGCGCTCCGCCTCGGCGGGGTAACGGTAGGCGAAGACTTCGTAGCGCGACCAATAGCCCGCCGCGTCGAGGTTCATCAGCGAGAGCAGATTTTTGCGCAGGTCTGAAGGGCCGAGTTCGTCGAAGACGTAACGCAAACGTCCGGTGCTCAGCCCGTCGTCGTAGGCGTTGACGAGACAGGTGACGCGCGCGCCCTGATCGAGCAGTTGGTTGGCGAGCGTGCCGCTGCCGCGCCCCCCGCACAAAATGACGACGTGAAAACCGCTGGCCGATTGAAGCAATTCTTTCATCTTAAAAAACTATCGTTGATTGCAGTTGAACGTGTGAAAAGGCGCTCACCGCAGAGGCGCAGAGCCAAGCCGCAGAGGCGGCGCAGAGAGTTGGTCAATTGTTTTCTCTGCGCTAACTCTGCGCTCCCCTCCGCGTCTCTGCGGTGAATGTTTTTATTCTCATCCAAGCACAACTCGCTCTAAAAATATCCTTCTCCGCGAAAGCGTCAATAATGCACAATCAAACTCACGCCGACAAGCGGAGAAGATGCGCGAGCAAGTTCCCGGTCGCCGCCGTCCCCGCTGCGCCCGACGCGCGGGTGAGCGAGACGACGCCTGCCTCACTGCCCGCCGCGCTCCCGCCCGCCACCGACAGGCACAACGCGCGCGGGAAGAGTTGCGGAATCACAAAATCGTTGCCGCCCGCGAAGAACTCGTCGCCGACGTACACGATTGACTCTTCCACCTCGCACGCCGACGCGCCCGACGCCGCCGAAAGTTCCGCTATGGCGTCGCGCATCGCCGCCTCTTTCGAGACGCCGCGCCGCGTGATCTCTATGCTGCTGCGCCCGCTCTCCGCCAGTTCGTAACGCTCGCTCAAACGCGCGCTCTGCAACAACTCAAGCCCGCGCGCATAAACTTCCGCGCGCGGATTCCTCACCGACGACGCCGCTACAGCGTCGCGCACCGCATGAATCCGCGAAGGCACGGGACGCAAGACCAGCACCGCGCCCTCGCGCTCCGACACCCGCGCGGGCAACGCCCCGAAATCGAAACGCGGGAAGGACGCTTCGTACCACGCGACGCGCGCACGCACGTCAGCTTCAAACTCCACCGCCAGAGATTCGAGCAACGTGCGGAGCGCCGGAACGTCTTCGTCGCGCAGTTGATGGCGAGCGCCGTAAATTTCGTCAACCGCGTGGCGCGCGCCGTCCCGGACGATCTTCGTCGCGCCGCGATTGGCATAAACGTGCAAGCGCGCGATGCACGAGGCCGCAGCCGTCGCGTCGCCCGATCCGCGCAAATGTTCGGCGACGGGCGCGACGAGGCGCGTTTCGAGTTGCTGCCAGCCGTGCCCCGTGATGAGACAAACGTTGAACCCGCGCCGCAGAAGCTCGGGAAGCGCGGCAGCCGCCGCGCTCTCCGCGAAAGTCTCTTCGCCCGCACCGCCGTCCGCGCGCACGCGCGCCAGCAGCGTATCGTCAACGTCGAGCACGAGCGCGCCTCTCAGTCGCAGGCGTTCGACGCGCGCCGCGTCCATCAATTCGTCGAGTTCGACGCGCGCGCTCATTCGATCTCGCCGCCGTCGCTCTCCGCCAGCCTGTCTGCGGTCTCGCGCGCCAACCCTTCGCACCACGCGCGCACGTCCCTGTCATCCGCGACGGATGCCTGACGCACCTCCGACGCGAGCGCGTCGGGCAGATAACGACGCAGGCTGTCGGCGTTCGGCAGGCAGAACAGCCCGCCCATCTCCAGCGCGCCGACGTAGCGCGCGGCGAGCGCCGTCTGCGCGAGCGAGCGCGGAATGAGCCACGCGCGCGCGCCGCGCCACACTATGTTGCAGGGTACGCTTCGCCCCGCGCTCGCCGCGCCGCCGCGCGCCAGCGCGCGGAGCATCTCGAACAACCACGCCGCCAAGCTCTCCACGCGTTTCGATTCGATCATCAACACATAAGCCGGATACGTCTCAGCGAGGCGCGACAACTTAAAGTCCGCAGACTCGTAAAGCGTCTCGCCCGCCCCGTTGTGCGACATGGGAAACTCCCACGGGTAGGCCTGGAAGTGCGCCCAGTCAACGATGGAGGCGGCGGCCTGCTCCATGTTGTGTATGAACGTCCAAGCCGCGTGCTCGCGCGCGAGGCGCGAGAGGTCGCGCACGTCCGCGTGCGTGAGCGCGGCGCGCTTCTCTTCCGGCCAGATGACGAGATGACCGGGCACGATGCTGTTCGGGTTGGCGGCGACGTTCAGGCCGCCCGCGCGCATCAGTTGCAGGCGGCTCATCAAGTCGAGATCGAAGGTCGCGGCTTGGTTCTCCGGCAAACTCCCGACGCGCGTTTTGTAATCCTCGCGCGCCTTGCTGTAAAAGACCGTGCCCCAACCGTACTCGCCGCAAGCGTCTTCGACCGCGTGCAGCACGAGCAGGCGCGGATCGTAGCGCACCAGGCCGGACGCGTGCCGCTCCCACCACAAACGCATCAGCGCAGACGACTCCGCCGCGCCGCCCTCGCGCGCATGTTCCGCGTTCGTCGCTCGCGTAGTCGTTGACGATGAAATCGCTTCGTTCAAACTTATCACCCGCGCGCTTGAGGAGTTTCGGATGTGACGAGCGCGCCCGCGTTGTCTTTGGCGAGACGACGATAGGCGTTGCGATAGCCGACGCCGCCGACGCTCACGAGATCGAAATGGCGATGAGCCGCCTCGACACAGCGCGCGCTCGCTTCCGCGTCGTACGCGAGTGCGAGCGCGGCGAGCGCGGCTTCGTCGAGCGTGTGCTCGTCGAAATCGCGCAGGACTATCCCTGTGCGGGAGCGCGTCAGGAGTTCGTCCGTGTCGCCGATTCCGGCGTTGCAGACGGCGGGCAGCCCCGCCGCGAGATATTCCGGAATCTTCGTGGGCGAGGCTGCGATCTGCGAGAACGTGGCCTTGCGGAAGGAGAGTCCGAGCCGCGCGCGCCGGAGATAGCGTGGAACTTCCGAAGGCCGCACCGCGCCGATCCAAAAGTCCGCCGCGTCCAAGCCCGCGCGTTCGAGCGTCGCCGCCGCCTGCTCGCGCGAAGAGGTTGTGAGTATGCGTAAAAACGCGTCCGGCCTGTGCCGCTTCAAGGCGAGAAAAAAACGCCCCATCTCTTCGAGCAGATACAAGCCCGTCACAGACCCCGCCGAGACGACTTCAAAACGCTCCGGCTCGCCCTCACCTTGTGCGTCGAGACTCTTGCCGTTCGTCGTCGCGTCGTTTGCGTTATCGCGACTGCCGCCGACGCCGTTGTTCCCCGTCGCCTCGAAGCGCGCGAAATCGACGCAGCAGGGAATGACTTCGATCTGTTCGGCGCGTGCGAGGCCGCGCGCGACGAGATGGTCGCGCAAACGGCGCGTCAGGACGATGAGTTGCGACGCGCGTTTCAACCCCGCGCGCTCGACCGCGTGAATCGCGCGCGACTGCGGCGAATCTTTCTGCCACACGCCCGCCTCTTCGTACTCCTCCGCGAGCAGCCCGCGTATATCGAACAGCAGGCGCACGTTTGGCATGATCCGGCGCGCGAGTAGCGCCATCGCCATCGGCAGATGCCCGCGCGCATGCAGCACTTCGATTCCATAACGACGCGCGAGCCGCGCCGCCAGCCACGCGCCGCGCATGATGTCGTAAGGCGTGACGACGACGGAAGGGCTTTTATGATAAGGGAGCGCGAACCAACGAATCCCGTCGGCGGCGAGACGCGCGCGCCAGTCCTCTTCGTCCGCCGCCGTCCACGCGCTCCGCTTGTCCGGTTCAAAGGTCAGGAGGAAGACTTCCACTTCGCCGCCCGCGCTCAGTTGTCTCAGGTAGGGCAACACCTGCGTCTGCACCAGCGGCTCGCGCAAGCCAAAGTAGCAGAGATAGAGTGTGCGTAAAGACATCGTGTTCGGGAAATTGGTTCGCTCTCGCCGTCGTGGAGAAGGGGGCTTCTACTGCGGCTTCGTTCCGTTGGAGGAGAGTTTGCGACCGACGAGTGCGAGACCCTGAATCGGGGCGCGTTTGATCTCGCCGATGCCTGCGCTCTGCATCGCGGCGGTCACGTCCGGCTCGGTCTGCGGCTGGTCGTACTGCGGCGCGAGCATGTCGAACGTGTCCATCAGAGACCACGCGTAACGCTGCTTTACGTTCAGTTCCGGCTCTTCGACGTAGTTGGCGATGGGGATGGCGAACTGTAGGAAGCGTCTGACGACGGGGACGGGCACGCGGAAGGCGACTTCGCTCAAGGGGAAAAGGACGGGCATCGCCGCGCGAATCGTTTGGAGCAAAGTCTTCTGCCCCATCTTTTTCGTCAGCGGGCGCAGGATGTACTTGGAATGAAAGAACGTGTACTTGCGCCGCTCGTACATCGAATAAGCGATGCGCCCGCCCGCCTTCAACACGCGCGGCAGCGAGCGCACGGACTTCAAAGGATCGGGCGTGTGCTGGATGACGCCGATGCAATAGACGCCGTCGAAGACGCCGTCGCGGAAAGGCATCTCGTAGATGCTCGCCTGCACGAAATGGGCGCGCGGATTGCCTTTCAAGTTGTCGCGCGAAGCCTCAATCGCGTTGCTGATGTCCATGCCGACGACTTCCGCGCCCGTCTGCGCCGCGACATCGAGGAAGCGACCCGCGCCGCAGCCCGCGTCCAGAATCCACTTGCCCGCCATCCACTCTTTCGTCCACTCAGTCTCCGAGTAGAAGCGTTTGTGCGAGAGGCGCGTGCCGTTGGCCGAGTCGAGTTGTTCGAGCCGGAAGCGATTCCACTGGTAGCCGAAAGACGAAGCGTAGTTGTCGTCGCCGACGAAGCGCGGGATGCCCGAACGGATCGGGTAAGACTTCGCGCAGCGCGCGCACGTCAACTCGCCCGTCTCGACGTTGCCCTCCGCGTCGCGCTCCGCCGACGCGCCGAGCGCGAGTTCGCCGCGACACTGCGGGCAGCCCAACACCTCTAACAATTTCACCTGCATAAAAAAACCTGTCCGTGGTCAGTTGTCCGTCGTCAGTTGTTCAATCAAATCTTTAGCAGCGTGTGTGAGAGCCACATGCAACTGACAACTGACGACGGACAACTGACAGCCTTACCAACGGCTGACGATATAGTACAGCCCGTTCAGATTGCCGTGAATGTCTCTGCCCTTCTCGTCGGAGATGAGCGTGCCGCCGCCCGCCTCGATCATCGGGCGGAAGATGTCCGTGGTCGAACCGGGCACGATCTCGATCATGACGACGTGGCCGCCGGGCTTCATGTGCTGTTTGATCGAGGCGTAGAATTTTTTGTGCAGAATCCAGTCGGGGTCAAACGCGCGTATGTCCGTGTCCGTCGCGGCGTTCGGCAGAGCGTTCGGCGGGTTGCTGATCACAATGTCGAACTGCTCCGACTCCGGCATCTGGTCGAGCACGTCCGACAGGTAAATGTTCACCTTGTCTTCGACGCCGTTGTACTTCGCCGTGTACTTCGCCACCTCGACCGCCGCCGGGTTGATGTCGGCAAGCGTTATTTTTTCGCAGAAGCCGTTGGCGAGCAGCGAATAGGCCATGTAGGCCGGACCCGAACAGAGTTCGTAAATTTTTTCGACTCGACTGAAGCCGAGTTCGAGCAGGATGCGGCAGATGTTCATGGCGAGCGCCGGGCCGCCGCCGTTCAGGTCCTGCCGGTCGAAGACGACGAGGCCGTTATAGACGCCGCCGATCTCCATGTCCTTAAACTGGCCGCCGGAGATTTTGCGTACGATCTTCTTTTTCAGCACCTTCAACAGCATCGAAGCCGGATAGGTGTCGTCCAGCAGACGCTGGTTCAGGTACGGCTCGAATTCGCCCGGATTGATCATCCGCGATTGAAACTCTGCCTGCCCGTTCTTCTGTTCACTCATTAAGGTGCCCATCCTCCCTGACCTGTCTTTCCCCTTGAACCGCCTTGAAAATTGTCGGGACGCGTTCGGCCTGTCCCTCGCGACTTCGACTTAACTTAACTTCGACTTACTTCCCCGTCACTGCCGCTTCGCCTTACTTCCTGATGATGAAATTGCCGAGCGCCAGCACGTCGAGGCCGGAACTGAAGAAGGTGCGCAGCGCGTCGCGCGGCGAATTGACGACGGGTTCGCCCTTCAAATTAAACGACGTGTTCATCACGACGGGCACGCCGGTTTTTTCGCCGAGCCGTTTGATCATGTCGTAGTAGAGCGGGTTGACCGTGCGGCGCACGGTCTGCGGTCGTGTCGTGCCGTCAACGTGGACGACCGCCGCGATGTCCTTCTTCTTCTCTTCCTTGACGGGGAACGTCATGATCATGAACGGCGCGTACATCGCACCTTCCATGTATTCGCCCGCCACCTCTTCGATCATGCTCGGCGCGAAAGGCCGCCAGTCGTCGCGGTATTTGACGGCGGCGTTCACACGCAAGTTCATCTCGCGGTCGCGCGGGTCTGCGAGTATGCTTCGTGCGCCGAGAGCGCGCGGCCCCCATTCGGCGCGTCCCTGAAACCAACCGACGATCTTCTTGTCCGCGAGTTCGCTCGCCACCGTCTCGACGAGTTCCTCGCGCGTCACTTTTTCGTAGCGCACTTTCGTAATGGCGAGCGCCGCTTCGATCTCTTCGTCCGTGAAGCCGATGCCCCAGTAGGCGTGCTCCATCGCCTTCGGTTGCAGGTCGTAGCCGAGGCGTTGATAGCCCATGTAGGCCGCGCCGAGCGCGCCGCCCGCATCGCCCGCCTCCGGCTGGATGAAGATGTTGTCAACCAGACCGGAACGCGCAATCTTGCCGTTCATCACGGCATTCAACGCGACGCCTCCGGCAAACGCGACGTTGCGGCAGCCGGTCATCTCAATCGCGCGCCGCATAAACGAGAAGCCGAAATCTTCGACGAGCTTTTGCAAGTCGGCGGCGATGTCGCGGTGGCGGTCTTCGAGCGGTTCGTCGGGCAGGCGCGGCGGGCCGAGACGTTCGACGAGCGACGGGTGATAGCCGATCCACGTCTCGCTCGTGCCGCCGGGGCGACTGATATGGTTCAAATCCATGTAGAGCCGGTCGGCGTCAACCAGACCTTTGAAGAAGTTTTGCGGCTTGCCGTAACCGGCCAGTCCCATGAGCGATCCCTCGTCGCTCAGTTTCAGGAACTTGTGCACCGTCCAGTAGACCTCGCCGATGGAGAAGTCGAGCCGCTCTTCGAGCACCTTGAGCTTGCCGTCTTTGCCGTGCGAGATGGTGGCGCTCAGGCCGTCGCCGCTGCCGTCCCAGGTGATGACGGTCGCCTCCTGAAAGCCGCTCGCGTAGTAGGCGCTCGCGGCGTGCGAGAGGTGATGGTCAACGCGGAAGAAAGGAATCTTGTCCACGTCGAGGCGAAACTTCTCGCGGAATCCGGCCTT
>DATHBB010000063.1:0-4237 GCA_035296385.1 Pyrinomonadaceae bacterium | reverse complement strand
GGAGTTGTTCGCGCACGTCGGCACTTCAAAGACCAACAAGCGCGCGCAGATCATCGGCGAAACCCCGCAGGCGATCTACGGATGGTGCGGCCCGGCGTCGCAGTTCTCGCTGGCGATCAGTCTCATGCGTCGTGGCTTCCGCTTCAAGACCGGCAAACCGCCGCTTGAGCCGCAGAAGCGCAAGCCGCGGCAGGTTCCGCAAATGCCGGACAAAGAACCCCAACCCTATCCCGGCTACAACAAACGCGCGGCGGAACTGCGCGTGGAGCAGGAAAAACGGAACGCCGAGGCCGCCGAATACAACGTGTTTGCTGAAGCCGACGCCGTGCGCCTGGAGATCATCAAGCAGGGCGCTTATTTCTTAGCCACCTGGTCGAAGGCGCAACTGAACAAGTTCGGCGTGAAGAAGGACAAGAGTTTGCCTGACCGCATCGTGGGCGGCGCGGCGGCGCACACCGCGCCTTTGGAGCCGGGCGATTACCTGACGGTGATCATGGCGAACAGTCCGCTGAGCGGCCACGTCGCCACCGTCATCAAAGAGGAGCGTTATAAAACCGACAAGCCCGGCGGGTTTGAACCCGGCGACGCCATCGGTCGGATTTATTTCGTCTCCGGCAACGTGCGCAACTCCGCCGTGCGCGTCGAGGTCGTCGAGCGCGAACTGCCGCTGCCCACCTACGACTGGGGCGAGACCTCCAAGATCGGTAACAGGTACACCGACTTGAAGCAGGCCGAAAAGGACGCGATGGCGACACTCAATCGCGCGGCGGGCACCGGAAACCTACAGCAACAGTTGCTCACGAAGCTCAGCACCAACAAGGAGATGCGCGCTAAGGCCGTCAAACAAGCCCCGTCGGGCTTCATCCTCTTCATCCAGAACAACTGGGGGCAGAAGGATAAAATTCTGCCTTTCTTCGCGATTGCCGGAATGAACCCGGCCAGTTATCTGGACGCGCTCAACAGGCCGGAGCGCGCCGCGCTGGAAAAGGCGACCGAGAAGAAGGTCGAGTACAAAGAAAAGTATAGGGAGAAAGGCATCCCCGTGGATCACCACGACCCTTCCTATCAAACCATGAACAGGGATGCGAAGTCGCCGCGCGCGGACGGCAAACCCGTCGGCAAGCTCAAGCCGCTCAACCCGAACCACGCGTGGGTCGTGAGCGTCGTCAAATCCAGTTTGCTCGACGCCAGGCGCATCGAAGCCGAAGTCGCGCAGGCCGGCGCAACGCAGGCCAGCGCCGACGCCGACCCCGACGCTAAGGCGGAAGACCCGGGGATGAAAGTTCTGGACAAGCAGGGTCTGGAAAAACTCAGCCCCGAATGGCAGGCGATGTTCGACAAGGCGTTGCTCTACTGGGAGCCTCGCGGCGGTTTTAGATGAGCTTCGACGCAGCATACGAAACGCTCCAACAAGCGGGCACACACGCGTCCGACGCGTCGCCTGCGCCTTCGCCGCGCCGCGCCGCCGCGCCCTCCGGTTTCCCCGCGCCCGACACGATCTGGCGCAAGGCGAACTGCGCGTGCGGCGGCGGCTGTCCGCGCTGCGAAGCCGAACAGGAAGCCGCCGCGCAGACCAAACTCAAGATCAGCACGCCGGGCGACCGCTACGAACAAGAGGCCGACCGCGTCGCAGACGAGATCATGCGCATGCCCGCGCACGAACCCCACCCGCGCGGCGGACTCTTATCAACAAATGCGGCCTCTGGTTCGTTGCTCCAACGCAAGTGCAGCAGTTGTGCGAGCGGCGGCGCGGTGCGCGCTTCCTCGTCCGAAGAAGAGACGGAGCACGTGCAGGCGAGAGAGTTGCCCGGCCACGTTCCGCAGGCGGGCGCCAACCTGCACGCCGAGATCGAAGGCTTGCGAGCGGGCGGGGGTGAGCCTCTGGGCGGCGGCGCGCGCGACTTTTTCGAGCCGCGCTTCGGCCAGGACTTCGGCGAAGTGCGCGTGCATAGAAACGCGCGCGCGGCGGAATCTGCGCGCGCGTTGGGCGCGCTCGCCTACACGGTCGGTCGCGATATAGTCTTCGGCGAAGGGCGGTACGCGCCGGAGACGAACGCCGGACGAAAACTGCTCTCGCACGAACTCGCGCACGTCGTACAGCAAAGCAACGGGCGCGCTCCTCAAGCGATCCAGCGCGCGCCCGCGCCCGCCGCAGCCGACGCCAAAGCGACGCGCCCCGAAGGTTGCGATGCGATGAGCGAAGAGAAGGTCAAACAGGACATCAAAGACAACACGGATA
This sequence comes from Pyrinomonadaceae bacterium, assembly GCA_035296385.1. Lineage (GTDB taxonomy): Bacteria > Acidobacteriota > Blastocatellia > Pyrinomonadales > Pyrinomonadaceae > JAIVJZ01. The sequence goes on along the minus strand of DATHBB010000063.1, from coordinate 1,998 downwards.
AAGGCGCGGTTCGTCCTCTCTACATCAGCCTCAAGACGATGCGCGTCTGCTTTCCCGTCTTCACCGAAGCGAACTTTTTAAGCCTCGTCGCCGACAACACGCAGTTCTACCCGGCGCTCCTCAAACAAATCTGGGCGGACAGCCGGAAGCCCTTCGCGGGCTACATGGCGAGCGGCTACGACCCCTCGGATCGCTTCACGCCCGACACCATGCGCGAGCGTTACGGTTACGCCGTGACGGAAGGACGCCTCAACGAAGCCGAACAAAATCGCATGGCTCCCGAAAAGATGCACGAACTCTATTCGGAGGCCGACATACTCGTCTTCTCCGGCCACCAGTTCGCACAATACCGCGCGCCCGGCGTCTGGACTGACGACGACCTGCGCGGCGTGGACATACGCAAGATGAACGCGCCGCTCAAGAAAGTGAAGCTCGTCATCAGCACGAGTTGCGCCACGATCTGCAAAGAGGCGGGTGAGACCTTCAAGACGCTCTTCCCGAACGCCGTGATGCTCGGTTTCAAAAAGAGCGCGCCGATGGACGGGAGCGTCATGGCGAAAGCGTTCGCCAGGAAGTTGCCGAAGGACCTGATGCTTGAGGCGGGGATGGGCGGAGTCGAGCAGGCGAAGGGCGCCTGGAAGTCAGCCGCGCAGGAGAAGTTCAAGGAAGGCCACACGCAGCCCGGTTGGCTCGACCTCAAATCCGACGCGATGGAGTATTGGGACGACCGCAAGTGGGTCGGGCAGAAGTGGTCGGACGATGCCAACAAGTGTTACATCAAGGGCAGAATCTACGCGGGCTTCCCGAGCGCGCGGACGGGCGAAGAGGATTTGGAGGCGGGAACTTACCAGCGCGAAGCCCTCGTCGTCGGGTTCATCGGCACCGACTACACGCAGTTTCGCCGGACGGGCGTGTGGCTGCTCTCCGGCAGTCTGGATTTCGACCTGACGCGTCACATGCCCATGGAAAAAGTTAAATTGATTCTCGCCACGCGCGCACCCCTGCTCTGCAAAGAAGCGGCTGAACAACTCAAACCACTCTTCCCCAACGCGACCGTGCTTGGCTACAGGCAAGCAGCCCCCGCCAACGGCCAGAAGATCGGGAGCGATTTCGCCAACATGTTCGCGGATTATTCGAGCCTGCAAACGTCCAAAGGACTCAGCGACGCGCGCGCGATGTGGAAATCGCACGTTGCCGGACTCAAGATCGAGCAGAGCCAGCCGGGCTGGATGAATCTGGCAACCGGCGCGATGGAATTCTGGGACGGCACGAACTGGACGGGCACGAACGCCAGCGACCCCGCCAACGAATGCAAAAAGAAAGACGGTCGCCCCGCCGCGCCCACTCCGTGACGCTAAACTCTTCCCCGCGCAATCACTTCTAAATTGAACTCTCTGTGCCCCCTCCGTGTCCTCTGTGTCTCTGTGGTGAGTGACTTTTATAAGCATTCACCACAGAGACACAGAGAACACAGAGGGGGCACAGAGAGTTCAAATCAAATAATGAGGACGCCGCCCGAAGGTTACAATTCTTGATCGCGCGGCGCGTCGAATCTGCTAAGCTGTGCGAACTAACTCAGGACGCCGCCTCGCACGAACTTCTTGCCGTGGAGAAACTATGATGCAATGGCTTTATCTGGTTGCCGCGATTCTCGGCGCGGTGCTTCCGCTCTCGCAACTCATCCCGTTTCTCTCGGCGCACGGCTTCGACGTGCCGCTCCTGTTCAGACAACTCTTCGGGAATCACGCCTCCGCCTTCTTCGGTCTCGACGTTATCGTGTCGTCCGTCGTGTTGTGGCTGTTCGTGTTCTCGGAGGGGCGGCGTCGGCGTATGAAAAATTTGTGGCTCTACATACTTTGCAATCTGGCGGTCGGCGTGTCGCTCGCGCTGCCGCTGTTCCTTTTCTTTCGTGAGCGCAAACTAGACGCGGAAAGAGTCGCATGATTTCGCAAACTTCACTGGACAACACCTTCATCGTCCTCATCGGCTTCGCGGGCA
>DATHBB010000062.1:0-23895 GCA_035296385.1 Pyrinomonadaceae bacterium | reverse complement strand
TCGCGCTGCTTCAGTCGATGCATTCATGCACTCAGACGTGCGGTGGACTTGTTCGTGCGCTGCTACAACGCACGCCAACTTCGTAAGCGCAAGCACCCGCGCTACCCTGCGCCGCTGGCTGCTTTGATTTAGACACTCCCTCCCGCCGGGCAGTGCCCTATTTTGATTTGTACTCTGTGCCCCCTCCGTGTCCTCTGTGTCTGCGGTGGTGAGTACTGATCCAAAGTCATTCACCACAGAGACACAGAGAGCGCAGAGGCGGCACAGAGGAAAGCTGAAACGAGGGCGCTACCTCAAGAGGATTTTTGTTGACAGCATGGGGCAACCGCTTTATAACTGGCCCATCACACAGGTTTCGGCGCTACCGGTTTTAACTTATCGCGACCTCTGCAATTGCTTTCAACAGGCCATCCGCTTCGCCTCTCATTATCCTTTAGCAAGGTGGTTCGACGGTCGAACTAAACTGAATTTGCCGCCTCAACCTCGACCTGTAACGTACAGGCCGCCGGAAATCATTCTCATTTCCACACGGGTGCCCGACCGTCTCGCTTGCAAACAACTATCAGCCGGACTCGCCGCCAGCCGTCCGCCCCTGTCCCCGAGGTCTTAATTATGAGCAACGCAAACCGTGAACGAGCAGCCCATAACACCCATATCCCGCTCTACCTCTATCAGGTTCTCGAAGAAGAATACGAGAGTTTGCACGGGCCGATACCCGCCGCAGTACAAGCCTGTCTGCCGAACACTGCGGACGCGTCGAAGCCGCAGGCGATAACGTCAACGGGCGGGTGGGAGTTCGACACGGGGCATATCAAAGCCCGCAAGGACTTCGCCGCCGCGCTGCTCGGCGAGGACACGGAAGAGTTGCCGAACACGGCAGGCCCTTACGACCGCGCGAAGAAAGAATTGATCGCATACCTGCGCGGCAGGATCGCCCACGGCGCGTTGAAGCCGCCGCCGAACAACGTCTCCGGCCAACCGCCGAAGGATAGTAAGTTCGACGTTCTCGCGGGCGAACTTGAGCATTGGCTGAATCAAACGATTCTGCGGGATGCCGAACTGTACAGCGACAGCCGCTTCTCATACAGGCGTCTGAGCGACGAGACGCGCGGCCTGCTCTCGCTCCGTTCGGAGGGCGTGGCCTTCGGCGACACGGACATCAAGCACCTGAACCGTCTGCTCCTCGAAGACGCCTTCCCTAAAATCTTCAACCGGATTTCCGACATACGCATCGCCGCGCTCCACACGCTCCTGCACGGGAAGGAGCAGGCCGCGTTGTGCCTTTCGGGCGGCGGCATACGCTCCGGCACGTTCGCGCTCGGGCTGATACAGGGGCTCGCGCGCCACGGGCTGCTCGGAAAGTTCGACTACCTCTCGACCGTCTCCGGCGGCGGCTACACGGGTTCGTGGTTGACGGCCTGGATTCACCGCCACCCCGAAGGACTCGCGGGCGTGATGCGCGACCTTTCCTACGGCGACACGAAGAAAGTTGATCCGGACCCCGCGCCCCTCCAATACCTGCGACAGTACAGCAACTTCATCACGCCGAAGGTCGGGCTGCTGACAGCCGATACGTGGTCGTTCGTCGGCATCTACCTGCGCAACACCTTCCTCAACCTGCTGGTCTTCATCCCGCTGCTGTTGAGTGTGTTGATGATCCCGCGCCTCTTGCTCGCGCTGACTCTGATGCAGCCCGAAGCGGACGGCGCGACGGGGCAACCGCCGCCGTGGGACATCTTCAGACTCGGGCTGGCGCGCGTTCCGCACCGCTACGTCTTCCTCACGCTCGGCGTCCTGCTGGGGAGTTGGGCGCTCGCCTACATCATCTTCAACCGGCCTGCGTTGCGCGGGCAGTTGGAGGAGCGTCGCCCGTTCTTTCGCGGCAGGACGGGGCAGGGCGGCTTCCTCGTCATGTGCCTGCTCCCGCTGCTGCTCTCCGCCTTCTGCCTGACGACTTACTACGCATGGTCGCGCGAGGTTAACGAGGGGCAGGATGTCTGGTTCTGGAAATTCTGGCTCTTCGGCGTGGGGTTCACCTTCCTCGGCTGGCTCATCGCCTCCGTCGTCCTGAAGCGGCTCCGCATCGGCAGGCTGAACGAGACGAACCCGCTCGAACTGTTGGGGCTGCTCGCCGTCGGCTTATTCGGCGGGACGGTCATCTACGTCGTCGCACAGTTCTCCTTCGCCTCGCCCGTCATCGGTTACGACAAGTCGTTCAATTGGCTGACGACCGATTGGTTGAGTTGGACGACGGAACTCTACGTCTGCTTCGCCGTGCCGCTCTTCCTGTTAGTCTTCATGCTCGCCATCGTCATCTTCATAGGGTTCACGAGCGCCAGCCGGTTCAGGTTCGTGGAGGACGAGGACCGCGAGTGGTGGGCGCGGCTCGGGGCGTGGGTTCTGATCTCGATCATCGTCTGGGTCTGCGCGAACGTGCTGGTCATCTTCGGCCCCATCGTCCTGCTCTGGCTCCCGACCGTGATCGCCTCGCTCGGCGGCCTCTCCGGCCTCGTCGCGCTCCTTTTCGGGCACAGTTCGGGCACGCCCGCCAACGAGGGCGAGCAGGGGAAGACGGGTAAGCTGGCAAAGCTCATGGGCGGCCTACTCCCGATGGTCGCACTGTTCTTCATAACCTTTCTGGTCGTGACGCTCTCGCTCGCCACGTCCGGATTGTTTCAGGCGCTCGCCTTCGTCGCTCCCTGGATTCAGGGCAATCTCTCGTCGCTCAACCTGGGCCGGTTATTCAAGCCCGACTGGCTGACCAACGCCGACACCTACGAGCAATACACGCGGTTGATTTACCACGGTATCCGCGCCGATACGCGCGCGCAGGCCGCGCAGTTCGTACACATGAACGTCCTGCATCATACGTGGACGTGGTGGGTGCTCGCGGTGGGGCTCGTGCTGTTCGGCTTCGGCATGGCGCTGGCGCGCATCATCAACCTCAACATCTTTTCGCTTCACGGCGGCTATCGCAACCGCCTGATACGCGCCTTCCTCGGCGCGTCGCGCCCCGACAACGTGCGCAAGCCGAACCCCTTCACGGGCTTCGATCCGTCGGACAACCTGCACATGCACGAGTTGCGCCCGGCGCTTCTCGACGAGGGCGACTTCATCAACTCCGGTCTGCTGGCGAGGCAACTGCGCGCGGCCTTCGGCTATGAGACAACCGAACCGCCCGCCCGTAAAGATAAGAGAAAGGGTGAGGAAGCGGCCACGAAGGAAACAATCAAGGTGGAGCCGAACGCGCTCTCGCTGCGCCTCGTTCAGACTGACTGGATCAAGCCGCTTGAGAGTAAGTTGAAGGAGTACGATCCGAAGACCGAAGTTCCGCCGGGACTCGTCGCCGCGCTGCGCGAATCGCTGAACTCCGTGCTCGAAAAAGAGAGCCTCTACACGGAGGAACTGGAGTCCGGTCTGCTGCACACGGAGCAGGCCGCGAAGATTCGGCAACTCATCGAAAGCGATCTGTTGCCGGGACAGTCGCCGAGCAGGGAGACGCTGCGCAGCGACTATCACATCCTGCTCAACCGCCTCGTGCTGGAGCGGGCTTACAGGGGCGCGCTCAAACCTTCCGCCTACCCGCCGCCGCCCTACAAGCTCATGCACGTCGTCAATACGACGCTCAATCTCGTCGGCGGCAGCAACCTCGCGTGGCAGCAGCGCAAGGCCGAACCTTTCAGCATCTCGCCGCTGCACGCGGGCTGTTTTCGCGTCGGCTATCGCAACGCGCGCGACTACGGCGGTCGCGCCACCAAGGGCATCTCGCTCGGCACGGCGGCCACCGTGTCGGGCGCGGCGGCCAGTTCCAACATGGGCTACTACACGACCTCGCCGCTCATCTCGCTCATGCTCACGCTCTTCAACGTGCGCCTCGGCCTGTGGCTCGGCAACCCCGGTTCGCACGGGCGTGATACTTACTACCTCGGTTCCCCGCGCTACTCCTTCAAGCCCGTCGTCGCAGAAGCCTTCGGCATGACCGACGACACGAACGACTACGTCTATCTCACGGACGGCGGCCACTTCGAGAACCTAGCGCTCTACGAGATGGTCTTGCGCCGCTGTCGCCTAATCGTCCTCAGCGACGGCGCGCAGGACGAGAATTTCCGCTTCGGCGACCTCGGCAACGCGGTGCGCAAAATTCGCATAGACCTCGGCGTGCCCATCGAATTCACCGATATGCCCATTTACCCGAAGCAGCCGCCCGAAGGCCGGGGCACTTACTGGGCTATCGCAAAAATTCGCTACTCGTGCGTGGATACCATCTGGGACCAGAACCAGCAGAAGGCCGTCCCCGCGCCGGACGGCCTGCTCCTCTACATCAAGCCGACGGTCTACGGCGACGAGCCGCGCGACGTGCTCGAATATAAACAGAGCTTCCCGGCCTTCCCGCACCAATCGACCGGCGACCAGTTTTTCGACGAGCCGCAGTTCGAGAGCTACCGCATGCTCGGCTCTCACATCATAGACCGCATGTGCGGCGAAGGGCGCGAACCGCTCGAACTGCGCAACATGTTCGGCAAGGCCGCCGAGAGTGTCGAAGCTCTAAAGGCCAGGTAAGGAGACGCAAGCGAACGCTCCCTTTCAAGAACCTCTTTAAGATGTTTACGGGTCAGCCGCGCGACTGAGTCAACACGCGCTCGGCGGATTCGATAACAATAGAAAGCCCCGCCCCGAAAAAGATTCGGGGCGGGGCTTTCGTCTATCTACCTTGTATCGTGAAGCTCAACTCTACTTGTATCGTGAAGCTCAACGCACAAAGCTCCCGAAGGAAAAACTTCGAGCCGGTGGCGAGCGTCCGTTTCAGGTCGAGGCGATCACGGAGAGTATGACGTGAGCCACCTCCGGACGGACGATGTCGGAGTGACCCAGGATCACGTTGTCGGCCTTCAGGTTGTAGAGCCGTCCGGGCTTGAAAGAGTATGCGAATGTCGGGGGCGAGAGCACGATGCTGTTATCCGCTTCGGGAGTTATCTGCGCGCCGTTTCGCCCGATGCCGCCGTAGAGACTGTTTTGGTCGCCGAATCCGGCGGCGTCGTCGCCGGAGAGTTTGGAAGCGATTGGGTAGGCGATGCCGACGGCGTTGTCTTTGATGCTGTGCGTGACGATGATTGGGCCGGTCACTTTTTTCTCGGCGATGACCTTGCGGAAAAACCCGTCCCTCTGGCCGTCGAAATTCTCCGCGAAGCCGTAATGCGAGAAGGCGGCCTGGAGCAGGGTCATCGAGTCGGGTTTAACCGGCGGCTCTCCGTCAGGCCCGTTGGCCGCCGCCGTCACCAGCCGCCCGCCGAAGCTGTGGCCGATCAGATGAATCTTCATGCCCGAAGATTTTCCCCGAATCCGTCTCAGCACTTGATAGACGCCGCCGCGCCCGACCGTGCCCGCGCGCACCTTCATCTGATAGTAAGTCGTGAAGTTGAGCACGTTGCGTGCGGCGGCTTTGACCCCGCCGAATATGTCTCCGAATCCGGCAGCGCCGCCCTGGTCGGAGGTGTCGGCGAGCGAGTCGAAATTCGCCGCGCCGCCTTCGTCTCCCGACGGCGGGGCTTGTACGTCGGGGCGACTCAGCACGTCTACTATTTCACCGGCGGGCATCTTAAAAAACTTGTCCGTGCCGTCGTCCGCGTGCTGTTCGCCCTTGTAGGGGAGGGAACGGATGAGGTCTGTGAACCGGGTCGCGGCATTCGGGTCTGTGTCGAGCAGGGGCACGAGCGCTTTCGCGCGCTCGATGATGGCATCCTCATCCGGATTGTCGAACGCGCCTTTCAGCGTCTCCAACTGTTGCAGAATTTCGGCCTGTTCGGTGTCCGTTTCAAACGACGCCGCGCCGCTGGCGGTCAGTTCCTCGTCGGCGAATTTCTTCGACGGCCACAGGATGCCGAGCACGGCGAAGTTGCGCGCCTCAAGCCCCTGCGGGCGGTTGCCGTCCAACTGCTTGCGCACGAGCGCGAACAAGTTGCCGTAGGTGCGGCGCGCCTCGCCCATGTCGTTGTTCCACCCGTGAGAGATGACGATAAGGTCTGTGACGGAGCCTTGCGGTTGACCGGAGACGAAGTCCAGCACGCGCCGCACCTCGTCTTCGTCATGCACCGCACCGTCCTTCGTGAATTGAACTTCAAAGTATGGGAAACCGGATATTTCTGCCATGGTGTCCTCCGCGTTCAGACAGATTGAATTGCGCGCATCAAATCAACTAAACCGTGTCCTTGAAAATATCGCTCGCGTTTCAAGTCGGTAGCTGCCGACAGAAAAATCTCCTTCACGGTTTCGGGCTGCCCTATAAATTCACGACGCACCGACAGGAAGGCGGCGATCACGCCCGACACGTGAGGCGCGGCCATGCTCGTGCCGCTATCTTCCCTGTAGAAGCCCGTCACGCTCGGCGTCGGCGGCTCGGCTGCGGCAACGTCGGCTGCGGCGGCGGGCGTTTCGTTCGCCGTTGGCGGCGTAGCGGGAGGAGGGGCAGGAGGAGGAGGGGCGGCGGCGGCTTTATCCACTTGCTGCTCTTTTGCCCGGCGCTGTGTCGAGTCGCACGAGATGATCTTCTCGCCGGGCGCGACGAGGTCGGGTTTCAGACGGCCATCTCCCGTCGGGCCTTTCGACGAGAAGTAGGAAACTCCGTAGATGTGCGGCATCTCCCTGTGCGTTGACCCGACCGTGATCGCCAGATCGGAATTGCCCGGATCGTTAATGGTCAAGTCGAGTCCGGCGGTGACGCTGGTTTTTTTACCCTTCGCCTGCACGAACCCGTAGCCGGTGTTGCCCGCCGCGACCACCACCACCACGCCGCTCTTGACCAGCCGGTTCACTTCCACGCACAGCGGACTCTGACCGCACGCGAACCATTCGGGTTCAAACTCGTACCCGACGCTCATGTTCACGCCGTGAATGCGGAGGCGACGCCCGTTGCCGTTGATCTCCTGAATCCATTCAATCGCGGCGATCAGGTTGCTCGCCTGACCTCCCCCCGTTTCGTTGAGCACTTTCAAGCTCACCAGCTTGCACTTGGGAGCCATGCCCGTGATGTTGGGCTTGATATTGATGTCTTTTCTTTTGACTTCCTTGCTTTCATTCCGGTACAGAGTGGTGGCAGTGATAACCTGATCGTCGTTCGCTTCCAACTCGCCCGCGATAATACCGGCGACGTGCGTTCCGTGGCCGAAAACATCTATTAACGGCTTTTCGTCCCGCCCGACCTTCATATGAATATCTTTCGAGATATCCTTCTCGTCTGTGGTCAAATGACCGCTCAGCACGGTGAAATCACGGTGCTGGAGCGGATCGGGTTCGTCAGGAGAGTCTAAATTATTGTGCTTTTTGAAGTGGGGATGTGTACCGTCAATCCCGGAATCCATGACCGCCCAAACCATGTCCTGGCCTAATGCCGAGAAGGCATTGCGCGCGGCGTCGGCCTTGACCGTGCTCAGCGATTTGGTCGTGAGTTTCTTGATCATAAAATCCGGCCAGATGTGATAGATGGCTAAGAAGGTCGGAAGTGTGTCATCCCCCTCAGCTGCATTTCCGCAGTCGCGCCTGACGAGTTCTTTAATTACTTCTTCTTCCAGAACAGCGAAAACATATTGCTGGCTGTATCTGGTCTTAACGGCATTGATCCCCTGTGCGTTTTTACTCTTTTTCGACATATTTCTGTCTTTGAGGATTTGGATGATCAAGTTCTGAACTTTCGTCTTCGCCTCTTCACGACCGGCGTGATACAGGAGGTTCACGTCAATGATGATGGGATAGACCGGCTCCGGCGTAGAACGCTTGACCTTCTTCCCTTCTTTCCTGTGCTTCGTCGCCTGCTCTGCTTCTTTCTTGCGCTCCTTCGCCCGCTCGTCAAAGCTATTAAAAAGCGGCATAGCGATCACGGTCTTCTCAAGCACGAGCGGCGGCGATACACCATCGTCCTTTTTCGCCGGTTTACCTTTGTTCATAGCTTTCTCCTCTTGATCTGCGAGTAGTGGGACAAATTAATCTGCCGGAGTCGCCCGCCCTGCTAATAAGTTATGAAACAATCAGGCAATGTATTTCAACGCGACGCCCGAATAACCGGACATTAGGAAGGCGCGAATTAAAACCGAGTTGGCATCATTTCACAAGATAAATTTCTTCCCTGTGCGTTAGAGGTGAAGCAGGGGTCAGGCGCACAGTAAGATACAGCTTTTATCCGCTTATGTTAATCAATTCCCGTCGGGGCGTGCGGCTCGAATTTTTTGAAACATGCGCGCCTTCGTCAGGTTGCGCGCCAGAGGCGGACGCCCGCGTCGTGTGGTGCGGCGTCGAGAAGCTCTGCGAAAGTGCGTTTCAATTTCGGGTGTGTGAGTTCGGGCGCGAGTTCGCAGAGCGGGGCGAGCATGAAGCGGCGCAGGTGCAGACGCGGGTGCGGGAGCGTGAGGTATTCCGTCGCGGCGAGCGCGTCGCCGTAGAGCAGTAGGTCCAGGTCAATGGTGCGCGGGGCGAGCGCGGCGTCGCGGCGGCGTCCGAGCAGGTATTCGATGCGGAGGAGGCGCGCGAGGAGTTGTTCGGGGGAGGGAGGCTGAGGCGCGCTGTCGTCCGCGTCGTCGTCGCGCGCTCGGAGCGCGAGTTCGGCGACCATGTTGAGATAGAGCGGCTGCGGGGTCGGCGTGCCGACGGGTTCGGTTTCATAGACGGACGAGACGCGCGTGACGACAAGCCCCGCGTCGAGCATCCCGCGCAGGGCGAGCAGGAGGTGTCCGGCGCGGTCGCCGAGATTCGAGCCGAGTCCGACGTAGGCGTGCGTAGTGGGGCGTGGCATAAGTCTCTCGTGCGAAGTTTCGATTGTAACCTATCAGGGCGGGGCGCATGCGGGTTAAACTCGCGCGCGTGAAGCGAGACGCGATGCAACAAACGGGCACGAAGAAGACACAGACAGCGGGCGACTTGAACGCGGCGCAACTGCGCGCGCTCATCTGGTTGAAGTGGCGTCTGTTCGTGAACGCGATGCGCTCGCGGCGCGGCAAGGCCAACCGCGTGGCGACCATACTCGGCACGCTCGGCGCGCTCGCGCTCTCGCTCGTCATCGCGGCGGGCTTCGGGATGGGCACTTATCTCATCATCGCCAACCGGAGCGCGGGCGGCAGAAAGGCTACGGCGACGCTCGCGCGCGACGCGGCGACGGGCGCAAGCGTCGAGGCGTTGCTGCTTCTGTTCATGTTCATGTGCATGATCTATTTGATGTGGGCGTTTGTGCCGCTCAGTCTCGGCGGCGGCGAGCAGTTCGACCCCGGGCGGATGCTCCTGTATCCGGTCAGCCTGCGCAAACTTTTCCTGATCGATCTCTTGAGCGAGTTGACGAGCCTCGCCTCAATCTTCGCCGTCCCGTCGGTCTTCGCCATCGCGCTCGGCGCGGGACTGGCGCGCGGTCGCGTCGCCGCCGCACTCCTCGTCGGCGTCTGCACCGTGCTGTTCGGCATCGCGCTCACGAAACTGCTGGCGACGGCCATCGGCACGTTGATGCAAAAGAAGCGCGCGCGCGGCGAGGCGCTGCTGGCCTTCTTCGGCATCGTCGGCGCGCTCTCCGGCCTGCTGATCGGGCAGGCCGAACACCTGTTCAAAGGGCTCGACAGTTTCCCGTATGTCTTGCGTTTCACGCCGCCCGGCGCGGTGGCCGTCGGCCTCGCGACAGGCGCGGGCGCAAGCTACGCGCTCTCGCTGGCGGTGCTGCTCGGTTACGCGTTCGTCGTAACGGCTCTCACTTACAAGATCGCGACCGTCGCGCTTCGTGGCGGCGGCGGGAGAAGACGAACGAGGACGACGGCGCGTGTCGAGACGAGCGATGCGGCGACGGCGGCGGGCGGGTGGCGTCTGCCGTTCGGCTCGGAGGAGTTGTCGGCCATCTTCGAGAAGGAGTTGCGTTACGCTCTGCGCAACGCGCAGTTGCGTACGATGGCCGTGATGCCGATCATCATCACGCTCTCCTTCAAATTGATCGGGATGCGGCGCGGCGGCGGCGACGCGGCGGGCTTGCCCGCGTCGCTCGCGCCTTACGCGGAAGGCAGCGGCGCGGCTCTCGGCGTGCTCTACGGCTTCCTCATCACGTCCGCGATCTCTTCGAACCTCTTCGGCTACGAGTCGGGCGGGATGCGCGCCTACGTGCTCGCGCCCGTCGCGCGGAGCAAGATTTTGTTGGGGAAGAATCTGGCGATGCTCTGCGTCTCGCTCGTCTTCGCCGCCGCCGTCACGCTCGTCAACGCGCTCATTTATCGCGACCTCACCGCGCGCGCGCTTCTGTTCACGGCGCTCTCGTTCGTCTTCTTCGCGGCGGCGTCGGCGACGGCGGGCAACTGGTTCTCGATGCGTTTCCCGAAGCGTCTGCAATTCGGCAAACGCATGAACGCGTCGGGCGTCACGGGCTTGCTGCTGCTGCCGGTCTTCCTGTGTATCGCCGCGCCGCCCGCCTTCGCCGTGCTCATGGGATACTGGGCGCAGAGTCTACGCGTCGAATATGCTATACTCGCCGCGTTCGCCATCGCGGGCGTCGCCGCCTATTTCCTGTCGCTCAACGCACAGGGACGCGCTCTCGCCCGACGCGAACTTGACATCCTCGAAGCAGTAACCGGACGCGACGCCGACGGCTGAGACGACACGACGAGGCCGCGCACGCGTCGCGCGAGTTCGCACAAGCCAGCGAACGACTTTTCCGGTCGCCGCCGAGAAGATGATATTGATTCCAGAGGTGCGGCGCGCGCCGTTTCATTCGTTTTATTTTGCGCGCGGCATCCGGGCGGGCTGGTCCAAAGGTGGACGCGTCCCCGTCCAGACACAAATGGCACGCAGAAAATACCGCAGCACCCAGCCCGTCACGGAACGCTCTTTTCTGGAGTACCTGTCCACGCCAGCCCTGCAAACTTCGCGCATCGAACTCCTCAGGCTCGTGCGCGGCGGCGAAGACACTTACCTCGAACTCAAAGTCAAACTCTCGAATCCCGAGAAGATCGCGCAAGGCATCTGCGCGCTCGCCAACACGGGCGGCGGCGTGATGGTCTTCGGCGTCAGCGATCAACTACGCGTCGAGGGCGTGGACGACGCGGAAGACGTGCGCGACGAAGTGGTGCGCATCTGCCGCGAACAAATCTCGCCGCAACTCGTCCCCTATATTGATCTCATCGCGTTCGACAACGGGCGTCGCGTCGTCGCCGTCGAGATCGAAGGCAAGCGTCGCCCTTATCAAACGCGCGACGGTCGCTACTTCATACGCATTGGCGCGGACAAGCGCGAAGCCTCGCGCGAAGAACTCTCCGCGCTCTTAGACGAAGCGCGCCCCCTGCGCTACGAAAACGTCACGGTGACGGGCGCGAGCGACGCAGACATTGACGAGGCGCACCTCTGGTCGTTCGTGCGCGAATTTGCCGGAGACGCTTTCGACTCCGACCCGACCGCGCGCGACTACCCGACCGCAGACGTGTTGAAACGCGATCTCCTCCTCGCAGCGGGCAACATGGACACAGCCGTGCCCACCGTCGCCGGTCTGCTGCTTTTCGGTCGCGACGAGCGCGTCGGCGAACTGCTCCCGCGCGCCTCTGTCACAGCTATACGCTACGCCGGAGACACCACCAACGACGCGGAGATCGAACGCGTCGTGCTGCGCGGCAACCTGCACACGCTCTACGAAGCGGCGCTGCGCTTCGTCGCACGCTACTGCGACCTGCTCGACGCGCGCCCGCGCGCGCCACGCGTCAACGGGCGGCGAAGTTGATGACGCGCCCGTCGCGGCGCGCGCCAACTATCACCGCGCGGCGGTCCGCGAAGGAATCGCCAATGCGCTCGCGCACCGCGATCTGGCTTTGCGCGACCACACGACGCGCCTACTCATCTTCGATCACTCGATAGAGATTTTGAACCCGCGCCGCACCGCAGGCTTCGCGCCGCCCGCGCAAAAGGCGATCCGCTACGGTGTGCCGCAACGTCTCAACCCGCAACTCGCGGCCATCTTCCGCAACCCCGCCTACGGCCTCGATTTGCCGCACGGCGGACTCCCCATGCTCCTGCGCCAGACGCGCCTCTTCTCAAGCCGCCGCGCCGACATCAATCTCTTCAACGACGAGTTCCGACTGCGGCTCTACGGAATCTGAAAAGCAGTGACAAGTGACGAGTGACGGGTGACAAGTTAAGACAGTGACAGTTGACGAGTGACGAGAGAAAAGCCGTGCGTCGTATTTCACGACGCACGGCTTTCGTTAATCAACGAGTGAGGTGTGCTTCCTAACTTGTCACCCGTCACTTGTCACTCGTCACTGCTTTTAAGCCTTCGGAGAGTTGTAATACTTGCGGTGCTGGACTTCGAATTCTTTCTCGTCGTAGACGCCGTCGCCGTTGATGTCCACTTTGACGACGATCTTGCGTTGCTTGCCGTCGCGGCGGTCGCCGGGGTTGTAGCCGAGGCTGTACTGGCTGCGCATGAGCGCGTTGATGGCCGAGAGCGTGGAGCGGTATTCGCCCTCGAAGGTGACGGGGAAGTATGCGCCGCCGGTCTCTTTGGCGAAGGTGTTGAGCGTGTTCTGCGCCTGTATGAGCGTGAGGCGTCCGGGGAAGCCGCTGAGCGTGTCGGTCGCCTCGATCTGGTCGCTGTACTTTTTATAGAAGAGGTTGCCCGTGCCGATGATGTAGATGGGCACGCCCGCGTTCTGCGCGATCTTGCGCGCCTGATCGTAGTTGGTGCGGCTGAACGTGTCGATGCCGGTGGCGATGAGGAACACGGCGCGGCGGCGACCCTCGACGCTCGCCAGACCCGAATAGTCTGACTTCTCCGGCTGGTTGTCTTCGAGCACGACCGAATCGGCGCGACCGCCGACGAGCGTGAGTTTCAAGGCGTCGAAGAGATTGGTTTCGCGGAAGGCCGGGCGGTTCATGGCGAGCAGGCGTATGACCTGATTGATGCGCGCCGGATCGTTTGTGAAATCGGTGAGCGGCGTGGGGCGCATGTCGTAGGCGATGACGGAGATGTAATCGCCGCGCTGCACTGCGTCCTGCATGAAGATCGCGGCGGGGGCGATGAGTTCGCGCCGCCCGTCGTCCTGCCCGCCGTTGCCGTAGACGGCGAGTTGTTGTGCGAGGCGGCTGTATTCGATGACGACGGCGACGTTGAGTTTCGCTTCGGGCGTGGCGAAGTTCGTGATCTCCTGTTTGACGCCGTCCTCGAAGACGGCGAAGTTGGCCTGCTTCAAATTGCCGACGATCTGTTTGCTCTTTTTGTGTATGACGACCGTTTCGATGTTGACGAGGTTCGTGACGACCTTGACGACCTCGGCCTCCTGCGGCGTGTTGATGATCTCTTTCGGAACTTCTTCGGCAGGTTTTTCTTCGCCCGGTTTCTGTTCGCCCGGTCGCTGGTTCTTCTTCTGCGGGAGCGACTCCGGCTTGCGGCGCGATTGCGCGTGGAGCGTCGCGATGCCGCTGCTCACAAAGACGCTGCTGAAGATGAACGCGAGGGCGACGGCGAGAGAGAGACTACGACGGCGACTGCTGAGAGAGTTCTTCATAGCGATACAGACCTCTTAAAACTTACTTACGTTTGGCGGGTTGGCGATTTTGTTTCGACGCTTCAGACAGCAATATTACGGCGCGCGCCGTCGCAAGAGCAAGAAAGGATTGGATGCAGGGATGCGTGCGCGAGATGCCGCTGCCGCGTGAATGGCAGCAGAAGCATCTCTCGCCGGAACGCATTTGAGATCGTAGCGTTTTTTAAGGGCGGGAGGAACCGGCGACGGCTTCGGCCTCGACCGTCACGTCGTACATGCCGGAGTTGTCGGCGAGATTGCCTTCGTTGACGCCGAGGAAAAGCCGCCCGTCGCGCTGCGCGACGAACTCCCGGCTCGCGCCGACGAAGATGAAATCGTCGTTGTCGTCGCCGATGACGGCGATGAGTCCGCCGGTCGGATCGTTGCGCATCAATTTGTCGCGGTCTACAAGACGGGGCAGACCCGTCGGCGTGGACATGTTGCCGCCGCCCAGAGAGACGCGACCCGTCGCCGTGATGCGCAGGCGTTGACCGGCGCGCACCATCAGGCCGCTGTCGTTCCAACCGTTCGAGACGTTGTCGGCGCGCACGCGCAGGCGTATCGGGAAGTAGATGGGCGATGCGCCGCCCGCCGTGCCCGCGTTGGCGGAGGGGCGGTCGTCCGTCGTCGTGTCGGGCTGCGGGCGCGAGACGGGAGGATTGTTGCGAACAGGCGCGGGCGTGTTCACGGCGCGGTCGTCGTTATTGTTCGCGCCCGTGTCGTCGCCGGTGTTTCCGGCGGTGACGCCGCCCGATGCGTCGAACTCGATTGACTCGATGTCTTCCGAGTAGATGGTCATGCGCCCGCGCCGCCCGCGCGTGCCCGCGCCGATGAGCACGGTGAACTGCTGGTCTTTGAAAGCGATGATCTGACCGCGCACGACCGAGCCGTCGCGCAGGCGGATCGTATCGGCCAGCGCCGCCGACACCACGCCCAAACTCAAGGTGAGGACGACGGCCAACGCAACGACCGTTCGACTCAAGTTGCTCTTCTTCATAAATCCCTCCCGGAGATTTCGGACAACCGACGAAATGTTTCAGCGGACGTTTACCAAACAGAGACACGCTTTGGCAAGCGGGAGAGTAGCATGTTGCACGAAAGGATGTCCGAATCGCAGGCGCGGGTTGCCTCAAACGCCCGTGCGAATGCCGCCCCGATAGATGACCGAAGGCGGGACAACACAGCCCGCTTCAATTTCGTGCGCCGCGCGTCGCTTTGTAGCCGTCGCGCACGACGACCCTGCGCCGCCGCTGCTCTTCCGCCGCACCCGGCGCGAGCACGACATGCACGCGGCGAAACGTGCCGTCGCGCGCTTTGTTCGTAGGGCTGTAGCCGATTGTATATTGCGTGCGCAAATCTCGCGTAATCTCCTGCGCGATGCGCGGCAACTCTGTGACGGCGCGCGGGAAGAAGGCGCGCCCGCCCGTCTCGCGCGCGAGCCGTTCGAGGAGCGCGCGCGGCGGCTCGGGCGCGCCCTCCCGTCTGTGCGTTGCCGCCACCGAATCAGTCTCTTTGACAAACCCTACGATGTAGAGTTGCACATCCTCCGCGCGCAACTGCTCGAAGAGTTCCGCCTGCGTGTAATGGCTGCCGCGATCCTCTCCGTCCGTGACGAGGATGAGCGCGCGACGGCGCGGGAGGTGGCCGCCGCGCGTCCCTGCGGCGTCGCTTTGTTCGGCGATGTGCGCGGCGGAGAGGTAGATGCCATCGTAGAGGGCGGTGGCGCGCGTTTCGGTCTGGAGTTCGTCGAGCGCGTTGAAGAGGGCGGCCTTGTCCGGCGTGAAGCGCCATTCGATGCTCGCGCGCCGCTCGGGGCGAAAGCGCGCGAGGAAAGTTTCGTCGCCCGCGCGATTGCCCTCGATGATCGTCTTGCTCATGCCGATGAACATCCCCAACTGCGCCCGCGCAAAACTCGTGTTGGCGATGACGAGGCCGTAAGTGAGCGGCGCTTCATCGCGACTGAAAAACGCGATCTCCTGAGCCACGCCGTCTTCAAACACGCTGAACTCTTCACGCCGCACATCCATGAGCGGGCGGTTCAACTCGTCAACCACGCGCACGTGGAGGTTGACGAGATTAGTCTCCACGCGGATCGTCTCGTCCGTCTCCGTCCGGACACCGCCGCCGCGCCCGCCCTGCTTCTGTTGCGCTCCGGCGACGACGAACAACAGGAGCGGCAGCGTCATACCGGCGAGCAACTTTAATATCGGCGCGCGCGGGCGCGCGAACCGCTGCGGCACGGCGCGGCGCGCATCTTTAAAACTCATGAATCGCTCCACATCTTTACGAATCGACTTTTCTTGTCTATGCTTTCAATCTCAACTTAGGATTGAAGTCATCGCCTGATGATCTTACTGGACTCCGGCGCAACCGGAAGTCTGCGGCGAGTAATTTTATTTACCACACATTCAACACATCGGGGGAGCTTTAATATGGCCTTACCGGCAAGGTATCGGGGCGCGGGCTATCGCGCATGGATGAGCGAAGATTTGGGCGCGCTCGTCGAGTCGAAGGATTTGACGCTCTCACATTTGCAGAAGGGCTACGTACGCTCGCGCTGGCTGCAACAGGTCTTGCGTCTGGATTACGAGTTGCAGCGCGCGCTCAAAAAGTATCAAGTGCTGCGTCTGGCGACCGCGCTCGGATGTCTCGTCATACTGATGCTCGTCAGTCTCGGCTTTGAAGAGGGGCGCTGGGGCACCTGGTCGAGCGGCGTGCGCTACGCAACGATTCTCACGACGCTCGCGGTCGCGGCCTGCATCGTCGTGGAGCATTTGTTCGACTACGGGCAGCGTTGGCGCGAGACGGAACAGCATCTCGAACGACTGCAAACCGAAGGGTGGCGATTCCTGCAACTGAGCGGACATTACCGTCATTACGAAAACCACGCGGAGGCTTTCGCGGCCTTCGTCAATCAGGTGGAAGAACTGAGCCAGCGCGAGGTTGAGGTCTATAGTTCGCGCGTGCTGCACGAGCGCAGGAAGGGGGGCGGCGCGGTCGAGACGGACGCCCCAAAAAAGTCGGAAGCGCCGAGCGCCGAGGCAGCAACGATGGCGGGGCAGGCGCAAACTCCAACGGTTCCCGTCCGCGATCAGATCGCGCCGCGCCGCATACAGCTTCCGCGGGGGCAGTAAGTTATCTCGCGCCCGTCGTCACCTGGGAACTGCTGGCGGAGCGCGAACCGGCGCTCGCGGCCTTGCGGCTTGAGTTGTCTGCGGTCAGAGACGAGGGCGGAAACTCTTTCTGCGCGAACAAGTACTGGTACGTGAGGGTCGCGCCGCGCGTCGCCACACTGGTGGGCGCGCAGGCCGCGGAAGACGACCCGCTCCTGCGCGCGCCCGAAGCCTACACGGTCGCCTACGAAGTCCTCTACCGTCTGCTGCCTAACTGCCGCAACTGCGTCTGCGTGCCGTGGTAGAAAAAAACGATGAAGTAGGAACGTAGCAAAAAACGATGAAGTAGGAACGATGAACGATGAACTGAAGAAGTGTTGTCTTCAGTTCATCGTTCATCGTTCCTACTTCATCGTTTTCCTATTGCAGCACCCACAGCTTCAAGTGTGAACCCAAGCGCCCCGCGCGATAGACGCGCTGCGTGGCCTTCTGGAAGTCGGACTCGCGCGCCTCGTAGATGTTGACGAACTTCTGCGGGTTGCGGTCAACGAGCGGAAACCAACTGCTCTGAATCTGCACCATGATGCGGTGGCCTTTGCGGAAGGTGTGGCTCGTGTCGGGCATCACGAAGTCGAGTTTGGTCGGCTGGTTCGGCACGAGCGCTTCCGGTCGCTCCCAACTGTTGCGGAAGCGCGCGCGCATCGGCTCGCCGCGCACGAGCATCTGGTAGCCGCCCATGCGCAACTGCTTCGGATTCGGATCGGGGTCGGGCGTGTTGTCTGGAAAAACGTCTATGAGTTTGACGACGAAATCCGCGTCCGTGCCCGTCGTCGAGATGGTGAGCGCGGCGGCGACGGGGCCTGCGAGCGTGATGTCCTCTTTGAGCGGTTCGGTCTGGTAAACGAGCACGTCGGGGCGGCGCGAGGCGAAACGTTGATCCTGAATCATGTAATCGCCCGTCATGCCGAGCGTGACGCGGTTGATGTGCGGCACAGGTCGCGCGGGGTCGCTTGTGTATTCGTCGAAGGTGAGTCGCGCGCCGGTGGCGGGGTTGAAGGAGAGCTTGCCGTTCGCGTCGAGATAGAGCGACACCTCTTTCGCATTCTTCGGCGGCCAACTATCGAACTTGCGCCAGCGGTTCGAGCCGGTCTCGAAGATATAAGCCTCCGGCAACTTCTCGTCGCACTTGTCTTTCAGCACGCACTGGAAGAACGGGAACTCGATCTTCTCGCGGTAAAAAACTCCGGTCTTCTCGCCGAAGTTGATGTCGCCGAGCGTATCGCCCTCCATGCCCGCCCAGCCGCCGTGCAGCCAGGGACCCATGACGAGCGTGTTGTAGATGCCTGGATTTTTCTTCTCAATCGCTTCGTAGGTTTTGAGTGCGCCGTAGAGGTCTTCCGCGTCGAACCAGCCGCCGACGGTCATCACGGCGGGCTTGATGCCCTTTAAGTGCTGCGGGACGTTGCGCGCCTTCCACCAGTCGTCGTAGTTCGGGTGCGCCAGCATGTCGTTCCAGAAGGCGATGCGCCCCTTGTAATACTTTTCGTTGACGTTGGCGAGCGATCCCGTTTCGAGAAAGAACTTGTAGCCGTCGGCTGTGGTGGGTTTGAAGACGGGTTCCGCCCATTCGGTCGTGGGCTTCGGGCGCGGCAGGCCGAAGGAGGCGAAAAAGCCCAGAGTGTGCGCGATGAAGGTCGTCCCGTTGTGGTGCCAGTCGTCGCCGATGAACCAGTCGGCGATGGGCGCTTGCGGCGAGCCGGCCTTGAGCGCGGGGTGCGCGTCGATGAGTCCCATCGAAGTGTAGAAGCCCGGGTATGAGATGCCCCACATGCCTACGCGCCCGTTGTGGTTCGGGATATTTTTAACGAGCCACTCGATGGTGTCGTAAGTGTCCGTGCTCTCGTCGATGTCCGTAGGGCCGCTCTTTTGCGGCTTGTAGGGGCGCACGTCCATATAGTCGCCTTCGGACATAAATTTCCCGCGCACGTCCTGATAGACGAAGATGTAGCCCTCGCGCATGAAGTGTTCGGAGGGGCCGAGCGACCCCTTGAACTTGTCTTCGCCGTAGGGCGAGACGGTGTAGGGCGTGCGGCTGAACATGATTGGGTACTTGCGCGACGCGTCCTTCGGCAGATAGATCGCGGTGAACAAGTTGACGCCGTCGCGCATGGGGATGCGAACCTCGCGCTTCTCATAATTAGCCTTTACGTCATACTTCTCCTGCTTCTCCTGCGCGACGAGCACGGCGGGCGAAGCGAAGACAAAACAGAGGCAGGCGAAAATTATGGCGCGGGCGGTGTTGAATTTTGTCGAGTTCATCGAATTCTCCTCGCACGTATGAAGGTCGGCGCGGTCGGCGCGGTGGCGCGTTAGTCTGGTGCGGGCGATGCGCCGACGCTGCAAATTCGTCGTTGGAAGTTTCAAGGCACGGTTGACGATGGCGCGCATTGTAAACGCAAAGCGGCACAGCGCGCCAGAGTTTGATAAAGAAGGCGAGCGCGAACTTTGCTTTCCGATTATTCGTTGAAATATAGAGACGCGTCCGAAGAAGGAGTTTTCTATAAACTTATGCAACCGAGTTGGCAAGCGCGTTGTTTGAATGCGGGCGTGCGGATGCTGGTGCGCCGAAGGCACTGGGGAGATGAACGCGGTATGGTGCGCCGCGCGCGTCTTCTCTTCGGCACGCCGACGCCGTTCGGGTGGCTGCGTACACGCGGTTTGCAAGTCCGTTCAATCAACGACGGCGCGGTGCGCGGCGAGTGGCTCGAACACGCGAGCGCGGACGGAGACGGCAGCAACAGCGGCGGCGGAGTGATCTTGTACATACACGGCGGCGGTTACGTCTCCTGCTCCGCCGCGACGCACAGACCCATCACGGCGGCGCTCGCGCGTCTCTCGCGCCGGCGCGTCTTCAGCCTCGAATACAGGCTCGCTCCCGAACATCCTTTTCCGGCAGCGCAGGACGATGCTGTCGCGGCTTACCGATGGTTGCTCGCGCAAGGCATATCTGCGCGTGAGATCGCGTTTGCCGGAGACTCAGCCGGTGGGGGACTCGTGCTCGCGTGCCTCCTGCGCGTGCGCGACGCGGGGTTGCCGTTGCCTGCGTGCGCCGTCTGCTTCTCGCCCTGGACCGATCTGGCGGGCACGGGCGAATCACGTCTCGGTAACGACGGTCGTTGCGCGATGTTTCGACCGGAGAACACGGAAGCGTTCGCCTCCGTCTATCTCGCGGGCGCGTCGCCGCAGGATTCGTACGCTTCGCCCGTCTACGCGGACTTGCGAGGTTTGCCGCCGCTGCTTTTGCAAGTCGGCTCGACCGAGTTGTTGCTCGACGACTCGCGGCGCGTACACGACAAAATTCGGGCGGCGGGTGGCACGAGTCGTCTGGAAATTTACGAGGACGTGGCACACTGCTGGCAGATGCTCGACGGCCTCGTGCCCGAAGCGCGCAGGGCGCTACGGCAAGCGGCGTCGTTTATCCTGGAGCACCTCCTGCCGTCGCCGGACAACGCCGCCGCGCGAAAAATGTAAGCGTCGGCGGTCGTCGAACGGCGCGCCGCGTCTTGTATCAACATAAGACAAACCGCCTTAAAATCTCTCACCTTCGACCCGCCAGAAAGACACGTTTAACACGCACGCGCCTTCGGTTTTGAGTTCTACGATTATTCGCCGCACGCGGCGCGCGCGGACTCTAAATCCTTATCCTGTGCAAACATATCGGTTGGCCGTGCGGCGTCGCGCAGGCTTTGCGCGGGCGGCGTCGGCAAATAGTTGCCGCTGGCATCAAGTTTGCTCTTTTAAGTTGCAAATGAAACAAGAAATGAAGAGTTTGAACAATACCGGTCGGTGCCTGGCCTTGATATTGTGCCTTGCGCTCGTGCCGGTTCCGCTGGCCGCGCAGCAGGCTGCCGCCACTGCCGTGCAGCAAAAAACCGTCGCTGCGGGAAATGTTCTTTCGGCGAAAAACGGGGCGGCGGTCGCGGCTTTCGAGGCGCGCGTGAAGGCTTACGCGAAGATGCGCGAGGACATCGAGGAGAAGATGCCGAAACTCGCGAAGGACAGCACGCCCGAACAGATCGAGGCGCACGAGACGGAGTTTGAGCGGCGCGTCCGCGCGGCGCGCGTGGGCGCTAAACGCGGACAGATGTTCACGCCGGACATCGTCGCCTACATACGCGCGACGATCAAGTCGGAGTTCAAGGGTAAGGAGCGGAAAGAGTTGCGCGAGTCGGTCCTGGAAGCGGACAACAAGGGCGTGCCGCTGCGCGTCAATTACGCTTACCCGGAGACGAAAGAGTTGGTCGAGATGCCGCCCACACTGCTTTTGAAACTGCCACAGTTGCCCAAGCAGTTGCGTTATCGTTTCGTCAAACGGAACATGCTCCTGGTTGACAGGGAAAATCATCTCATCGTTGATTTCATGCTCAACGCGCTGCCATAAAAGCGCGCCACGCGCGAGGGGAAAATATGAAACGGACTATTAACTCGGTGCTCGTCGTCGTCGCCGTCATCTTATGCGGCGGACTTCTAAATCAAAACGCGTTCGGTCAAACTTCACAGACTTCTTCCGCCGTCCACGCGCAAGGGACGCCCGTTGCGGCCCCCGCAACTCCTGCCGGTTCGCCCGTCAGACTCACGCTGCCGGTCAAGGACGGCTCGGTGCGTTTCATGATCGTCGGCGACACGGGGACGGGCACGAAGGAGCAATGGCAGTTGGCCGACGTGATGCTCCGCTACCGTCAACAGTTCCCGTTCGAGCTTGCCTTGATGATGGGCGACAACATGTACGGCGGGGAGAAGCCGGAAGACTTCAAGACGAAATTCGAGGACGTTTACAAGCGGCTCCTGGACGAAAATGTCAAGTTCTACGCGTCGCTCGGCAATCACGACGAGTCGAACCAACGCTTCTACGAAAACTTCAACATGAAGGGCGAGGAGTTTTATCGCTTCACGCGCGGCAACGTCGCCTTCTACGCGCTGAACAGCAACTACATGGACAAGCGGCAGTTGAAGTGGCTGGAGGGCGAACTGGCGAAGGACACTTCGGAGTGGAAGATCGCTTTCTTCCACCACCCGCCTTATTCGTCGGGCGGCAAGCACGGCTCAAGCTCGGGCGTGCGTGAAGTGGTCGAGCCGCTCTTCCTGAAGTACGGCGTCAACGCAGTCTTCAACGGGCACGAACATTTTTACGAGCGCATCAAACCGCAAAAGGGCATCTACTATTTCATCTCCGGCGCGGGCGGCAAACTCAGGCCGGGCGACGTGAAGAAGAATTCGCCGCTGACGGAGAAAGCGTTCGACACCGACCTCTCCTTCATGCTCATCGAAGTCGCGGGCGACCAACTCCATTTCCAGGTCATCTCGCGCACGGGTGAGACGGTTGACTCCGGCGTCATCGCGAACCAGAAAAAGAAAAGCGCCTCGGAATAAATCTCCGCGAAGACAAATGATGAACTATGAACGCGGAACGATGAACTGAAAGCAACTGTCTTTCAGTTCATCGTTCCGCGTTCATAGTTCATCGTTCATACTTTTTTACGACCGCCTGAGGCTCGCCAGTTCGTTGATGCGTGCGCGCACGGCGCGCGAGAGCGTGCGCACCTCTGCCGGGGTGTAGTTGGCGGCGCGGAAGGCGTCCGCGAGTTGGCGGTTGCTCAGGCGCGCGAGCAGCGTGCCGATCCAGCGCGCTTGCTCCACCGTGATGTCGTTGTAGATGCCGCGCTTCTTGCCGGAGAACTCGAAGTCAACGCGACCGTCATCCTTGATCTCGTCGATGAGTTTGTCGCTCCGAAAGCCTGACGGGTCGTTGCGGCTGCGCGTGAAGCGCCAGAGCAGCGGCCACTTGCCCGTGTCGCCGAGCGTCGCGCCGAGGTCGCTGATGGCGTATCGCAACTCCGTGCCCCCGCGCGCGGGCACGGCCAGCAGAACGTTGTTCTCGTCCTTCGTGTCCCAGTTGTTCAAGAGCACCATCATCACCTTCAACCCCTGCAACTCGCGCGTGCCGACGAAAGGGTTCTCTTCCCACTTCCAGTCGCCCTCCCGCTCGACGTTTTCGGGACGCGCCTCGAACCGCACATTAGTGAACGTGCCCTTGCCGGGGATCGAGACGCGCGGCGCGAGGTACGTGATCTCGGTCATGTAACCGGCAGCCCACAGGAGGCGCGTGGAAGCCGTCTCGGATTGCGCCTCCTTGCCGACCTTCGCCACCCACACGCGCCCCGACGCGTCGCGCACGCGGTATTTCTTTGACCAGCCGCCCTTCTCCTCCTTGATGAAGGTCAGCCGCCGCAGGTTCGGGCGCATGCGCGCGCCGCCCGGCCCGTGCAGCAGGTTGAGCGAAGAGATGTTGTCCGGCTCGCGCCAGAGCACGGGCGTGCCCGCGGGCGCGCGCTTTTTCTTGTCCGGCTTGTCCTGCGCCCGTAAGACCGCGACGGGCACACACACCATCAACGCCAACACGGCGGCGACGTTTGCGATCAGGCGCTTACTGTTCGGTAAAAGCATATCGGCGTTTTCATCCTCGGTTGATACTGGCAATCCACCTTGCTCTGATTTCGCTTTGATTGGGAGTGCCTTGGATTTTATACAAACCTCGCGCGTCAGGTCTATTCATCACACGGGGAAATTTACTGGAGCGCTTAGCTTTTTCAGCTTTCCTCTGTGCCCCCTCCGTGTTCTCTGTGTCTCTGTGGTGAGTGCCTTAATAAAGCATTCACCACAGAGACACAGAGGACACAGAGGGGGCACAGAGAGTTCAAATCAAATAATGAGGACGCCACTCGAAGGTTACAATTCTTGATCGCGCGGCGCGTCGAATCTGCTAAGCTGTGCGAACTAACTCAGGACGCCGCCTCGCACGAACTTCTTGCCGTGGAGAAACTATGATGCAATGGCTTTATCTGGTTGCCGCGATTCTCGGCACGGTGCTTCCGCTCTCGCAACTCATCCCGTTTCTCTCGGCGCACGGCTTCGACGTGCCGCTCCTGTTCAGACAACTTTTCGGGAATCACGCCTCCGCCTTCTTCGGTCTCGATGTCATCGTGTCGTCCGTCGTGTTGTGGCTGTTCGTGTTCTCGGAGGGGCGGCGGCGCGAGATGAAAAATTTGTGGCTCTACGTCCTCTGCAATCTGGCGGTCGGCGTGTCGCTCGCGCTGCCGCTGTTCCTTTTCTTTCGTGAGCGCAAACTAGACGCGGAAAGAGTCGCATGATTTCGCAAACTTCACTGGACAACACCTTCATCGTCCTCATCGGCTTCGCGGGCA
>DATHBB010000061.1:0-11509 GCA_035296385.1 Pyrinomonadaceae bacterium | reverse complement strand
CGGCGGCGGCAACTTCCAACTCGTCACCAAGTCCGGCACGAACGAGTTCAACGGCTCGGCCTACTACTTCGTGCAGAACGAGCGTTTCAACGCCAACGATTTCTTCTTCAACAAGGACGGCATCGAACGTCCGAAGGCGCGTCGCAACGAAGGCGGCTTCACCCTCGGCGGCCCCGTCGTGCGTGATCGCGTCTTCTTCTTCGGCGGCTACCAGCGCACGCAGGCCAACACCGGCTTCGTCCCGACGGCGTCGAGCATCACCGTCCTCCCGCAAGCGCTGCAAATGATCTCCGGCGCACGCACGAAAGAAAATCTCTTCGCCGCCTTCACCGCCCTGAACCCCGGCATCACGGCCTCCATCCCGAACGCGAACGCGATCTCGGACGTGGCCGTGCGCCTCCTGAATCTGAGAAACCCCGCGACGGGCGATTTTCTCATCCCCGCGCCGCGCGCGGGCGGCGCGCTCGTCGGCAGAGACGCGGGCGTTGCCGGAAACGTCGGCGGCAACCCTTACCTGCGCCAGCGCAACGTCTTTCCGGCGGAGTTTCAACAGGACCAATTCACAATCAAACTCGACGGGCGCTTGAATGAGAAGAACACTCTCAGCGGCACGTTCTTCTTCTCCAACTTTCCCGGCCTCGATCCGTTCCCCGACCCGGGCAGCCTCGCTTCGCCCGTTACCTTGAAACGCTCGGATCGCAACCGCACGCTCGCCGTCTCCGACCAGCACATCTTCGGGCCGCGCTTCATCAACGAAGTGAGGTTCGGTTATTTCTCTCTCAATAACACGCGCATACTCGACGATCCGTTCCTCGCCATCACGAACGAGTCGGTCGGCATCCCGAATCCGGCGACGGCCTTCGATCAGGGGCCGGGCACGCTGCGTCTCGGTCACTTCGTCGGACGCCCCGGCACGCTCCTCGAACGCTTCTCCTTCGGCGGCCCGAACGACACCTTCAACCGCCGCGAGCAGCAGACCTACAGCATCGCCGACAACATGACGCACATACGCGGCAACCACACCCTGCGCTTCGGCGGCGAGTTCAAACGCCATCGTTACAACACGGCGCTGCCGGAAGAACAGGCGACGGAGTTTGAGAAGTACGACAACTTCACGCAGTTTTTGCGCGGCGTGGCGACCGAGGCCGACACGCAGTTCGGCGTCACCGAAAAGAGCTTCCGCTTCCGCGATCTCTCCGGCTACATAGCGGACGATTGGCGCGTCAACCGCAAGCTGACTTTGAATCTCGGCCTGCGCTACGAGTGGTTCGGCTGGCCGGAAGAGGCGCAAGGTAGAATAGGCAATTTCGACCCGTCGCTCGTCACCGATTTCAACAACCCCCTGAGCGGTTTCCTCGTCCCTTCAAACGTGCAAGCGACCGGCTTCAACGCGATTGATACGGCCATCCTCGCGACGGCCAGAACGCCGACCAAACACACCTTGAACGGCCAGGACCTCAACAACTTCGCGCCGCGCTTCGGCTTCGCCTACTCGCCGCTCGATAGCAGCAGGATCGTCATACGCGGCGGCTACGGCATCTTCTTCGACCGCCCCTCGGCGGCCTTCATCAACACGGTCTTCAGCAACTACCCTTTCCTGCGCGAAGCGGAAGTCACCTTCCCCGCCAGCAACGTCCCGCTCACGTCCGCCTTCTCGCGCCAGGACCCGAACTTCGCCTTCAATCAATATCTCCCGAACCGCATCATACGCAGCGGCGGCGCGGGCGGCACGTACACTCTGCGCGATAACACCAACGTCACCTCCGGCGCCGACGGCACGCCGAATCCGTCTGACCCGCTCACGGGTCTCCCGCTTCGCGGCAACATCGCAGAGACCTTCGAGTTTCGCGCCGTTGATCGCAACCTGCGCACGCCCTACGTGCAGCAGTGGAATCTCGGCGTCCAGTATGAACTGTCGAAGAATTTGTTAGTCGAGGCGCGCTACGTCGGCACGAAGGGCACGAAGCTCTTGCAGGCCGTCTCCTTCGCGCAAGGTTACGACCTGAACGACCCGTCAACGCCCGACTTCATCTTCGAGCGTTTCAACCAGGCATACGTCGCGGCGGGCAGCCCGAACGGCGCGCTGAACGCCGGGGCGACGGCCAGAGCACGCGGTCGCGGTCGCGCCTTCGGCTTCGCCAACTCCGCGCTCGGCGGCCTTATTGACAACAATCTGGCGAACTCTGCGGGCGCTGTCATCAGCTTCGAAGCGCGTTCGCCCTTCCTCGGCTTCGACGTGCCCGAAGCGATCATGCTCACCAACTCCGCTTATTCCATTTATCACTCGGCGCAGTTCAGCCTGACCAAACGCTTCTCGCGCGGCTTGCAGTTCAACGCGGCCTACACCTTCTCGAAGTCCATCGACAACAGTTCCGCAGACCCGGGCAGCACGGCGGGCGGCGGCAAGCCCGACCTCCCGAACGTCGGCTTCACCGCGCAAGGCAACGCCTTCGACACCAACGCCAACCGCGCCGTCTCGGACTTCGACCGCCCGCAACGTTTCAGCCTCAGCTTCGTCTATGACATCCCGAGTTTCGGCTCGACCTCGAAGTTCCTCACGGGCTGGCAGCTCTCCGGCTTCGGTCAGGCGCAATCGGGCGTGCCCTACTCGATCTTTTCGGCTGAAGTGACGGCTGCGACGGCAGCGCAGTACAACGACGTGCGGCTCGGCTCCGGTGGTCTTTACCGCCTCGCCTTCGGGCGACCGAGTTTGTGCGGCACGCTCGAACAGTTGCGGCAGACCGGCTCCGACCCGACCGAGGGGGCGTTCAACCCTGCGGCTCTCTGCTCGCCGCTCAGTCTGGCGGGCGGCTACCCAAACAATCGCGGCTTCGGCAATCTCGGCAGAAACGTGCTGCGCGGCTTTAGCCAGAAGCGCTTCGATCTCGGTCTGGCGAAGAAGACGCGGCTCACCGAACGCGTCAACCTCGAACTGCGCTGGGACATCTTCAACGCCTTCAACAACGTCAACTTCGCGACGCCCAACAACGTCATCGGCACGGCGTCCACCGACTTCGGCAAGATCACGGACACCGTCGGCGGGCCGCGCGTCATGCAGTTCGGCGCGAAGCTTAATTTTTAAGAGCAGTGACGGGTGACAAGTGACGAGTGACAAGTTAAAACAAGAACAAGTTTTTGCCTGTCACTCGTCGCTTGCCTTCCGTCTCGTCACTTGTCACTTGTCACTCGTCACTGATTTCTTATGAGCACAGAGTTGAACTCTCTCGCATCGGCGCAAGCGCGAAAGCCTGAGTCCGGGGCGCAGGTCTACGACGACGGGCGTTTGCGCGTCGAGCACGAGAACTATTACGTCGCCTGCGGCGCGAGCGTGCTCCAACTCCCGCGCAAAGAGTTTCTGATCCTGTCGCGCCTCGCGCGCAACGCGCAGCGCATCGTCTCCTCCGCAGAAATCTGGCAGCACGCGTGGCCGCCCGCCGCCCCCTTCAACGCCGAGAGCCTCCACGTACACATCTACCGGCTGCGCCGCCGCCTCTCGCCCTTCCGCATCCACATCGAAACAATGGTCAACGTCGGCTACCGACTCATCACGACGAACGAATAGAACTGTCCGTTGTCAGTCGTCAGTTGTCAGTTGTTTTTTGTCCAGGGCGGCTTGTCGCTTTTATCTTTAGCAACTCGCTTAGAAGGCCACACGCAACGGACAACTGACGACTGACAACGGACATCTCCCGTTCAGCCCGCGTTCACCTTGAAAGTTTCGCCCCACTTCGTCTATAGTGCGGCTTCTTCTTTCAATCCCACAATGGAGCTGTAACAAGATGGCGCGTTTCAGTTTTCTGCCCCGCGAGGATCAATATTTCTCTTTCTTCTCGCAGATGACTTCTTACATTTACGACGCCTCGAAACTCCTCGTCGAGATGATGAGCGAAGGCAAACGCGACTACAACGCCTACGCGCAGCGCATCAAGACCATCGAGCACGCCTGCGACGAACTGACGCACACCATCTCCACCAGTCTCAACAAATCTTTCATCACCCCCTTCGACCGCGAAGACATCTACACGCTCTCCGCCGCGCTCGACGACGTGGTTGACCTGATCGACGACGCCGCCCGCGCGATGGTCATGTTCAACATTCAGGAGAGCACGACGCACGCGCGCGCCTTCGCCGACGTGATTCAACGCATGGCCGTGGAACTGCACGAGATCGTCTCGACGCTCGCGCGCCCCACCGGCATCAACCAGCGCCTCGTCGAAATCCACCGCCTGGAAAACGTCGCCGACGACACTTACCACGCGGCCATCGGCGAACTGTTCCGCCAGGAATCAGACCCGCTCACCGTGCTCAAGTTCAAAGAGATTTACGAAAAGCTCGAAGCCGCCGTTGACCGCTGCGAACAGGTTGCCAACATCATCGAAAGCGTGATCATCAAAAACGCATAATGGCTGTCAGTTGTCCGTCGTCAGTTGTCCGTTGTTTTGTGATCGGTAAGGGTCAAGCTGAGAATTAAACGTTTAGGATCGGGCAACACGAAACAACGGACAACTGACCACGGACAAATAACAAATCTCTATGTCTGTCACCCTAGCCTTCGTCATCTTCATCATCTTCATCGCGCTCGTCTTCGACTACATCAACGGCTTTCACGATGCGGCGAACTCGATTGCGACGGTTGTGTCAACGCGCGTGCTCTCGCCGGGCATGGCGGTTATGTGGGCGGCGTTCTTCAACTTCATCGCCTTCGCCGTCCTCGGCACGCGCGTCGCCAAGACCATCGGCGGCGACCTCGTGGAGATCAATCTGATCCAGCAGGACCTGCGGCTCTACGTGCTGCTCGCGGCACTGCTCGGCGCGGTCATCTGGAATTTGATCACCTGGTATCTCGCTCTCCCCACGTCCAGTTCGCACGCGCTCGTCGGCGGCTACGCGGGCGCGGCGATAGCCGCTTACGGCGGCGTCGAAGGGTTGTTGAAGCCCGAAGGCTGGATCAAGACGCTCGTTTTCATCATCGCCTCGCCGCTCATCGGCATGACGCTCGGCCTCGTCCTGATGGTCGCGGTCTTCTGGATATTTCGCCGCGCGACGCCGAACCGCGTGGATAAACTTTTCCGGCGCGGGCAACTGCTCTCCGCCGCCGCCTACTCGCTCGGACACGGCGGCAACGACGCGCAAAAGACCATGGGCATCATCACCATCGTGCTCGTCACGAGCGGCCTGCTCGAAGCGGGCGCGGGCGGCAAACTTCCCGAAATCCCGCTCTGGGTCGTCTTGACGGCGCACGCCGCGATTGCCGCCGGAACGCTTTCGGGCGGCTGGCGCATCGTCCACACGATGGGATCGAAGATCACGAAACTCAAACCCGTCGGCGGTTTCTGCGCCGAGACCGCCGGAGCCGTGACGCTCTTCGGCGCGACGCTCGCAGGCATTCCCGTCTCCACGACGCACACCATCACGGGCGCGATTGTCGGCGTCGGCGCGACGCGCCGCCTGTCCGCAGTCAAATGGGGCGTGGCCGGTCGCATCGTCTGGGCCTGGGTCTTGACGATCCCGATTGCGGCCTTCATCGCCGCGCTTTCGTTCTTCGCCATCCGTCTGTTTGACCGTCTCGTCTGAAGACGCGCTCTCGCCTCGCCCGTTAACTTAAATTTAACTTCGCGTTCAGGTGCGTGTAACAGCCGCCGTCTATGCTGGGAATCTTCATTGGAGTCCCAACTTTTCAGGAGATTGACGGATGTTACCCAAACAAATACGGACGCGCGGACGCCGCACTAGCGTTGCGCTGGCGCTCTTGCTCGCTATGTCGCTCGCCGCGCTGTCGGCGTGCAGCGGCGAGCGCGCCGACAGCACCACGCCGGGCGCGGGCGGCGACACCGTTCGCTTGCAGGGCGCGGGCGCGACCTTCCCGATGCCGATTTATCAGAAGTGGTTGAGCGAATACAGCAAGGTCAATCCGAAGGCGAGGATCGATTATCAATCCATCGGTTCGGGCGGCGGCATCCAGCAGATTCAATCGCAGACCGTTGACTTCGGCGCGTCCGACGCTCCCATGAGCGACGACGATTTGAAGAAAGCTCCGGGCGAACTCCTGCACATCCCGACCGTGCTCGGCGCGGTCGTTATCACCTACAACCTGGAGGGCGTTGCGCAACCTTTGCGCTTCTCGCCCGATGTGATCACGGACATCTTCCTCGGCAAGATCAAGCGTTGGGACGACGCGCGCATCAAGGCCGACAACCCGAACGCCGCGCTGCCCGCGACGAACATCTCCGTCGTGCATCGCTCGGACGGCAGCGGCACAACCGCCGTCTTCACGGATTACCTGGCGAAGGTCAGTCCCGAATGGAAGCAGAAACCGGGCGTGGGCAAGTCTGTGGATTGGCCTGTAGGCATCGGCGGCAAAGGCAACGAGGGCGTTTCGGGTCAGATCAAGCAGACGCCGAACACCATCGGCTACGTCGAACTCGCCTACGCGGTGCAGACGAAACTCCCCGTCGCGCTCCTCAAAAACAGGTCGGGCAACTTCGTCGAGCCGTCGCTCGACGCCGTCACCGCCGCCGCCGCCGAATCGCTCGCCACCACTCCCGAAGACCTGCGCGTTTCGATCACGGACGCGGCGGGCGCGAACGCCTACCCGATTTCGAGCTACACTTACATTCTCATTTACAAAGAGCAGAAGGACGCCGCCAAGGGCAAAGCCCTCGTGGACTTCCTCTGGTGGGCGCTGCACGACGGCGAACGCTTCGCCAAAGATTTACAGTACGCGCCGCTCCCCACGCAGATCGTCGAGAAGGCTTCCGCCAAGATCAACGCGATCACTTCGGGCGGCAAGACGCTGAGAAGTTAAAGCCGTCCGTTGTCCGTCGTCAGTTGTCAGTTGCATGTGCCCGACCTGCGCCAAGCTGAAAATTAAACATTCAAGACGGTGCAGCACGAAACAACTGACAACTGACGACGGACAACTGACATTCCTCTTATGAGTAATCCCACGCCAACCTTGCCGACGCCCGCCTCCGCCTACGGGGCGCGCTTCCGCGCGTGGAACTGGCGGCGCGCGCTGTCGCCGACGGGCAACACGGGCGATGCGGTGTTTCGCGCCGTGCTGTTTGCCTGCGCGTTCACGGTACTCTTGATCGTCTCGGCGATGATCGCGGCGATGGCCTCGAACTCGCGCCTGTCGCTACGCGAGTTCGGCTTCGGATTTTTGACGAGCAGCGAGTGGAACCCTGTTGTCGGACAGTTCGGCGCGCTGCCTTTCATCTACGGCACAATCGTCTCGTCGCTGCTCGCGCTTTTGATCAGCGTGCCGCTCTCGCTCGGCATCGCCGTCTTCCTCGTCGAACAAGCGCCGCGCCGGCTCGCGCGCCCGCTCACGTTTCTCGTCGAACTGCTGGCCGCCATTCCTTCGGTCGTCTACGGGCTGTGGGGCATCTTCGTGCTCGCGCCCATCCTGCGCCAGTACGTCGGGCCGCCGCTGCAAAAGTGGCTCGGCTGGACGCCGTTTTTTCAAGGCTCGGTCACGGGCATCGGCTTGTTGACGGGCGGGATCATTCTCGCCATCATGATCACGCCGATCATCTCTGCGGTGGTGCGAGACGTGCTCGACGCCGTGCCCGTCTCGCAACGCGAGGCCGCGCTCGCGCTCGGCGCGACGAAGTGGGAGACGACGCGCGTGGTCCTCGCCAACGGCGGCCCCGGCATCGCGGGCGCGATCATACTCGGCCTGGGACGCGCCATCGGCGAGACGATGGCCGTCACGAT
Organism: Pyrinomonadaceae bacterium; assembly: GCA_035296385.1. Classification (GTDB taxonomy): domain Bacteria; phylum Acidobacteriota; class Blastocatellia; order Pyrinomonadales; family Pyrinomonadaceae; genus JAIVJZ01. The sequence goes on along the minus strand of DATHBB010000061.1, from coordinate 3,790 downwards.
GGTCATCGGCAACCGCGCGCAGATCAGCGCCTCGCTCTTCGAGCCGTCGTACACCATCGCCTCCGTCATCGCCAACGAATTCACGGAAGCGACCGAAGCGCTCTACCTGAGCGCGCTCGTCGAACTCGGTCTGATCCTCTTCCTCGTCACTTTCATTATCAACGGCCTCGCGCGCCTCCTCGTCTGGAGCGTCACGCGCTCGACGAGCGGAACGGCCAGAGCGTGAAAGTTGGTGAAGTTGTTATGACGAAATCTTCCCTCTTTCACCTGTGGCGCGACTTATCTTTAGGGCGGCGGATCGTTGTCGAGTCGCTCTTCTGGGTAAGTGCGCTTGTGCTGGTTGAAGCACTGTTTTTCGGTGAGGCGGGGAGTTTCGGCGGTGCGGTCTTCGCGGGCATCGGGTTCGGTGTCTTCTTCGCCGTCATCAATCACATTTGCATCGCACAGATCAAGAAGGCCACTGACGAATAGACTTTCTACAGGTATGGCAACTCTGACGCGAAAAAGCCACGCGAGACGCTACGCGACCAACGCCGTGATGACGACGTTGACCGCCGCGTGCGCCTTCTTCGCCGTCTGCGTGCTCGTGCTCATACTCGGATACATCGCCTATCGCGGCATCGGCGCGATCAACTTTCAATTTCTGGTCGAAACACCGAAGCCCGTCGGCGAAGGCGGCGGCATCGGCAACGCCATCCTCGGCACTTTGATTTTGCTCACGATGTCTGCGGTCGTCGGCATGCCCTTCGGCATCGCGACGGGGATTTATCTGGCCGAGTACGGCGCGGGACGCTTCGCCTCGCTCGTACGCTTCCTGACGGACACGCTGACGGGCATCCCCTCGATCCTCGTCGGCGTCTTCGTCTACACGATCATCGTTTTGCCGATGAAGCAATTTTCGGCGATGGCGGGCGGCGTCGCGCTCGCGGTGATCATGATCCCGATTGTCGCGCGCACGACCGAAGAGATGATCCGGCTCGTGCCCGCGAGTTTGCGCGAGGGCGCGCTCGCGCTTGGCGCGCCGCAGTGGCGCGTGACGACGGGTGTTGTCCTGCCCGCCGCCGCCTCAGGGATCGTGACGGGCGCGATGCTCGCCGTCGCGCGAGTTTCGGGCGAGACCGCGCCGCTCCTGTTTACGGCTTTCGGCAGCCGCTTCTTCAACGTCTATCTCGACCAGCCGATGGCCTCCCTGACCGTGCAGATTTATAATTACGCCATCTCCCCCTACGACGAGTGGCACGCGCAGGCGTGGGCGGCCACGCTCATTCTGATGACGCTCATACTCGTCATCAACATCACCGTCCGCTTCTTTACGCGGCGGAAAATTTGAAGGGCTGTCAGTTGTCCGTTGGCAGTTGTCCGTTGCATGTGGCTTTTCAAACGAATTGCTAAAGATTGAATTGATTAACCGACCACAGACAAAAACAACTGACGACTGACAACGGACAACTGACGATTAACTTATGTCAACGACCGCACCATCTTTCATGATCGAGACGCGCACGACGGCGACGGGCGAGCGAGCGGCGGAGCAGGCGGGGGCACCGACGCCCGCCGCGAAAGTCAGCGTGCGCGAGTTGAACTTTTTCTACGGCGCGACGCAGGCTCTCTTCAACATCTCGCTCAACATTCCGGAGCGCGTCGTGATGGCCTTCATCGGCCCTTCGGGCTGCGGCAAGTCAACCTTCCTGCGCACGCTCAACCGTATGAACGATACGATTCCGGGCACGCGCGCGAGCGGGCAGGTCTTGATCGACGGCGAAGACATTTACGCGCCCGGCGAGAACGTTGTAGACCTCCGGCGCAGGGTCGGCATGGTCTTTCAGAAGTCGAACCCGTTCCCGAAATCCATCTTCGACAACGTCGCCTACGGACTCAGGATCAACGGGCTGACGAACAATAAGACGGAGTTGCAGGACCGCGTCCAACAGGCGCTCGAAGACGCGGCCATCTGGTCGGAGGTGAAGGATCGGCTCAAGACTTCCGCGCTCGGACTCTCCGGCGGCCAGCAGCAGCGCCTCTGCATCGCGCGCGCTCTGGCCGTGCGTCCCGAAGTGCTCTTGATGGACGAACCGGCCTCCGCTCTCGACCCGATTGCGACGCAGAAGATCGAAGAGTTGATCGTGCAACTCAAACGGCAATACACCATCGTCATCGTCACGCACAACATGCAACAGGCGGCGCGCGTCTCAGACACGACCGCCTTCTTCTGGCTCGGCAAACTCATCGAGGTCAACGCGACCGAGCAGATGTTCACGAACCCGAACGAGAAGTTGACCGAGGATTACATCACGGGGAGGTTTGGCTGAAAAGCTCTAACAACATGGAACGCTACAGGCATCTCGACAACGATCTGGACAACTTGCGCAACCGCGTGCTGCTGCTCGGCGGCAAAACCGAAACCGCGCTCCAGCGCGCCATGTTCGCGCTCGTCGAACGCGACACCGCCGCAGCGCGCGAGGTCCTCGATGACGACGATCAGATCGATCAACTCGAAGTCGAAATCGACCGGCTTTGCATAGACGTGCTGGCGCTTCGCCAACCGGCGGCGCGCGACCTGCGTTTCGTCGTCGCGGTGGCGAAGGCGACGCCCATCCTCGAACGCATCGCCGACCACGCCTGCAACATCGCGCGCGCCGCCATCGATCTCAACGACGAGCCGCAACTCAAGCCCTTCGCCGAACTGCCGCGCATGGCTGCGCAAGCCTCCTCGATGCTCCGCGCCGCGCTCGACGCCTTCACCACGGGCGACGCGATAAGCGCGCGCGCCGTCATCGACGGCGACGACGAGATCGACAAACTCTACGAGCACATGTTTCAAACCCTGATCAATCTGATGACCTCCGACCCGACGACCACCGGGCGCGGCGCGCGCCTGCTCCTCATCGCCAAGCACCTCGAACGCATCGGCGACTACGTCACGGACATCTGCGAACTCACGGTCTACATGACCGAAGCGGCGTTTATCAAACACAGCAACTAAGAGAGTGACAAGTGACAGGTGACAGGTGACAAGTTAAAACCGAAGACCTGTCTTGCCTGCGTGACCTGTCTTTATCTTGTCACCTGTCACTTGTCACCTGTCACTTGAAAATATGTCAAAGCCTGTTCTCATCATCGAAGACGACCCGGACATCGCGGAGGGCTTGCGTTACAACCTGGAGCGCGAGGGGTTGGAGGCGGTCGTCGCGCCGACGGGCGAGCAGGGGCTGGCCGATGCGCTCGACGCGCGCCGCCCGCCCGCGCTCATCATCCTCGACTTGATGTTGCCCGGAATGAGCGGCACGGAGTTGTGCCGACGCCTCAGGCGCGAACCCGCCACGCGCCGCACGCCGATCATGATGCTCACGGCGCGCACGGACGAGGCCGACCGAATCAGCGGCCTCGATCTCGGCGCGGACGACTACATCACGAAACCCTTCTCGGTGCGCGAAGTGATGGCGCGCGTGCGTGCGCTCCTGCGACGCTCGGACGAACAGAACGTGCCGCGATACGACGACGCGCGCCTCGCCATTGATTACGCGGACATGCGCGTCGTGTGCGACGGCACGCCCGTCAAGCTCACGCGCAAGGAGTTCGCCCTGCTCGAAACGCTCGCCAAGACGGGCAGCCGCGTCGCCACGCGCCAGCACATTCTCGACAACGTGTGGGGCTACGAATACTATGGCGACACGCGCACGCTCGACGTACACATACGCCGCCTGCGCCAGAAACTCGGCGTTTGCAGCGACTGTATCGAAACGGTCGTCGGCGTCGGCTACCGCTTCGTCGGATGCAAGAAGGCAGTGAC
>DATHBB010000060.1:0-10429 GCA_035296385.1 Pyrinomonadaceae bacterium | reverse complement strand
GCCGCGCTCGTCCTCGCCATGGCCGTCGTCATCTTCGGCGCAGTGATGCGCACGACGCACTACGAGTTCGTCTTCCCGCACGTAAGCCGCATACACGATCCGTTCGTGTTCCTCGCCAGCCCGCTTTTGTTCCTCTACCTGCGCGCGCTCGTCAGGCGCGAACGCCGTCTCGCGCGAACGGACTATTTGCACTTCCTGCCCTTCGCCGCCTGCGTCGTCTATCTGCTGCCGTACTACCTGCGGAGCAGTCAATACAAACTCGACTACATGTGGGCCGAGTTCTACGCTCCTACGCTCGGCTACTGGTACTACGTGCGCTCGGCGCTCCTGCTCATTCAGGGCGCGATCTACCTCTCGCTCGTCGCCGCGCTGCTCCTCGGTTATTCGCGCGCGTTGAAGGCGAAGGGCGAGGCGCGCACGGCACACGAACGCGCGGTGCTCTTTCAAATGCGCTTCATGCTCGGCGGCTTCTTCGTACTCTTCGTCGGCGGGCTGCTGCGCTACACGCTCGACCAGACGGCGCGCACGAACCTGCTCGTCCCGCTCGGCGCGTCCGCGCTCATCTACGCGCTCGGCTATCTGGGCCTGCGCAGGCCGGAAGTCCTGACGGGCGTTAAGGAGACTTCGGAAGCTGTAGCAGCGGCGACGGAAGCGCGCGGCGCGAACCTTGAGGCGGACGGCGACCCTCCGGCGAAGAAGTACGAGAAGTCAACGCTGACGCCGGAGCGCGCCGAGCGTTACCTTACACGCCTGCTGAAGCATATGGAGACGGAGAAGCCTTACGTTGACGGCGAACTCACGCTGCCCAAACTCGCCGAACGGCTCTCCATCCCGCCGCAACATCTCTCGCAGACCATCAACGAGCGCCTCCAACAAAACTTCTTCGACTTCGTCAATACCTACCGCGTCGAAGAAGCCAAACGACGCTTACTCGATCCGGCCAAGCAGCACTATTCGGTGCTCGCCATCGCCGAAGAGGTCGGCTTCAACTCCAAATCAGCCTTCAACTCCGTCTTCAAAAAGCACGTCCGGATGACTCCATCCGAATTCAGGAAGGCAAAGACGAATTCACAGGGCGAAGAGATTGAATAGTTAAATCATCGCTCCACCGAATCACCCCGTACTCGAATCAACCAACCGTCGAATTGATGGCTCAATCCGCGCAACCCTGTCTTTAGCGTCCTAACTCCTAAGTCTGCACGTCCTAACTTCTATGCGAGGGCGTATTCAGCGCCGCAGAAGCGTCAATATAAGCGTGCATTAAAAAGGTGTGCGCGCGCGGTTTCATTCTCCGACGCGCGCACGCGCTCTCGGTCTCCCCCGAGGAAACATGCACCGACTGCGCCCGCCGTTAAATTGACGGCGCGGCCTACGGCTCGATTCTCTCGTTAAGACATCCGGAGGACAAACATCTATGCGCCCGAAGCTCTACGCATTCGCGCTCTTCGTCAACTCTTGCGCCCTGCTGCTGCTGCTACTACTGCCGTCGCCTCTACAGGCGCAAAGCGCCGCCGATGCAGCGCCGCCGCGCAACGAGTTCTTCGCAGGTTATTCTTTCAACAGCGCGGACATAGACTCGCTCACCGTCGCACCCGAACGCACCGGCCAGCACGGCCTCAATCTGGCCTACACGCGTTACGTCACAGAGCACGTCGGCCTCACCTTCGACGCGTCCGCGCACCTGAAACGCGACGACTTCACCTTCAACAACCTCAACTTTGAACGCAAGCGCGATCAATATCACTTCCTCGGCGGCGTGCAGTTCAAGTCGCGTCGCGCGCAAAGTCGCGTCGCCCCGTTCGCACACGTCCTCGCGGGCGGCGCGCTGTTTCGCGGCTTCGCCGTGAGCCGCACGCAGGCGGGCAACACGTTTCTCATCGACGACGCCGAATCGTTCGCGATGGCCTTCGGCGGCGGACTCGACGTGCGCGCGGGCAAGCACTTCGACATACGCGTCTTTCAAGCCGACTACCTTCCCACTTTCTTCGGCAGCACGCGCCAGGACAACCTGCGCCTCTCCTTCGGCGTGGTCTTCAGAAAGTAGGCAAACGCGTGCTCACACGCGATGCCCGCCACGTTTGGAGTCTGTCTCTAAAGACGGACTCCAAACGTGGCGGGCATCGTGGAACGTGTTGGAAGAGTTTGTTATTGCTCGCACACGGTCGCGTAGCACTCGACAATGCCTTGATTGAATTCGTCTGCGCACTCTTGGGTCAGCCCGCCGCTCTTCGCCTCACACTTATCTGATCGCTGTTGTACTTTCCTCAAGCATTTGAGACAGGGGTCTGGTTCTTGAGCGGAGGCGGCGCGCGTGGCGTAAGGCGTGGACAGCACGATTGCCAGCACGCAGAAGATTATGGATAGGGTCAGGCAGACAAAAGTTTTTCTCATGCAAAAGTTTCCTCTCGGTTTTGGTTGAAGTATGGCGAGGGACTCCCTTTGAATCGGAGCGTTCGTATAATCCACATCTCGCCGGATGTCAACAAACATTTCGCCCGCGCGCCACAATGCCGTGTCAAGGTAGAACGCGCGCCGGGCGACTCCGAGCGAGAGCATTAACGTTCAAGCTTAAACCGACGACTTAATTTCAAATCTCACGCGACAGGGCGCAGGACGCGCCGCAGGGCGAGCGCGCTCATCTTCCAGAGGAGGGCGACGTGCAGGAGTTCGTGTGTGAGGCGGCGGTAGTCGCGGCGTCCGGCGATGATGTCGTAGAGGAGCGCGTAGAGGTCGCGGTTGGTTTTGGCGAGTTCGATGATGCCGTCGATCATGCCGAAGTCCAAACCGAGACGCGACAGGCGGCGCAGTACGCGACCGTGACGATGATCGTAGGTGAGCGCGGCGCTACGCAGGGCGTACGAGCGAAGCGCGAGCGCGTCTATGCCGCGCTCAAGCATTACGTCGGCGGCGGCGATGCCGGTCTGGATGGCGGTCGTGATGCCTGCGCCTTTGAAGGGGCGGAGCCAGCCGGTCGCGTCGCCGACGGCGACGAAGCGATCCCATGAGACGTTGCGCGCGTGGCGCACGGGCGCGTGGCCTTCGTAAAAGTCGAGCTTCTGCAAGTCGAAGCGCGGGAGGAGCGCGCGCACTTTCGGATGCAGGAGAAAGTCTTCCATATCGACGGAGGTGACGCGTCGCCCCATGATGTTGACGAGCACGTGCGTCTGCTTGGGCGTGATCGCGCCGAACTCTATGCGCGGAAGCTGGCGCAAGAGGAAGGCGTGTATCTCGCCATGCAAACGACGCTCGATGTAGCGTTCGTCGCAGGGCAAACGGATGATGATCGAGTGCATCGTCTCGCGCGGGCGGCGGTAAGCGTGCGCGCGCGGGCTGGCCTGTTCGAGCACGGAGAGCAGGCCGTCGTCGAGGCCGCAGGCGGCGACGATCATGTCCGCCGAACGCGATGCGCCTTCGGAATAGACGCGCACGGGATGTTCGAGATTGTCGGGATAAAATTCCAGCCCCGTCACGCGGTCGCGCACGAGGCGTGCGCCCGCCTCTTCGGCGCGTTCCAACAAGAGTTGATCGAACTCGGAGCGCGAGACCATGAGCGCGGGTTCTTCCGAGAGCGGCGCGCGCAGTTCGATGTCGTTGTGGTCGCTGTGGAGGCGAAAGCCTTTGATCGTGCGTTTGATGAGCGCGGAAGGGAGTTCGAGCCGGAGGTGTTCGCGCAAAAGTTCGGCGGTCGGCGGCACGAGCACGCCCATGCAGGGGTTGTGCTGGCGCGGGAAGCGCTTCGGCTCGTAGATGAAGACGCGCAAATTCAACCCGCGCTTTTTCGACTCCTGCAACAGGCGGATCGCGCACGACGCGCCGCCCGGCCCGCCGCCGACGATGACGACGCGCGACTCGTCGCGCAGGGAGAGACCGCGCACGCGCACGGGCTCGCTTCGCGTCACTTTTGTCCTGACGCGGTCGAAGAAGAGAAAACCGGCGTGACTCGCCATGCGCGCGGCGAGTCGCGGGTGGAGCGCGCGCAAAAGTATGCGCTTGTACGGTTGGTCGCCCGTGAAGGCTGCGAGCAACGCGTCGGAGAGCAGCGCGCCCTGCGTCTGCGTCGGCGTTGGCGATGCGCCGTCGTGCTGCTGTTGTGGTTGCCGCGCCCCGCGCGCTTTGCGTTCGGCTTGCAGCACGGCGAAATAGACGGGCGCGATCAGCGGGTGCGGGAAGATGCGGTCGTAGATTTCAAAGAGCGCGCGCCCGTACAAATTATCGCGCCCGAACACTTGCTGGCAGCGACGCCAGAAGTGCTCCTCGAAATCGCGCGCCGTGACGCCGTGATTGATGACGCAATCCGCAGCGAGCCGCGCCGTGACGAGTGCCGACTCGACGCCGTTCTTCAAGTAGCGCGAATCGGACGCGTCGCCGACGATGCAGAAGCGGTCGCTATAGGGCAGACGCGCCGCGCCGACGGCGACGCGCGGGTGGCAGTGGCAATCGAGTTTCCAATCCGACGGCAAATAGTCGCGCATGTACGACTCGCGCAGCAGTCGCTCGGTCGAAACGACATCCACGTTTTCGCCGATGGCCGTCACGGTGACGTGTTCGCCCTTCGGGATGAGCGCGATGTAGCGCACGTCCGCCTGTTTCAAGACGAAGAAGTGTATGAGCTTGCCGAGCCGCTCGCGCTGAAACTCTTCGGGCACGCGCGCCTCTATCACGCACGTCTTCCAGGTCGGCGGCGGTTGATAACCGTAGATCAAACGCGCGCCGAGTTGCGAGTTGACGCCGAACGCGCCGACTACAAGGTCGAACTCCGTGCGCCCGCCTTCGTGAGTGCGGATCGCGGGACGCTGTTCGAGCGTGGCGGGCACGTCTATGTCGTGTACGTTCTGCGGGATGTGCTCTGCGCTGAGTTTGATCGCCTGATCGAGCAGGAATTGATCGAAGCTGCGCGCGCCGTCCGGGTGTTCGGTGCTCACCGGTCCCGCGCCGCGATAGACGCCGTAAATCTTCCGCCCCGCAGGATTTTCCAGACGCGCCGAAGCATCCTGATAATGCACGGCGTAGCCTTCGAGTTCGTAGTGGATGACTTCGGCAGGGATGTTGGTCGTAGAGTGCTCGATCTCTTCGATGAGGTTGTGGCCGATTGCGCCCGCGCACATGTTGCAGCCGGGCGCGCCCTTCCGGGAGAAGTTTTTGCCGTCGTAGATGGCGACGTGAATATCGAGTCCGAGCGAGCGCGCGCGGCGCAGGAGTTCGATGGCGAAGAAAGAGCCCGCCGGGCCTGCGCCCACGACCGCGATGCGGCTTCCTGAAGTGAGATAGGTCGGCTGCGACATACACTTCGCGCACCTCTCAAGCGCGACATTTACGGCGGCCTGCACGAAACAAAACTTCGACGAAGGGGGAATTACCTTTTAAGCGCGTCGGAGGGGAAGCGACGCTTCTCTTTGTCGGGCGGCGATTGCATTAAACCTCAAACGCGCGTTTTGACGTTCTTACTGCAAAGCATAGGCGCGCGCCCGAAAGCGTGTCAACAGATCAGCGCCGCGCCGTTTTTGATAATTCAAACAGCGCGGCGAATCTTTGTTTCAAAGAAATTTTCGGAATGTAACCGTTCACATGACCGGCGCGAGGTCGGCGGCGCTCTCTCTGAGCGCGACGTTGTTTTGCGGAGGCATCGCCATCACCACCGGCGCACGCTCGCTCAGACGCGCGACGGCGAAACGCAAAACCTCTTCCGCCCAGTCTTCAAACAGCGCGAAGACTTCCCTCACCATTTTCAAAGCCCTCCGCCTGCTCACGTCGTCGAGTTCGATTTGCGCCAGCGATTCATGGTCGCCCGCGCCCGTGTGTTCGGCTTCGAGGTTGGAATGATAATGGCCGAGGTAGCGCAGTTCGACGCCCGTGCGCTCCTGTATCTGTTCGGCGAGTTGCACCGTGTGCGGGAAGAACACGTTGGCGGCCTCTTCCATCGACTCGATGATGACGAGCCGTTCGACGCTCGACGCGCCCGCGATCAAGTTGGCGATGCGGTAGGACAACATGCGGTTGGCGCGCGTCTCATCGCTCCAGAGGAAGCGCAGCCAATTGCTGCCGTCGCCGTGCATTCCGTCGAAGCCGAGCTTCTGAAAATCTTCCAGATACAGACGCCAGTGGTCGTCGTCCTCGTGGCTGTACATGTTGACGCGCTGCTGGCATTCGTCGCCTTTGGCCTCGGCGCGCAGAAAGTATTTGTTGAGGTCTGCGAAACTCATGATCCAGTGCGCCATGCAGGGGTAGAAGGCCAGACGCTGTTCGGGTTCAAGGCTTTCGTCGCGCAAAAACGCGAAAAAAGGGAGTCGTGCGAACGCCTGTTTCTTCTCCGTGATGGCTGCCAGAACTGCTTTCATCGTCTGTCTCTCCTGTGGTGGGTCTCAGTAGTGTAGGCTCTCAGTTTGCCCCTACCTGCTAACGCGGCAAACCGAGACGACGCGGATCACTGCATAAAGATTTTTTTGTCCTTAGTGATAAAAAAATAGGCGGCGACTCTTTCACGGAGTCACCGCCTGTGTTTACTTCGTAAGAGTTGACTAATCAGCCGCCGTAGCCTGTTCGGCGCCCGGTTCGATTGTGCGCCCCAAGCCTTCCGCGATGCGCCTGCCGTAGTCTTCGTCGCAGCGCGTGAGCAGGGTGATCATGCGCTCCTGTATGTCGGGGTTGCACTGTTTGAGCGCGCTCACCAGATTGTTGACGAGATCGTCGCGCTCCCACTTTTCCATCGTGCGGTAACGCTCGCCCGCCTGTGTGTAGTCGTTCGTCCGGCTGATCTTCTGTCGGACGACCGCGCCTTGAGCGTAAGGCGTGTGATCGCTCCCCGCGCGCGGGGCTTCGACGAGTCCGCCGCGACTGCTCGGCTCGTAGTTGACGTGCGGGTTCTCGCCCGCCTCAATGCCGTCAACGTGGTAGGCCATCTGCCCGTCGCGCTGGTTCGTGGCGACGTGCTTCTTCGGGCGGTTGATCGGCAGTTGGAGATAGTTCGTGCCGACGCGGTAGCGCTGCGTGTCCGAGTAAGAAAACGTGCGGCCTTGCAGCATCTTGTCGTCCGAGAAGTCTAGGCCATCGACGAGCACACCCGTGCCGAACGCGGCTTGTTCGACTTCGGCGAAATAGTTTTCGGGATTGCGGTCTAAGACCATGCGCCCGACGGGCAGCATAGGGAATTGCTCCTCAGGCCAGATTTTCGTGTCGTCGAGCGGATCGAAATCGAGTTCGGGGTGCTCGTCGTCCGACATGATCTGCACGCGCAGTTCCCATTCGGGGAAGTCTTTGCGCTCGATGGCGTCGAACAAATCTTTCGTCGCGTGGTTGAAGTCGCCGATGGCGTCGGCCTCGGCCTGCGTCAACGAGCGCACGCCCTGTTTCGGAATCCAGTGATACTTGACGAGCACGCCTTCGCCCTCGGCGTTCACCATCTTGTAAGTGTTGACGCCCGCGCCCTCCTGCTCGCGGTAGTTGGCCGGAATGCCGCGCGGGCTGAAGAGCCACGAGATCATGTGCATGGATTCGGGCGTGAGGCTGATGAAATCGAAGATGCGATTCGGGTCCTGGCGATTCGTCACGGGGTCGGGCTTGAAGGCGTGGACCACGTCGGGGAATTTCAAAGGATCGCGTATGAAAAATACTTTCAAGTTGTTGCCGACCAAATCCCAGTTGCCGTCTTCGGTGTAGAACTTGACGGCGAAGCCGCGCGGGTCGCGCAAATTCTCCGGCGAGTGTCCGCCGTGTATGACGGTCGAGAAGCGCACGAAGACGGGGGTTTTCTTGCCCTTCTCCTGAAACAATTTCGCGCGCGTGTAGCGGCTCGCCGGATCGCTGCCGATTGTGCCGTAAGCCTCGAAGTAGCCGTGCGCGCCCGCGCCGCGCGCGTGGACGACGCGCTCGGGGATGCGCTCGCGGTCGAAGTGCGTGATCTTCTCAAGGAACTGGTAGTTCTCCAAAACCGTGGGGCCGCGCTCGCCCACCGTGCGCGTGTTCTGGTTGTCATAGATGGGATGGCCTTGCCGGTTCGTCAACACGGGCTGCTCTTCTTGCGCGCCGCCCGATGCCTCCGGCTGGCCTTCATTTTTCTCAACGCTCATTCATCTCTCTCCTCTCCAGTTAAGAACAATAATTATTATTGTCCTGATGCCAAAAAAATTTACCGGCGGCAATCGCGGCAACGGCCTAAGATTTCCAAACGGTAGTCTTTCACCTCGAAGCCCGCCTGCGGCTTGACCTGCCGCAGCCACGCCGAGCCTTTCGCGGCGTTCAAGTCCCAAACCTTGCCGCAGTCCAGGCAGCGCGTGTGGTAATGGTGATCGGTACGAATATCATAGCGCGCGGCGGCATCGCCGTAGGTGAGTTTGGAAATCACCTCGCACTTGATGAGCGCTTCCAGATTTTTATAGACGGTCGCCAGGCTGATGCGCGGAAGTTTCGGTTTGACGGCGAGATAAATCTCCTCGGCGGTCGGGTGGTGCTCGACGTTGCTCAGGTAGTCGAAGACGGCGGCGCGCTGCGACGTGAGTTGCACGCCCCGCTCGCGGAGCGCCCGCCGCAGTGAAGCCTCGCGCTCATCTGTTTTCTTCTTCGCGCTCAACGAAACCCGCCTTATCTTTTTTCAAATCGCGCCCATCATGGAGCACGCGTCTGGGAAAGTCAATAATAATTATTACTTTGAACTAACAGCGCGATATTACTTTGAACTGACAGCGCGGTGCTTCGTGCAGAGTCGTTTGAGGAAACATGTCGCACGCCGCGCTCGACGGGCGTTATAATTTGGCCGGATGTTTTGCCGGTTCGCCGGAACTTAAACGCACGACGCCGTCCTAATCTATCTTTCGCACACGGAGAAAACTTCTGAGCCGCAAAGGGACGCCCCTGTGGACGGGATTCGCGCTCGTGGCTTTCGCTGCCAACTCGGTTCTGTGCCGTCTGGCACTGGGCAGTGCGGCGATTGACGCGGCGAGTTTTACGACGGTGCGCCTCGCGTCGGGCGCGTTGATGTTGTCGCTCGTCGCCGTCTCGTTCGGCAAAAAAGTTCCGCCGCTGCGTTCATACAAACCGCTTTCGGCGCTGCTGCTGTTCCTCTACGCGGCGGCGTTTTCCTACGCCTACACTAACCTGAGCACGGGCACGGGCGCGCTCGTCTTATTCGGCTCGGTGCAGGCGACGATGCTAGCGGTCGCGCTCCGCTCCGGCGAGCGCCCGCACGCGTTTGAGTGGGCGGGACTCCTGCTCGCGCTCGGCGGTCTGGTGTATCTGGTGTTTCCCGGATTGGAGTTCGCGCCGCCGCTCGGGAGTTCGACTTGCATGGCCGTCGCGGGCGTTTCGTGGGGACTCTACTCGCTGCGCGGACGCAGCTCGGGCGATCCGCTCGCCGACACGAACGCGAATTTCGTGCTCGCCCTGCCTCCGGCCTTCGCGCTCAACTTGCTCGCGCTTCGAGGCGACGCGCACGCGTCGCCGACGGGCATCATGCTCGCCGTACTGTCGGGCGCACTGGCTTCGGGCCTGGGGTATGTCGTCTGGTACACAGCGCTGCGTGGCTTGACGGCGACGCGCGCGGCGACCGTTCAGTTGGCCGTGCCGGTGCTGGCGGCGGCGGGCGGCGTCCTCTTCATGTCGGAGCGCGTCACGCTGCGCCTGCTGCTCGCGGCTCTGTTGATCCTCGGAGGCATCGCGCTGGCGCTGCTCGGTCGCACGCAAGCCGCGCGCATGAAGACAGTTTAGCCGGACTTGAGAAAAGCAGATGCGAAGAGATTCTTTGAAGACGATCATCGCCGCGTTTCACACGCCTCCGGCGGGCTTTCACTTTGCGCGGATTTTGTGCGATGCTGTGTGTGCATCGCTCGCCGCCGTTCACTTAAGAAGGGGGCGGGAGAAATAATTTTGAGGAGAGCGAAGGTAATGCGTTCACTTATCTCGAAGGTCGCCGCGCTCGGCTTGTGTGTCTGCGCGCTGCTCGCGGCCTGTAGCCCGCAGGACGGGAGCGCGCCCGCTGCCGCCAGCAACAGCAAAAGCACGCCGACAACGGCGAGCAACGACACGAGCGCGCCGCAGCAAGCGGCCAAACAAGCGCCAGCCCAGACACCGGCTGCCGACCAGACGCGCCGCATCAGCATCGAAGAGTCGCAGGAGGCTATCGCGGCAGGCAACGCGCTCTTAGTTGACGTGCGCGACGAAAACACTTACAAAACGAGCCACATCAAGGGCGCGAAAAACATCCCGCTGCCGCGATTCGAGCAGCGCATCGGCGAACTGCCGAAGGACAAGTTGATCATCACCTACTGCGCTTGACCGAGCGAACAGACCAGCGCCCGTGCGGTGCAGATGCTCAACGCCAAAGGAAACACGAACGCCGCCGCCATGGTCGGCGGTTGGAACGCCTGGATCGCCGCGAAACTTCCCGTCGAGTCGGCACAATGAAATAAGCTGTCAGCTATTAGCTGTTAGCTGTCGGCAG
>DATHBB010000059.1:0-8273 GCA_035296385.1 Pyrinomonadaceae bacterium | reverse complement strand
CTTTTCATGGGAGTTAAAACCGCCCCCGGCGAACTGCCCCGCCCGCCGCTAGGCGCACGGGCGTCGGCGTCGGCCTGTGGCCGTCATGCTTACAGCGATTTCAGAAACCTGATGAGTTGTTGCTTCTGAATGGGCGTCAGCGCCTGATAAGCGTTCTTGCTCGCGGTCGCCTGCCCGGCGTGGCGCAGGATGGCCTCGTTGAGTGTGAAGGACTGCGCGCCGCTATTCGTGGGCGGGCTTGAAGAACCGCCGTCGTGCATGAAGCGGTCGCGCGTCCTCAGTCCCCACAGCGGCGCGGTCCGTATCTTGTTTCTCGTCAACTCCCCGTTAGTCTCGACGATCCCGTCGCCCGTCCCGATGTCGTGCAGCAGGAAGTCGCTGAAGGGGTGGATGATCTTGTTGCCGAGCGCGGCGGGCACTTCGAACGTCCCGCCGTTGATGACCGAGCCCGGAGGTGCCGTCGTGATCGAGCGCACGTGGCAGACCGAGCAACTGATCGAGTCGAAGAGGAGCGAGCCGGGGTCGGTCGCGTCGTTCAAGACCATCGCGCTGTTGCGGGGCGGGACTTTGGTGGAGCGCATGAAGCGCGTGAACGCCTCCACGTTCTCGCCAAGTCCGCCGTCGCCTCCGGTGTCTTCGGGGTCGGCCACCGTGTCGGCGAACGCGGTGCTACGACCCAGCGAGGACTGCTCGAACGGCAGCAGCGGGCTGGTGATGCCCATTTCCAAAAGGTAAGCCCCGGCGGAGAAGCTGAGCAGGCTGGCGACGGAGTTCTTCCACCCGAAGCGCCCGACACGCGTCTGATCGGGCGATTCGGTCAGACCTACTTCGATGGCCGTGCCGCGCATGCTTAACGGCTGGTTGTTGCGTATCGTGAGCAGCGTCCCGTCGGCGATGGCCTCGACGAAGCCGAGACCCAAAACGTGGGGCGAGGCGCGCAAGGTTCGTATCGTTTCGCCCTGATCCCGTGTGTAGTTGGGCTGGTCGCCGCCGCCGTCGTTGTTACCGTTGATCTGGGTCGGGTTGGTGCCGTCGGGCGCGACGGCCCAGAGGTTCATGACACCTGTGCGATTGCTGCCGAAGGCGATGGCAGAGTTGTCGGGTGCCCAACTGGGGTTGCGGTCCGAGGCCGCGTTGTTCGTCAGCCGTGTGGCAACACCGCCGGTTGCGGGCGTCTTGTAGATTTCAAAGTTGCCGTCGCGGTTCGTGCTGAAGGCAATATTCGCCGCGTCGGGCGACCATGCAGGGCGCTCGTCGGTGCCGAGGCCGAGTGTAACCTGCGTCTGCCCCGACCCGTCCGCGTTCATCGTCCAAATCTTCCCGACGGGGTTGATGGCGTTCGGCGTGCGCTGGAAGGCGATCTTCGTCCCGTTGGGCGAGAAGGCGGGCATCCGGTCGTTAACGAGCGGGTTGTTGGAGAGGTTGGTGTCCTCCGTGCCGAACGTGGTTACCGTGAAGATTTGCGCGACGCCGCCGATGATGCGGCTGAAGGCGATCTTCGTCCCGTCGGGTGCCCAAGTGGGCGTGGAGTCTGTGCCATCGAATGTGATCTGGTTGGGGTTCGTTCCGTCGTTGTTCGCGACCCAGATGTTGCCGGAACTGCTGAAGGCGATCCTGCTTCCGTCGGCTGAGAAGGCCGGGAAACTGCCCGTCGCGGGCAGGTTGGGTATGTTGGACAATCTCCCGGCGTCGAGGTCGAAGGCGATGTAGCTGACCTGCTGGGCGTTGTTCACGTAGGTGAGACGCGGCCCGCCGGGGACGCGCTCCTGAATCGTCGTGTTGATGCTGCGCGACTGAATGAGCGAGCCGCCGGCTGCGGGAACGAACGTTCCGTCGGGCGCGTTGTGCCCGGCCCTCACCTCGAAGATTTGGCTGACGCCGCCGGTGACGCGGTTCTGGTGGCACTCAGCGCACGACTGCGCGTTGTAGACCGGCCCAAGCCCGTCGGCCTTCTCCTCGCGCGCCTCGAAGGCGGCGCGGTCGGCGTCGAACTGGGCCTGGGTGGTAAAGCCGTTGGTCAGATTGTCGAAACCGGCAGGTGCCTCTGTCGCGCCGGACTGGCTGCTGACGGGCGGCGTGAGCGCCTGAGAGATGACGAGCACCGTGGTGAAGAATGTGATGAAAAACAGCTTGAGAAATTTCATGGCTCCTCCTGAGCTCAAAGCCGCTTTCGGATTTAACGGAAGCGGGGGACGACCGCCGGATGGAGGCGGCCTGTGGGCGCGAGGCTAGAGGCTTGGAAGCGAACCCTTGGACGGAAAAAGGTTGACGGAACCCGGCGTGGGGCGAGACGTGACCACACCGGAGAAGACACGCCCCGCGTGCTGCCCGGTGAGAAGCGGCGGGAGCGAGTGGCTTCGAAAGAAGAACGTGCGGCGGTGGTGCGGGCTGCCGCGTGCCGTTGAATAGGTGTACGTGAGGTTAACAGAAGAGGAGCGAGGGCCACTCCCGTTAACAGAGAAACGAGCGCGTTGTGACCATTCAGATCAACGTCCGGATGGTGTTAAGGCCGACGAGGTTAAAGGCCATGTATTCTACTGATCGGGTCAAAGGTCTGGGAAGTGCGGTAAATTTACTCGCATCGGATATTGGTGTCAATAGAATTATGTCGAAGCTCGCCTCCGCCGCCAAAATACACGGCCCCCGCGATCCTGCAAGAGCAGGATCGCGGGGGCCGTCACGCACTCCGTCCTTAACCTGAACGGGCGGCGGATGAACGCGAAAAAGATCGAGTAGTAAGGATCAGATTTCGGGTTGCTTCAGGATTTCAGCCAGGGCTCGCAACCGGGCTGAGTCTGCCGCACTCTTCGTCTGTCCGGCGCTCTTCTCCAACGAAGGCGCGAGGCTTTTAAGTTCTCCGAACTCTCTCTGGTTCGGTTGTGAACTCTCTACTTTTTGGATCGCCTGCCGCAGGGCTGCGATTCGGTCAGCGGCCAGACCTTGCGAACGCTCCAACTGATCGACGTACGCCTTCGCCACAACTAAGCGTCGGGGCCACTCAATTTTCTCCTGATTCTGCACATTCAATTCCGCGACCCGAACCACTTTCGCGGCGTCGATCTCGTTCTGCGTCAGGTGCTCGGTCGGAGTCAACTCAAAGATGTCGAGGCCGCGCGCCATCTCCGACGCGTAAATGTGACCGTTATACCAGTAAGCAGCCCACTCGCCGCCGAGCATGAGCATCTTCTGATCAACCGGGCCACGGTCGAAATAGCCAATCTCAACGGGGCGGTCGGGGTCGGTGAAGTCCATGATGGAGATGCCGCCCTGGTACCAGGCTTGTACCTTGATGTCGCGGCCAGGAACCGGAAGAAGCGAGCCGTTGTGCGCAACACAGTTCTCGCTGTCGCCCTGCGCGGCGGGCAACTTGTAGTAGCTTGCGAACTTCAACTTGTTCCCCGTCAAACGGAAGATCGCGTTAGCACCCCAGACGTTCGGATCGTTGGCGCGGCAGCGCGCACTGAGTCCGCCTCCCCACTCATCTGTAAACACGACTTTTTTCCCGTCATTGGAAAACGAGGCCGAATGCCAGTACGCATAGTTCGGATCGTTTACCGCGTCTACGCGCTTCGGATTGACCGGGTCTTTGATGTCCAGCAGAATTCCATTTCCCGAGCAAGCGCCTGCCGCAAGTCCGATGGCCGAGTACACGGTAATATCGTGGCATTGGTTGGTCTCGGTCGGCTTGTCCTTGCCGTGTACTGGGGCGCTCTTCAGACTGTTCAGAGCGCCGGTCCTCGGGTCCATAAAAATCCGAGGACTCGACACTATCTGAGCATTTTGCGGCGCCGCCAACGGCACCTTAATCACCTCAATGCGAAAGAGCGCCGTATTCGGATTCTTGTCCGGTGGGCCATCCGAACACCCGGCTAGTTCTTCGCTCTGACGGACATAAGAGGTTCCGGAGACGTAGATGTAGACGTTATTCTTATCCTTCGGATCGACCACGAGGGTATGCGTGTGCGAGCCGCGACAGGTTTGCACCGCCGCCACCTGCTTCGGATTCCTGATGTCAGCAATATCGAAAATCCTCACTCCGCGGAAACGATCTTTTTGCGCTGCCAGCGGAGTCGGCATGTTCTCTTTTCCCGCGGCGGGCGGAGGCGGGGGCGGAAAACCCTGTGGGCTGCAATCCAGTCTACCGTTCGCCATCTCCACCGACATAAAGAGCAGGTTCTTGTGAACTGATACGTCGCCCTGCCCGCCCGGACACACCAACGAAGTCAACAATCCGGCCTTCGCCGGATCGGAGATGTCATAGATGCTGACGCCGTAAAAGTTTCCCTGAAACAGGTGGTTGCCCTGAAACGCAAGGTCCGAGTTGGCAAAAGCGAGTTGAGCCATAACCATTTGAACTGGCTTTGGTATCTGCGAGGAATCGCCGATGCCGATGAGACCCAGCGTCTTCTGCACCTTCGGATCAGCAGGATCGTCGGCGCCGAGTTGAAACGCGTCCGGCTTTTTAAGCAGCATGACGTGCTTCATGCCCAACGCCGCTTCACCCGCGTCGTACATGCCCGGCGACAGTTTGGCGCGCGGGTCGTTTGCATTTGAACCCTTCATCCCCGCCGGTAGCGGCGGCGCCGATTCAAGAGTAGACGGATTCCCCCCGGCCTGCGCGGCGGGTTGGGATTCCGGCGTCTTCGTGGGCTCGGGCGACGGCGACGGCGAAGTCGTTTGCGCCAGCGCCCCCGTCGCAAAACACGAGCACAAAACAAGGGAAGCAATTAGTGAACGGAAGGCGATAATGTGTACGCGACTCATCGTTTCTCCTCTAAAGGTTTTTCACCCAGCATGGTTTGCATAATCCTGATCTCGGCGCGCTGGCCGCTGTCAACGTCCGTTGCGAAATTGAATAGTTCGGCGTCCTGTCCCGCGCCTGCCGTCTCGAACAACTCCTTGACCATAATCAACGCGCCGTTGTGGTGCTGAATCATTCCACGCAAAAACAGACGGTCGAACTCCGCGCCCTTCGCTTTTCTCAAGGCGTCCATCTGCTTCGGGGTGAGCATCCCGGGCATGAGCATGTGATGGCTCGACATGTCGTGGCTCGACATGTCGTGGCCCGTCATTTCATGCTGCGGCGGCGAAACCGGCTCGCCCCTCGCCAAGAGCCAACGCTTCATAAACTTCATTTCATCCGACTGTGTGTGGCTGATGCGCGCTCCGAGCAACCGTAGCTCCCTGTTCTTCGTATGCGACTCGATGAGCGCCGTCATCTCAACCGCCTGCGCGTGGTGCATGATCATCCCCTGCATGAATTCCACATCCTTCGGCGAACGGGGCGGCAGTGTCGCCCTCGTCTCCGGCGGCAGGGTTCGTGTCGGCTGACCCGGCGCGCCGGGCTGCACCACGACCGGCGGCGCAGGAGACTCGGCCTGCTGCGCGCAGACCGGCAGCGCGAGGAAACATACGAGAGCACCGGCGGCCACAAGCCCGCTTCGCGGCGCTCCGAGATGGGTGAGTGACCGCAGCTTAAGCATGACGATGAAAATAGATGACTGCATCGGCGTTGATTGTTCGAGCATTGAGCGGTGATCTTACCACAAATGAGACAGGCACTAACTCACCGGAACAGCGTCTGCAAAGTGAGATTGCCCGAAGAGTCGGGCGCGTTGCCGGATAAAAAAAGCGAATAAAAAATCCGAACTTTCGGATGAAGGATTTCACACAATATTACCCCATTGTCGCTCCGGTTGCGTTGTTTCTTTTTCGCCGCGCTTAAATTAGAATCGCGCTAGTCTCCAAGCTCTCATCAGGACGGTTCACATGCTAAACAAAACTTTTCGCTCTCTCAGGACAGACTCGCAAAGGCGTGTGTCGAAGTTGAGGAACACACGCGGCGCTCTACTCGTTGCGCCGCTCATCGCGATGCTGTTGGCCGCGACAGGTGTGTTCGCCGAAGACTGGCCGCAGTTTCGCGGGCTGAACGGGAGCGGCGTTTCCGTCTCGACCGGGCTGCCCGAGGTGTTTGGTCCTGAGAAGAATGTGGTTTGGAAGACGCCGCTGCCGCCCGGCCATTCTTCGCCGGTGCTAACGCGAGATCGCGTGTTCATTACCGCATACGCGAAGGAAAAAGCGAGCGGCGGTCAGCCGTCAGCCGCGGGCACGAAGAATCATAAGCTGCTGGTTATCTGTCTCGACCGTCAGACGGGAAAACTGCTGTGGCAGCGAGAAGTGGTGCGCTCACGCGAGGGGCGCTTGCAGAACGTCAACGATCCCGCTTCGCCCAGCCCCGTCACGGACGGCACGAACGTCTACGTCTTTTTCCAGGAGTTCGGGATGGTTTCTTACGACCGCGCAGGCCGCGAGCGCTGGCGTCTCCCGCTCGGCCCGTTCAATATGTTCTACGGGTTCGGGGCGTCTCCCATTCTCGTCGATGACAAAGTGATCCTGCCCGTCGATCAAGACAGCCCCACCTCATATCTGATCGCGGTGGATAAAACGAGCGGGCGCGTGCGCTGGAAGGTCGAGCGCCCCGCAGTCATCTCGGGTTACTCGACGCCGATCATCTACCAGCCGAAGCAGGGGCCGAAGCAGATCGTCGTGCCTGAGTCGTTCCAACTCTCGGCTTACTCGGTCGCGGACGGCAAAAGGGTCTGGTGGGTGCGCGGCCTCGCGTGCGAGATGAAATCCATTGCCAGCAGCGACGGGGAATACGTGTACATCAACGGCTGGGGCTTCCCGCAAAATCAACCCGGAAGGCAAATCAGCACGATTCCCCTCGAAGAGGCATTGAAGAGATACGATAAGGATAACGATAAGTTGATCGCGAAGCTGGAAGTCACCGGCGATGACAAGATGGACAAGATGTTGAGAGAAGCCTTCGAGGCGTTCGACATGGACCGCGATGAGAAGTTGAACGCGAAGGATTGGGAAGTGTTTCGCGGCATGATGGCTTCGGAGAACGGACTGCTCGCAATCAAGCTGGGCGGACAAGGCGATCAAACGGCGACCGCGATTCGCTGGCGCTATCAGAAACCGGTGCCGCAGGTTCCTTCGACAGTTCTCTACAAAGGCGTCTTATATATGGTCAACGACAGCGGGATTCTGCTCTCGTTCGATCCGGCGACCGGCAACGTCATCAAGCAGGGACGCCTGCACGGCGCGATTGATAAATACTTCGCGTCGCCGGTGGCAGCCGACGGCAAGGTATTTCTGGTCGGTCAGGGCGGTCAGGTGTCTGTGTTGAAGGCCGCGGGCGATTGGCAGGTGCTCGCCGTCAACGAGTTGGACGACGAGGTCTTCGCCACACCCGCGATTGCAGACGGGCGCGTTTACATCAGGACTCGCAGCGCGCTTTATAGTTTCGGCAAATAAAAGTAGTGTCCTAGAGCAGTTTCCAGTTGAATGTATGGAAGAGGTGGAGTAGCCTTCAGCAATGGCTTACTCCACCGACCTCCGCGAAAAGATCGTTCGAGCCTATGATGAAGGTCTCGGCTCACAGCGCTACATCGCTGAACTGTTCGGCGTTTCCCGCTCCTTCGTGGAAAAACTCCTGCATCGCCGCCGCACGACCGGCGAGATCACAGCCTTGCCGCACGGCGGTGGCCGCACTGCTCTGTGCCAAGAGAAAGAGCGCGAGTTGGTGCGACGCCTTATTACACAGCAGCCTGATGCCACGCTCGATGAACTGTGCGCGGCCATCGAGCGCCAGCACCGCGTGCACGTCTCTCGCCCGACGATGAGCCGCCTGTTGCAGCGTCTCGACCTACCGCGGAAAAAAAGTCGCTCCACGCTTCAGAGCGAGACGCGGAAAGAGTTCTGAAGGCTCGCGCCGCCTACGAGCGACAGCGGCGGCGACTGTGCAATGCACGCTGGAAGTTCATTGACGAGTCGGGCGTCAACATCTCGCTGACGCGCCTTTATGGACGTGCTCCTAAAGGCCAGCGCGTTTGTGGGAGTGTGCCGCAGAACTGGGGTCGCAACCTCACGATGTTGGCCGCCCTGTCAGTGGCTGGAGTTGAGGCGACGATGACGATTGAAGGCGCGACTGATACGGATGTCTTCTGCGCTTACGTCTCTGAAGTGCTCTCACCGACGCTGGCACCAGGCGACATCGTGGTGATGGACAACCTCTCGGCACACAAGGCGCAGCGGGTGCGCGAGTTGATTGAAGCCAGAGGCGCGCGGCTGGTCTACTTACCGCCCTACTCGCCGGACTTCAACCCGATTGAGCGATGCTGGTCAAAGGTCAAGACGTACTTGCGGGCAGCTAAAGCACGCACCAGCGAAAGACTGGACGAGGCGATTAAGAGAGCCTTTGAGACTGT
>DATHBB010000058.1:0-10018 GCA_035296385.1 Pyrinomonadaceae bacterium | reverse complement strand
ATGACCAGCCATGATGTTCGAGCAGCCTGGCAAATTCCTTGCCGGAAATTGACCTCATACTGCGATTTCCAACACACGATCATGCTCCCGCACTTCGGCTGGAGATACGTCAATTGATAAACAGCCTTCAACCGCTTCATAGAGATTTTGCAGCAACTCTTCAAACGTCTCGCCCTGCGTGGCGCACCCCGGAATAGAGGGAACTTCCGCCCAGTAGCCGCCTTCCTCTGCTTCATGCACGATGACTTTGATTTTCATATTCTCGATTATACAACTTCAAATCCCTCTATCACCTGCCCGTGATCTCTTCTGCCAGCTTCTGCGCGCAGTAAAGTTTCCTTAAGGCTTCGATGATCGCCATGCTGTGGACGGCGACGGCGCGGCCTCCTTCTTCCTCGTCAACATAGACGTAGCGGTTCGGGAGTTTCTGTATGTTGCTGTCGAAGTTGAGGCCGACGACTTCGGCGTTGCGGTTGATGACGGGCGAGCCGGAGTTGCCGCCGATGGTGTCAGCCGTGTAGACGAAGTTGAAGGGCGTGGAGAGGTCAAACTTGTTGCGCCCCTCTTTGTAGCGCGCGGGCAAGTCGTAAGGCGGCTTTTCGCCGAAGCCTTCGGCGCGGTCGTAGAGGCCGTAGAAGGTCGTTCTGAAGGGGACGAGCGTGGTGTCCTCGCTGTAGCCGAGCGCGCGCCCGTAGGAGAGGCGCAGGGTGAAGGTGGCGTCGGGCGCGACGTTCTTGCCGTAGGCGGCGAAGCGCGCCGCCGCGATGCGCTGCCCCGCGCTCGCGTCCACGCTCAGAATCTTCTCCTCGTTCCAAGCGCGCAGTTCGCGGTAGTTGGGTTCGATCCGTCGCGCGAGCACGATTAACGGATCGTCGGATTTGGCGATGGCGTCTGCGCCGCCTTCAAAGAGACTTTTGCGAAACGCGACATCGGCGAGTTTCGTTCCCGTGATGACACGCTTTGCGACCTCTGCGGGCGACGCACCGCCCAGCGCGGCGCGTATGAAGGGGTCGTCGTTGCCGAGAGTCTTTTGCGCTTCTTCGAGCCACGCGGCGAGCGCCAACTCTTCCATGTCCGGATAGATGGGCGCGGGCGAGAACAAGTTTACTTTGAGCGCTTCGATGCGCGCGTCGCGAAACTCGTCGAAGCGCGTGGCGTTGGGTTTGCGTATCTCTTCCGAGTAGCGCACGAGAGTCGAGGCGAGCGAGCCGAGACGCGAGGGCGAGAGGTTGGAGAAGGCTATGCGCTTGGCATATTTCGGAAGCTCCGTGTAGGCCGCCGCCACCTGCTCCCACGCGGGCGCGTAAGCCTTTTGCCATTCGGGCTTGGCGGCAATCGCCGCGCGCAGCGCCTTCTCTTCCGCCTCTTTCTTGCCCATCAAACGCGCGTTCAGGAGTCCGGCCTGCTGGCTCTCCAGACGCTTGATCGAGTTTGAGCGCGAGCGGAGGGTCGCGTTCGCGCGGCGCGCCTGCTCCGCGCCGAGAGCGCCGTAGCGTTTAAGGGCGTCGCGTTGCGACGACCAGACCTGCATCTGCAAGGGGTTGCCGAGGTCGCGTTGATATTGAAGCTGCGCGTTGGTCAGGAGGCGATTAGTAGAGCCGGGGTTGCCTGAGAGTATGACGAACTCTCCGTCGGTGGGGCCTTTGGCCGACCACTTGAAGAAGTGCTCTGTTTTAGCGGGCTGATCGTTTTCGTAGACACGCAGGAAAGCCACGTCGAGGTTGTAGCGCGGGTAGGTGAAGTTGTCGTAGTCGCCGCCGAAGAAAGCGATCTGCTCTTCGGGCGCGAAGACGAGTCGCACGTCCGTGTACTTCTTGTAGCGGTAGAGCCAGTATTCGCCGCCGCTGTAGAGCGTCACCACGTCGCTCTTGAACTTCGTACGCTCGGTTGATTCTTTTTCGATGACGGACATCTCGGCCTTGCGCTGCTCGTTGGCCTCTTTGTCAGTCGCGCCTGCTTTGACCGCGCCCTGCACGCGCGTCGTCACGTCTTCGTAGGAGACGAGCACGTTGATCTCAAGGTCGGGACACTTCAACTCTTCGGCCTGCGTGCGCGCGTAGAAACCGTCTTTCGCCAGATCGCGCTCTTTGGTCGAGAGCTTCGCGAGTTGGCCGGAGGCGACGTGCTGGTTGGTCATCATCAGCCCGTTCGGGGAGACGAATGAACCGCTCCCGCCGTCCTGCAAGCGCACGGAGGCGAGGCGCACGTGATCGAGCCATTCTTTCGTCGGCTCGAAGTTGTAACGCTCCTTCCATTGTTTGAGCGGCGGGTTATCGAAAGTCCACATGCCCTCGTCGGCGCGAAGGCTTGCGGGCAGGGACAGCAGAAAAGACAGGGACAGCGCAAAGGCGACGACTCTCTTCATGGCTCAACTCCGTTTGTCAGGACTGGATTTGCAGGGGAAAAAATTGGTTGCGTGAACGGAGGATATTATACCTGAGAGCATCACGCCAGACACGCGCGCACGACGGCGTGATGTGAGGGTGAGAGATTTACGGCTGCATCTCCAGTTCGAGAAGCTGCCTGCCGTGTATCACGGCGGCAATCGTTACGGTCTGATCTTGAATGCGATAAATGACGCGGTAGCTGTAGACCAACTGTTCGCGGAGTGATTCATCTTCAAACTCCGGCACGGTGCGCCCCGAGAAGGGAAAGCGACTGAGGTTGCGCGTCGCGGTGAGAATTTTCTTTACGACTGCGGCGGCATAGGCGGGCGAATCAATGGAGATGTATGCGGCGATGGCCTCCACGTCGTCAATTGCGCGTGGCGACCAGACTACTTCATAAGCCATTTGCTCAACTGTCCTTCAGCCTCTTCCTGTGTGAGTGTTCCTTGTGTGTCGGCGACTTCCAAACCGTGCCGCACTTTTTCGATCACGTAGAGATGATACTGAATGTCTTCGAGCGAACAGTCGTCGGGCAATTTGTCGAGCAGCGATTCAACTTCTTCTTTGGCGGAACTCATATAATACTCCTTATCAACCACAAACTTATGTCACCTAGTCTGCTAAGTCAACGAAAACGATGAGTTAAAACATCAGGTCGAAGTGGCCTTCGAGGACGCGTTCGAGTTTGCCCGTGCGCCAGCCGCGCACGCTGTCGCGTACAAGCGGCGAGGGTTCTTCGCGGTAGCGGCGTACGATCTGCGGTTGCGCGCCGTCTGTGTCTGCGGCGAGCGCGCGGGCGGCCTGCTTGTGTATGCCTTCGCGCCCTGGGGGTTCGTCCGGTTGGGCGACGACGCGTACGTGTACGCGCGCGCGGTTGAAAGATTTGTCGTCCTGCGGCGTCTCAAGGACGTGCAAGCCCGCTTCCGCGTGCAGGAGCGAGTAGGCTGCGAAGCCCGAGACAGCGGCGAGCATTTGATAAGGCTCTGAAGGGTTTACAGCGGCGTCAGAGTCCTTCGCCGCTTCCAGAATCTCGAAGCGCATGCGCCGCGCCTCAGCCCAGCGACGATACATCTCCGCGATGCGTCGCGCGAAGTCGTTGCAGACCGCGTTGTCCGCGCCCGCGTCGCAACTGGCGCGAACCTGTAAGAAGAGGTCGCGCGGGTGTCCGGCGGCGAGACCGCGACAGGCGGCGTCGATCAGGTAGAGTTGGTGCGCGAGGCGCGCGACGAGGTCTGCGGGGAAGTGTTCGCGCTCGCGCGCCTGCGATCCGCTGAGACGTTTGAGGAGCGAGCCCGCCGTGTCGAGTCCCGTCTCGATGCGATCCATGTACTCGGCGAGTCCGAGCACGCTGAAGCGCGCGGGCGATGTCCAGAAGCCGGGCGCGGCGGTTTCAAGCAGCGCACTGTTTTTTCGCTCCTGCCACTCTTCCGCCTCAACTTGATCTTCGAGCGCATCGAATTTGTCGCGGAGGAATTGCACTTCGGCGAGCGTGCCGCGCGCGTCCGAGACGATTGATTCGAGTCGGAGTTCGCGCTCGCCTGCCGGTAAATCTTCGTCGGGCGCGTCGTCTGTGAGTGCGACAGTTGCAGCGGTCGCTTGCGCGGATAATGGTTCGGGCGCGTCCGGGTCTATGAACTTCACGTCGAGCGACTCGTCGCCGCGCGCGCGCACGAAGAGGAATTGATCGCCTTCGGGAAACTGGTGGTTGACGATGGTGAGCGCGAGCGGCGAGAGAAGGTAGCGCTCGATGGCGCGCTTCAAGGGGCGCGCGCCGAGGTCTGCCGTGAAACCCTTCTCCAACAAAAAATCGATCGCCGACTCGTCCCACTCCACAGCCCACTGGCGCATGCGCAGTCCGCGCCGTCTGAGCACGTCCGTCAACTCCTTGCGCAAGAGGTCGCGCATGATACTCCTGCCGAGCGGACGAAACACTACGACGCGATCAATGCGGTTGACGAACTCGCGCCGGAACGAACGCATCACGGCGCGCTCGACCGCACCGGCGGCAAACTGCGCCTGCTCCTGCGAGAATCCTATCCCGGCGCCGTGCGGCAAAGTCGCGCCGAGGTTCGAGGTCATGATGACGACGCAGTGGCGGAAGTCTGCGGTGTTGCCGCGCCTGTCGGTCAAACGCCCGTCGTCGAAGACTTGCAGAAAGAGGTCCCACACCTGCGGGTGAGCTTTCTCAAATTCATCAAGCAGAACGACGGCGAAGGGCTGCTTGCGAATGGAGTTGACGAGCGCGGTGCTCTCCGCCGCCGTGTCGCGCTGCTCGCCGAGTATGCGGTCGAGCGCGTCGGGCGTTTGAAACTCGCTCATGTCGAGCCGGATCATGCGTTCGGGTGAGCCGAAGAGAAACTCCGCGAGCGTCTTTGCGATCTCGGTCTTGCCCGTGCCCGTCGGCCCGACGAAGAGGAAGACGCCTTGCGGGCGCGTCGGGTCGGTCAAGCCCGCCTTGATCATCGCCACGCGTTCGACGAGACATTCGACCGCTTCGGGCTGGCCGAGCACGCGCTGCTCGAAG
This sequence comes from Pyrinomonadaceae bacterium, assembly GCA_035296385.1. Taxonomy (GTDB): domain Bacteria; phylum Acidobacteriota; class Blastocatellia; order Pyrinomonadales; family Pyrinomonadaceae; genus JAIVJZ01. Next base: position 5,107 of record DATHBB010000058.1, on the reverse strand, counting down.
AAGCCGCGCAAGTCTTTCAGGTCAAGCCCCTCGCGGTCGTCGAGTATCGAGACGGGCAGACCCGTCAACTGCGAGAGCGTGACGAGCAGATCGTCTAATGTCACTTCGCCCGTCGTCGCCTCCTCTGCCGCGTCGTCCGGCGTTGTCGTCGCGCTGCCGCGTTCGATCAAGAGGCGTCGGTGTGTGGAATCGAGCAGTAAAAGCAGATTACCGGGCGCGGCTTTGTCTGCAAGATACTGCTTGGCGAGTTGGAAGGCTTCCTGCAAGGTCTGCTCGGTGATGCGCGGCGTTGTTGTCGTCGCCGCGTCGGCGGCGAACCCTGTTCCATGAGAGCCTTGCGGCGCGCGCGTCGCCTCGTGTTGCTGCTGCGCCGCCCAACGACGCGCGACTTCCAGAGTCTCCGCGTCGCCGAGCGCGCTGACGCGGCACGTCTCCAGAGACGTGCGCAGCTTCGGGCGCATCTGCATCAACTTCTCGTAGGCCGCCGAAGGCATCTCGCCGACGAGTTTGACCGCGCCGCTCTCGATGTGCGGCAACAACAGATCGAGCAAGCCCGTCGGGTTGTATTGATGCCGCCCCGCCCAGACGAGTTCGTGAAAGTTCGGCACGACCCACAGCACGCGCTTGCCGCCGATCTCGCGCACGAGCGTCTGCACGCGCCCTTCGAGTTGGCCGATGTATTGCTGACCGGCCATCACGTCCGCCGCCGATGCCTCCAGAATGATCCAACGCTCCCGCTGCAAGCGACGCGCGAGCACGCGTGCCAGCGCCGTCTTGCCGACGCCCGAATCGCCCACCAGCATTACCGAACGCGGCGGCTCTTTCCTGAGCGCCGTCTCCATCTCCGCGACGCGCTCGCGCACTTCGTCGAGCATCACCACCGCGCCCCCGTCGTCCTTGCTGCCCGCGTCTTCCGCCTCCGGCTTCCACACGCGCCCGAACGACCGCAAGAAGTCCAGATCGACGCGCGCCTCTTTCCACGCGTTGAACTCGTTAAGCAACCCGGGCGGGAGCGCGTCTTTGAGATCGTTGAAGACTACGTTGAGCAGTTCGACCTGATCGGGCTGAAGTGTGTAGAGCGCGTCGCCGAAGGTGGCCTCACGCTCGCCGATGCTCAGGCGGCGCGCGACGAACTCGCGGAGCGATTGCAGCGGCGTGTATTCGCCCCACGCGCCCTTGATGTGGAGCAAGAGCGGGACGAGGACGGGGCGCGCACCGGCGCGACGGTCGAGCGCGCGCAGGGCGTAGTAGCCAGGCCAGTAATAAAACTCGTTGATGTGCGTGAGCAGCGGCGTCACGACATCCGAGTCGTCCGTGCGTTCGCTCAGTGCTTCGAGCGCGATGCAGGCGGCCACGACGTTCGTGCCGCGCGCGATCTCTATCAGATCGTGCGTCGAATATTTCGCGTCCTGCAACACGGCGACGCCTTTGCGGAAATATTCGTGATGCCGCAAATCTTCGGGGCGCGAGGTCTGCTGGTAGTGCACATCCATCGCCCATGCCAGCGCGTACACGTTCGTCTCGTCAAGCGTGTTCGACGCCTCCGAGTCGGGCGTCGCATCAGCGGAAGTTTGAACGGAATCGCCGTCATCGGACGTTGGGGCGGAGGCTTCGAGAGCAGCATCATTTGCGGCTGTCTCAAAAGTCTCCTGTTGCTGCGCCGCGTCATCCTGCGCGGGCGGTTCGAGTTGCGCGCCGATGGGCGAGGCGTGCGCATTTTCCGGTTGCGGCGGCGGAGACGTTTGCAACTCCTGATGCGCTTGTTCGCGCCTGAGACGCGCGAGCGCGCGCGCGAGATACGCGACGACGCCCACCGAAAGCAGGCACAACAAAACGAGTCCGGCGATGATCAATTGCGTCATGTGGGGCGGCGACTTTATTTCACTTTATTTCAAGGACGAAGGGCTAGCGCGACAAGGCATGTTCCGCAGGTCGAGAGGCGATGTTAGCACAGGAAGAGCCGTAAATCGTGAATCGTAAATCGTGAATAGAGGAAGACAGGTTTTATCTATTCACGATTTACGATTCACGATTTACGGCTCTTCTTTATCCCGGTATCGGCGGCACGTGGAGGCGTAGATCGGGTTCGTGGTGGATGAATGTGATGTGCAACGCGCCCGCGATCTCGGCCTGATGTTGTGACGACGCGCCTTCGTCGCAGCGCTGTCGCCAATCATCCAACGCTGCGCGGCTCGCGGCGCTCAGACGCAAGCCCGTCGCCGCGAGCGCGTTCGCCAATTCGCCGATGCGTCGGGCGGGCAACTCGAAGTTGATGTTGAGCGACACGTTGGAGAACATCTTGAAGTCGAGGATGCTCGCGTCGCTCGCGGCAAACGCTTCGCGCACGCGTGAGATCACCGCGTGGCGTTCGTCGCGCGTGAAGCCTTCGAGTCTGAGAAAATCCTGTTCCAAGAATCTCCCGCTCGCGGCGCTCCGGCAAATCTCGCGCGCGAGGCGCGGCGGCCCGACGAGTCGCACGACGCGGGGAACTTGTTCTCTATACGTCGCCTCTATACGTCGCCGTCGTGCTACTTGTCCGCGCGCCAGGTCGTCCCGTCGGTGTAGTCAACGCGAACGACGCGCGCCGACGCGTACTCCGTGGCACGCGGCCTGTAGGAAACGTTCTTGAGCCGCGCCGCCTCGCCGGGGCGTATCTCCTGCTTGCCGCGAAACGTGTGGCGCTTCTCGACGCGCGTGCGCTGCTCGTCTTTGAAGAAGACGTATTCCCAGGTGACCGACTTGACGGTCTTCGTGCCGGTGTTGCGAAAGAGCGCGGAGACGGCGTGCGTGGCTGCCGACGTACTCGACATCAACCCGTCGGGATCGCCGGAGGGGGCGGTGCTCGGAAAGTTCGATGATTCGCGGACGCTCAGGTATATCCACTGCGGGTCGGAAACTTCGAGCGGCGGCTGTGCGCCGTCCTGCGCGCGGGCGGAAGATGAGACACACAGCAGGACGAATGCGGCCAAGACGGTGAGCGAGAGTTTGTATTTCATTTTCGTCACTCCTTTGAGTCGGAATTTTACCACCGGCTGCTTTGAAATCAACCCTTAGTCGGCATTACAACGCTCAGCAGGCGGTTCTGGCTTGAGTTCCGCGATAAGTTTTTTGTCGTCCATCGGTTATAATCTTCCTTTCTGAAACATCTCATTTCATTCGCACTGATTTCCGAGGAGTAAGCATGACCGCTGAGAAGATCGCCAAGCGCCCCGACCGTATCAAGTTCGACGGGCGCATACTGTTTTTGACCGACGACACTTCGCTCATCCGTCGCCAACTCGAAGCGGGCGAGGATTTGCCCTTCGACCCCGAACGTCCTTTGATGAACAACATCTCGACCGACGAGATCACGCCCGGCTGGGTCTGCTTTTACTACGACGAAACGCTCGGGCAGTACGTCTATGTCGGGATGCGCGAGGCGGCGGTGCAGAAGGACGAAGTTAAGCAGGGCGGCTTCCGCGTGGTCGTCTCCGGCCTCTCGAAGGGCTGCGGCTCGTCGCGCGAAACCGCGCCTTACGCCGAGCGCGCCTCGGGCATCGAACTCGTCATCGCGCGCACCATCGAAAAAATCTACGGGCAGAACTCGCAGAACATCGGCCTCCTGACCTCGACCGACTTCGGCCTCATCGAACGCATCCGGCGCGGCGAGGAAATTCCTCTCTCCGAGTTCACGCGCGGCCTCGACCCGATCTCGCAGGCCATTGTCGAATACGGCGGCCTCTTCAACTACAACAAGGCGCGGCTCGCGGGCGAAACCACTCCGCCGCCAATCGAAACGAAGAAACGCCCGATGAACATCGTAGAGAAGATCATCGCGCGTCATGCGTTCGTGCGCGCGGGGCGCGTGGGCGTCGAAGCGGTGAAGCCGGGCGATGCGCTGTTCGCCGTCGCCGACGTGCGCTTCTCGCACGAGTACGTGACGCCGATGGCCGAGTCGCTGTTCAAGGGTGCGCTGGGGCGTGACGCGCAGGTCACGGAAGCGGAATCCGTCTACGCGTTTCGCGATCACCTGACGTTCCTGGGGCGCGTGATGTCGGACGACAAGAAGAAGATGGGACTTCTGGAACGCGCCGACGGGCTGGCCGTGACGCAAGCGGATTTCACGCGCGAGCAGGGCATCAAACTCTACAGCGGCACTGAGGAAAAAGGCTCGGAGGCCATCTGCCACAACGCCGTCGTCGAAGACATCGCGTTGCCCGGCCAACTCGTCATCGGCACGGACTCGCACACCTGCATGGCGGGCGTGCTCGGCTGCTTTGCTTTCGGCGTGGGTTCGACCGACATGGCGAACGCGTGGTACACGAAAGACATACGCATCAAAGTTCCAGAAACCGTCCGCTTCGTGCTGACGGGGCGAAAGCGCGCCGACGTGTCGGCCAAAGACGTGATGCTCAAAATTCTCTCGACCGACTACATGAAAGAGGGTCGTGGGATCGGTCAGGTCCTGGAATTCGCGGGCGAAGGACTCGCGGACATGTCCATCGACGAGCGCGCGACTTTGACGAACATGGCCGTCGAAGCCGGAGGCACGACCGGCATCATCGAGCCGGACGAGGTGACGCTCCAATATCTCGTCAACTCGCGCGGACTCGACGCAGAGACGATCCGCGAAGGTTTCCTGAAGAGCGACGCGGACGCGGAATACGCCGCCACGTTCGAGATCAACCTTGACGAGATTCGCCCGATGGTGGCGACGCCGGGCGACCCGCGCAACGGCGTCAACATTAACGAACTCACGGAAGAAGTAAAAATTGATGCGGCCTACGGCGGCTCTTGCACGGGCGGCAAGATGGCCGACATGGACATGTACGCGGCGGTTCTCAGGCGCGCGGTCGAACAGGGCAAACGCGTCGCGCCGGGCGTGCGTCTCTATTTGCAATTCGGCTCTCAGAAGATCAAACAGTATGCGCGCGAGCGCGGTTACATAGAGATTTTCGAGCGCGCGGGCGCGGAGTTGATCGACCCGTCGTGCGGCGCGTGCATCAACGCGGGGCCGGGCGCGTCGAAGACTGCGGAGACCGTCACGGTGAGCGCGCAGAACCGCAACTTTCCGGGACGGAGCGGGCCGGGCAAAGTTTATCTCGCGTCGCCTTTTGTCGTCGCGGCG
>DATHBB010000057.1:0-19558 GCA_035296385.1 Pyrinomonadaceae bacterium | reverse complement strand
CGCGCGGAGTTGTTGGAACTCGAAGACGTGCGGATGTGGCAGCGTAATCCGAACGTCTATAACCGACTCGCCGCGTCGGGCGTGGACAATATTTTGAAGCGCAACTATGCGCCCATCGCGGCGCGTCTGGATGCGCTCGTCGCGCGCGAGCGGCAGATACCGCGCCTGCTTGCGGATGCGCGGGCGAATTTGCAGAACCCGCCGCGCATCTACACGGAGACGGCCATCGCGCAGGTCGGCGGGAGCATAGATTACTTCACGTCGATTGTGCCGCAGATGTTCGAGCGCGCGGGCGGGGGGCGTTTGCCTGCGGCGCGGCGCGCGGAGTTTGAGACGACGAACGCGGGCGTGGTGAGTGCGTTGCGAGCGTTCAGAGATTGGTTGCGGGCGGAACTGCTGCCGCGCTCGAACGGCGACTATGCAATCGGCGCGGAGAATTATCGTCGCAAATTGCTGTACGAGGAGATGGTCGAGACGCCGCTCGCGCAACTTATACGCGAGGGCGAGCGCGAGTTGCGGCGCACGCAGAACGAGATGCGCGCGGTGGCCGAAGAGATCGCGCCCGGGCGCGACGTGTCGAGCGTCATACGCGCGCTCGGGCGCGAGCATCCTTCGGGCGACGGACTCGTCGGCGAGACGCGCGCCGAGTTGGACCGCATACGCGCCTTCGTACGCACGCAGGGGATTTTGACGCCGCCCGAGAGCGAAAATTTGCGCGTCGCCGAGACGCCCGAATACGCGCGTTCGACGAGTTTCGCTTCGATGGACACGCCGGGCGCGTTCGAGCGCGTCGCGACCGAAGCCTTTTACTACGTCACGCCGCCCGACCCCGCCTGGGACGCGCGCCGCAGGGAAGAGCATCTTAGTTTCTACAACCGCTACGCGCTCCCCATCCTTTCGATTCACGAAGTTTATCCCGGTCACTATTACCAACTGCTCGCGGCGCGACAGACGCCTTCGCGCGTGCGCGCCGTGCTCGGCTCGGGGAGTTTCATAGAAGGCTGGGCGCACTACTCAGAGCAGATGATGTTGGATGAAGGCTTCGGCGGCAACAACCCGAAGTTGAAACTCGCGCAGTTGCAGGCCGCGCTCTCGCGCCTGTGTCGCTATCTCGTCGGACTCAGGATGCACACGCAGGGGTTGAGTTACGAAGCGGGCACTGAGTTCTTCATGCGCGAGGGCTACATGGAGCGCGCCAACGCCGAACGCGAAGCGCGACGCGGCACGCTGGACCCGACCTATCTCGTCTACACGCTCGGCAAGATGGAGATTTTAAAGTTGCGCGATGAATACCGACGGCGCGCGGGCGCGTCGTTTCGCCTCGGGGAGTTTCATGATCGTTTGCTCAGTTACGGCAGCCCGCCCGTCAAAATTCTGCGCATGGCTCTCATAGGCGACGCGAGCGCGCCGCCTGACGCCGCGCCTGCAAAAGACGAGATGGAGGATCGCACGAATGTCGTTGAGTTCTCCGTGCTGGCGACGGGCACGCAGAGCGGGCACGAGGGCGGGCGCAGCGTGGAGTTGGTGACGAATGAAAACGAGTGGCGGCGCGCATGGGCTGTGGTCGGAGGCAGTCGCCCGTTGCCGGAGATTAATTTCAGTTCGCGCGCCGTCATCGTCGTCTATCAGGGTCAAAAATCGACGGGCGGTTACAGCATCGAACTCTCGGAGATCAGGCGCGATGGCACTGTGCTTGCCTTAAAGGTCAACGAGCGGCGTCCGGCGTTCGGAGATGTTACAACGCAGGTCATCACATCGCCCTTCGTCGTCGTCTCGATTCCGCGTCCGCCGCAAGGCGCAAGCGTCCATTTGTCGAACGAGGCGGAGCCGGAAACGCAACAAAATCGCAAGATTAAGGCAAGACCGCGCGTGCGGCGTCGGGCGACGCGCTAGAGACTGGCGAAGATTAAAAAAGGCCAACCTGCGGGTGACCGAATTCATCAAAGCAGGGCTGGAATAATACACGGCGCGCACGACGCGACGCGCGCACGCAACTGTTCCGGCATTTAAGAATCAACGCTCTCCCGTTGCAGAAGCCGACGCTGTTTGTGAATAGGCGTCGGAGGTTTTGGAGATTTTGCGGGGGAGATGCTTTGCAGAGCAGAGCGGCGTGAATCCCTCGCATGGTTCGAGAGGGAAAGCGCCGCTCTTTTCGTTTGCATCCGACAAGTTAGAACGCGGGCTCGACGAATGAACGTTCGTGTCCGCGCCTCATCGAAGGAGAGAGCATGAAACATTTTAACTACCGTAATCAAATTGGCGCGCGTGGTTTCGCCGCGTCTCTGTTGATCTTGATGTTGGCGGCGATGCCGTTTTCGGCGCTCGCGCAGGGCACGCGCATCGTCGCGCCGAAGAACGGGTATAGAATTCAGGACGACGTGCAGGCCGGACAACAGGCTGCGCGCGAGGCCGAACAGCAGTTGCCCTTACTCAACGACCACGAGGTGCAGAACTACGTCGAGCGCATCGGCCAACGCCTCGTCAGCGCCATCCCGTCCGAGTTTAATCACCCGGAGTTTCGCTACAGCTTCAAAGTCGTCAACGCGCGCGAGATCAACGCGTTCGCTTTGCCGGGCGGCCCGATGTATCTCAACCGCGGCATGATCGAGGCGGCGAAATCTGAAGGCGAGATGGCGGGCGTGATGGCGCACGAGATCAGCCACGTCGCGCTCCGACACGGCACGGCGCAGGCCACGAAGGCGCAGAAGTATTCCGTCCTCGGCGGCATCGGCGCGATTGCGGGCGCGGTCATCGGCGGCGGCCTTGGCAGCGTCATCGGGCAAGGCTCGCAGACGGCGGTGGGCGTCTATTTTCTGAAGTTTGGGCGCGAGTATGAGACGCAGGCCGACATCCTCGGCGCGCAGATCATGGCGCGCGCCGGTTACGACCCGCGCGATCTGGCGCGCATGTTCCAGACCATACAGCAGCAGGGCTCGCGCGGCGGCCCCGAATTTTTGAGCAGCCACCCGAACCCCGAAAACCGTTACGCGCGCATCAATCAGGAAGCGCAACTGCTCGGCGCGGTGCGCGGCCCCGTCGGCAACACGCGCGATTTCCAACTCGTGCAGGCGCGCCTGCGCGGGGGGGCACGCGCGCCTTCAATGGGCGAGATCGCACAGGGACAGCAGCAGGGCGGGCAGAATTATCCTACGGCGAATCGCGGTCGGGTCGCCTATCCTTCGACGCGTTATCGCACCATCCAAAGTAACCTGTTCAGTCTGAGCGTGCCCGACAACTGGCGCGACTACGCGGGACAAAACTCCGTGACGCTCGCGCCCGAAGGTGCGGCTGATCAAAACGGCGTGACGCACGGCGTCATCCTCGGCATCGATCAAGCGCAGAGCAGGAATCTACAGGCGGCGACGAACCAGTATCTCAACGAGGTCTTGCAGGGCAACCCGTACCTGCGCGCGCAGAGCGGTTCGACGCGCACGAACGTTTCCGGTCGCGTCGGATTGGCGACCACGCTCTCAGGCCGTTCGCCCGTCACAGGGCAAACCGAGGTCGTCACGGTCGTGACGACAATGCTGCGCGACGGCAGCATCTTCTACATGAACTACGTCACGCCGCAGTATGACCAGCGCAACTACCAGACCGCGTTCAATCAAATACTGCGCAGCATCCGTCTGAACGACTAACAGCCACGACTGACAGGTTCGGGAAAGTTTGTCGGAGTCGTTAAAAGCGGAAGGCCGGTTCGATCATCGAACCGGCCTTCTTTTTGTTTCCCTGTCACACGCGACTACCTGATGAAACGTGACTAGCCGATGAGCGGCATCTTCGCGCCGCACTCGGGGCAGAACTTCGTTGTGCTCTCCGGCTGATGCCCGCAGCCCGGGCAGGTCGGGCGCGGCGGCTTGGTCGGCGTGCCGCATTCGGGACAGAACTTGGCCTTGCCGACATCCACGCCGCACGACGTGCAGAGGAGGGCTTGCGCGTCGGCGGTAGAAGTTTGCGCGGGGGCTTTCACGTGCGCGTCCGCGCCCATATCTATTTTCGAAGCGTAGTCGGTCTGGCGCGCGCGTTCGTGCAGTTGTTCGCGCGCGGCGTCGGCTTTGGCGTTGGCGTGCGAAGAGGCGAGTTCCTCCTGAAAGTCGGGCGCGCACCCTTCGCACTGACCGGCGTTCGCGTTCCAACACACTTCGGGACAGACCCACTTGCCGCAGCGCGAGCATTGATGAAAATGCTGCTTGCCTTCTTCAACCGCTTTGGCTAGCGCTTCGTCGTGCGCCTTGCCGCCGACCGAGCGCTGTATGTCGTAAGCGGAATTTCCGGCGGTGCTCGCCCAGCCGCCGAACAAATCCCCCGCCGCGCGCAACAGAGACCCCGCCGTGCCGATGGCCGACGGCTGAAACCGCGACATGTAACCGTTGCCGCACTTGTCGCAATGAAACTTGAACTGGTAGCCCCTGTCCGTTGACAGGTCTTCATAGTTGCTCACGAATTGCACCAACGCCATGCCGAAAACCTCCGATTGTCTTTGAGCAAAGTCAGGGACTCTTTGATGAGAGTCGCGCAGGTCGCGCCTTGCACACATTTTATCCGCTCGAACTTTACTTGTCACTGCCTTTCGCTTCGAGCCAAAGCGCTTCCGGCCTTGTCATATTTTTGACTTCACGCTTACACATCAAGTAATGTTTCGTTTATGGCTACAGCGACGGAACATCTTTACATCGTGACCGACGAGGAGATATTAGCCGGCGAGCCGATCATCAAGGGCACGCGAACGCCGGTTCGGGCTATCGTCGAACTGTGGCGACAACCGCTCGCGCCCGAAGTGATAATTGAACATCTACCCCACCTCACGCTCGCTCAGGTCTTCGACGCCTTGAGTTACTACAGCGATCATACAGACGAGATCGATGCCCACATTGAGCGCAACCGAATCCCCGATGAGTTGCTGACACCCGCAACGAAGAATCCTTGAGCCGCCTCTTCTGCGAACTGTACCTTGACGAAGACGTGAGCGTGCTTTTAGCAGACCTGCTCCGGGCACGCGGCTTTAGCGCAATGACGACATTAGAGGCGGGGAATCGTGGCAGCAGCGATGCACGGCAATTGAGTTTTGCCGTCAGTCAGCAAAAGGCTCTTCTCACGCACAATCGTTCCGACTTCGAGTACCTTGCGAGGCAATATTTCGCAGCCGGAGAAGTTCACTACGGGATCATCATTGCAGTGCGCCGCCCGCCGCTCGAACTTACCGGGCGTCTGCTGCCGATACTCAATCACATCACTTCGGACGAGATGCGGAATCAACTGATCTACATCTGATACGCTTTCGCACGGCCTTGCCTGACTCACTTGCCAACAATAGTCTTTGCTTCAAGCCAGAGCGTTTCCATTTCGTCGAGCGTGGCGGCGTCGAGCGCGCGCCCCTGCGCTTCGAGGCCGCGTTCGATGTGGCGGAAGCGGCGGCGGAATTTGCGGTTGGTCAACTTCAAAGCGGCTTCGGGTTCGACTCTCAGGTGGCGCGCGATGTTGGTGACGACGAACAGCAGGTCGCCCAACTCTTCGCGGACGCGCTCGTGCATGGCCTCGTTAGCTTCAACGTCGCCGCCGTCCGCGTTGCTCTCTTCGATGGCGGCTTTGAGTTCGTCAACTTCCTCGTGGAGTTTCTCGAAAATCTGTTCGACGTTCTGCCAGTCGAAACCGACGCGCGCCGCTTTCGTCGTCAGTTGGTGCGCTTCCATGAGCGCGGGCGCTTTGGCCGAGACGCCGTCGAGCAGCGACGAATCTTTCGCCGCCTCGCCTTTGCCCGCCGCGCGTTTCTCTTCGGCCTTGATCGCCTCCCAGTTGCGCAGGACCTCCGCCGAATCCTCCGCGCTCTCGCCGCCGAAGACGTGCGGGTGGCGGCGCACCATCTTCGCGTGGATCGCATCAGTCACGTCGTCAATCGTAAACTCGCCGCGCTCCGAGGCGACCTGCGCGTAGAAGACGATCTGAAACAACAGGTCGCCGAGTTCGCCGCGCAACTCTTCGGGGCGACCCTCACGTGCCTCTTCAACGGCCTCGAAAGCCTCGTAGGCTTCCTCCAACAGCATCGGCGCGAGCGTGGCGTAGGTCTGCTCGCGATCCCAGGGGCACCCTTCGGGCGAGCGCAAACGCGCCATCAGCGCGACGAGATCGTTAAATGTAGCGGGCATATGTGTGTCCGGAAGTTCAAAGTCGAAAACTCAAAATGTGTTGTACGGAACTTTATTGCCCAAGTCTAAAACGTAAAGGGCGCGCGTCCAAGTCTGCGTGTTAAATTCGCGCCGCGTCCTTCGGTTTCGACGCTCATCGGCGCGCACGCGCGTTGGACAAAACAGAGTCCGAAGATGTTTAATGAGCACCTTCCCTCCTCAAAAAAAAATCATTCAGGGCAGGAGTACGTTTTATGATCATAGCAGCTTTCATCTTCAGCATCGCCGTCTTCGCTTTCTCGCTGGTCTTCCTGCTGCGTTACATCCAGAATGATAAGTACTTGCGTGCGAACGGCGCGCGCCTGGCGCGGCAGCGGCAGCAGCAGTTGGAGTCTCAAGCCGACTGGCAGGCGCGCATGGAGGACGAACGCCGCGCGTTTGAAGAGGCGCGCCGCGCTTTGCTCGAACAAACCGGCGAGAGAGACGACGACGGACGCCGCAACACCCAACGCCGCGACATCGAACACGCCGCTTAAGCCTGCGGGCTAACTATTCTTCCGCGCGCGGCGGTCGCGCTCCCGTTTAGATCGCGCACGCCTCACCTGTTTCCTTCACACGCGAACGATTCTTCGCCCGCCCGTCTCTCGTCGAATCGTCGTCAGTTGCCAACCGCTCATCTCAAAGCCTGTGCGTAAACTTCGACCATTCGCGCCCGTTTTCAGTTTGGCCTTAAAGCCTTTCTTGCGGCTGCGTCGAGGTCGGTGCTAACATCTTCGGGCAACACACAGACCAAGAATTTATTTGACGTAGGCGCGGCTGGATTTGCAGGCCGGCGCTTAGGATTTGAGCGACGAGATGAGCGAAGAAAAACCGACTTTCAAAGTTACAGACCGGCGTTTGTTCAACCCTGACGGCACGCCCCGCGATATAGAGCGCGGGAAGGAAGAACCCGCCGCAGCGACAACGGAGAGCGCGCCCGCCGCCACAGCAACGCCGACCGAAGCCGCGACGCCTCAAACCGTCGCGCCTCCGGCGGACGCTGCGCGGCGCGAGCCTTCCGAGCCTCCTCCCGTGGAAACAACGCGCGAGCCGCGCATAGCTTCGACAGATGCCGCTGCCGATGCTGCCGCGTCCGGCGCGCCGGAAGATGCGGCGGCGGGCGACCCGACGGCCTTCGCCAATCTCGTCATGTTCATCGCGTCGCCCGCCGCCGCGGCGATGGGCATGACGGAGCACCCCGGCCTCGCCCCCGGCGAACTCGACCTGCCGCTCGCCAAGCATTGCATAGACCTGCTCGGCACGATTCAACAAAAGACGCGCGGCAACCTCGGCAAGCAGGAGCAACAAATTCTCGAAGGGCTGCTCTCCGAACTGCGCATGCAATACATCTCGCTTACCCCCACGCAGCGCCCGACCGCGCCGCCCCCGCGCGGCTTCTCCGGCAGCGACATCACGGGCGGAAGATGAGAAGACAAGTAAATCGTGAATCGTGAATCGTGAATAGAGAAGAACTGTTCTTTCTATTTACGATTTACGATTCACGATTCACGAGTTATGAAGTTCACCTTGCTCGGCACAGGCACTTCGACGGGCGTGCCATCAATCGGCTGCGAGTGCGAGACGTGCACGTCGGACGACGCGCGCGATAGGCGTCTGCGCGTCTCCGTGCTCGTCGAGCACGACGGGCAGAGCGTGCTGATCGACACCTCCTCGGACTTCCGACAGCAGGCGCTTCGCCAGAAATTAAAGCGGCTCGATGCCGTGCTCATCACGCATTGTCACGCCGATCACATCTTCGGACTGGACGACATACGCCCGCTCAACTTCCGTCACGGCGCGCTCGGCGTCTATGCCAACGAGCGCGCGTGGCGCGACATACGCCGCATCTTTCAATACGTCTTCGAGCCGTCGCACTTCGGCGGCGGGCTGCCGCAAGTCGTCGCGCACACGGTCATAGACGGCGCGCCGTTCTGCCTCAGTCGAGATTTTCAGGTGACGCCGCTCGAAGTCATACACGGTCGTCTGCCCGTCGTCGCCTATCGCTGCAACGACTTCGCCTACGCCACAGACCTCAGCGAGATTCCGCCCGCGACGCTCGAATCTTTACGCGACCTCGACGTGCTCGTTCTCGATTGCCTGCGGCTCACCGCGCACCCGACGCACCTCTCGCTCGAACGCTCGCTCGCCTACATCGAAGAACTCAAGCCGCGCCGCGCCTACCTGACCCACATCGCGCACGACATAAAACACGCGCGCGACTCCGCGCTGTTGCCCGAAGGCGTCGAGTTTGGCTACGACGGATTGGAGATAACGGCGTAGTCCGTTGTCCGTAGTCAGTTGTCCGTTGCATGTGGCTCTCGCATGAGTTGCTAAAGATGTAATTGCTCAACTGACGATGGACAAAAACAACTGACAACTGACGACGGACAACTGACAGCTTCTTATGCGCCTCTTTCACGGAACTGACAACGCGGAGATCGTGAGGCCGACGGTGCTGACGCTCGGCGTGTTCGACGGGCTGCACCTCGGTCACCAGTTAATCATGCGGACGGTGGTTGAGCGTGCCCGCGCGCTCGGTGCAGTACCGACGGCGATCACGTTCGACCCGCACCCGCGCGCCGTGCTCCACCCGGAATCCGCGCCGCCGCTCTTGCAGACTTTCGATCAGAAGATCGAAGCCTTCGGCGTGTTAGGCATCGAGCAAGCCATCGTCATACGCTTCGACGCGGAGTTTGCGCAAGTGAGCGCGGAAGATTTTCTGCGCGACGTGGTGCGCGAGCGTTTGCAGGCGAGGGAAGTTTATCTCGGTCGCGGCTTCGCGTTCGGGCGCGGGCGCGAGGGAAACATAGAGTTGTTGCGTGCGGCGAGCGGTCGTCTCGGATTTCATGCGGACGAGGTGGCGGAGGTGCGCCTGCGCGGTCGCCGGATCAGTTCGAGCCGGATTCGCGAGATGCTGGCGGCGGGGCGCGTGAATCTGGCGCGGCGCATGCTGGGACGGCCATACGGCGTCGAGGGGCGCGTCCGAAGCGGCGACGAGCGCGGGCGCACGCTCGGTTTTCCCACGGCCAACCTGCAACCGCAGAACCGCGTCATCCCGCAGACGGGCGTTTACGTGACGGCGACTTTGATCGAAGGCGCCTGGCGGCAGAGCGTCACGAACGTCGGCACGCGCCCCACTTTCACGGGCGCGCGAGCGACGGAACCATCAGTCGAGACTTTCGTGATGAACTGGCAAGGCGACCTCTACGGCGACGTGGTGCGCGTGCGCTTCCTGCACCGGCTGCGCGCCGAGCGAAAATTCGCCTCCGTCGCCGAGTTGAAAGCGCAAATAGACAGGGATGTCTCGCGCGCGGCGCGCTATTTCTCAAGAGGCGGCGTGCAACGTTCGTTGACGATCAACTGACGCTTGCAACCTGACGCTAGAGAGGCGCGCACGTGTTGTTGATGACAACAGCATCGCCCGCCTGTCGTCGCCTACCCCAAACGGCGCGTCGTCAATCCCTTCCAGGTTTGCTTATAAAACACGTGAATATCACGCGTGCGAAAGTTTGCGCGCGGCGGGCGAAATAAACTTAAAGCGCATCTAATTTGCGTCCCGCAGCGTACAAGGAATAATGAACGCGACTGTCACAGGATTGCGACAAGTGTAATTTATCATTCGTTTGAAAATGGCAACGACCGAACCAAAACCGAATACTTCGATTTCGCCGCGCAACAACGGGCGCGGCGAACATGACGGCGCTCCCAAAAACGGCAACGGCGTGCGCAAAACTTCCGCCTTGAGCCTCGTCGTCTCGCCCGCGCGAACGAACACGCCGCCGAACGGCCAGCCAGCCGCCGCCGCTCCGTCTGTCCCGCACGCCGTCGAAGCGCGCGCGGCAATAGACGAGGCGGAGCGCGGGAGCAGTAGCTGGCGCGTCTGGCGTCGGACGCTACAGATCGCGCGCGTGCTCGGCACGCTCGGCTTCTACCTGTTTCTGGAAAACTACGACGCGCGCGCGAAGTTCAACCGTCGCATGGCCGCGCGGCGTCTCGAAGAGGCGCGCGCGCTCGGTCGCATCGCGCTCTTTGGCGAACGGATACGCGCTTTTTTCGGTCGCACAATCGACGGGCTGATTCGCCTCGTGCGCCACATAGTCTTTCGCGGCGCGGACGAATCGAATGCGAAGGAAGCGCGCCTCTGCGAGCAGGCCGTCCGGCTCAAGACGCGCCTCATCAAACTCGGCCCGACGTTCATCAAGATCGGTCAATCGCTCGGCACGCGCGGCGACTTGCTGCCGCTCGCTTACGTCAAGGAACTCTCGCTCCTACAGGATCAAGTGCCGCCGTTTCCGACGACCGAAGCCTACGCGCGCATCGAAGCCGAACTAGGCCGGACGCTCAGCGAGGCTTACGCGGAGATTGACGCCGCGCCGGTGGCCGCCGCCTCGCTCGGACAGGTTTATCGCGCGCGTCTGCACACGGGCGAAGAGGTCGCCGTCAAAGTGCAGCGCCCCGATTTGAGGGAGACGGTCAGTTTCGACATCGCCATCATGCGCCGTCTCGTCGCGCGGCTGTCGCGCTACGAGTCGTTTAACGCCAACGCCGACTGGGCGGGGATGTTGGACGAGTTTGCCGAGACGATCTTCGAGGAGATGGACTACGCGCACGAGGCGCGCAACGCCGAACGCTTCCGCGAGAATTTCAAAGACTGGCGCGTTGTCCACGTCCCGCGCATACACTTCACGCACTCGAACGCGCGCGTTCTCACGATGGAGTTCATACGCGGGACGAAGGTGGTCGAAATCGAAGCCCTGCGTGCGCGGCGCATCTCAGCCGTCAAAGTCAACCGCCTGTTGATTCGCACGTACCTCAAGCAACTGCTCGAAGATGGCTTCTTCCACGCCGACCCGCACCCGGGCAATCTGCTCGTGATGGACGACGGGCGGCTCGCCTTCTTCGACTTCGGCATGACCGGCAGGATCACGCCGCGCCTGCAATCGCAAATGATCGACGCCTTCTTCCACGTCGTCGCGCGCGACGTGCACGGGCTGGCGCAGGATTTGATCAACCTCAATTTCCTGAAACCGGGCGTTGACCCCGAACTCGTGCGCCCCGTCGTCGAAGGACTCTTCGAGCACTACCTGAATCTGAAACTCGGCGACGTAAACTTCAAAGAGTTGACTTACGAGTTGGCCGAAGTGATGTACGAATATCCGTTCCGCCTGCCGTCGAACTTCACCTACATCATGCGCGCGCTGATGACTCTGGAAGGCATCGGCCTCGTCACCGACCCCGGGTTCAGCTTCTTCGAGACGGCCAAGCCCTACGCCAAAGAGTTCATGCTCCGGCGCGAGGGCAAGCAGTTTCGCAAACTCATCATCGACAAGTTCATGGGGCGCGACAACGAGGACGGGCGCATCGAATGGGGCAAGATGTGGAAACTCGCAAAGATGGCCGCGAAGTCGTATCTGGAAAAATAACAAGCGACACGAGGCGAATTAAGAGGCGACGCGAAACAAAATCCGTTTCGCGTCGCCTCTTATTTTATCAACCGCCGGAGATTATTTAAGTCCCGACGTGATCGCGTTGAACAGGAGCGGGTAGGTGGCGAGCGATTGCGCGCGGTATTGGGGGCGGAAGCCGAAGAGATAGATATGCCCCTTTCCCTTTGTGACTTCGACGAGCGCGGCTTTGCCCTTGATCTTCTCCGCGCCGAGCAGCCAGCCGGAGAGCAGCGGGTCGGCCTGCGCCGGGTAGCGCGCGATGACGCGCACGCGCGAGGCCGCTGCCGCGTCCGCCAACTCGAAGACGGGCGAGTCTTCCGCCCACGCGATTGACTGGCGCGGCATGCCTACCGCGACCGGGTGCTGCGTGTCGAGTTCGGTGCGAAGGATCGAGCCGGGCACGTAGAACTCGGTCTGTTTCAGCCCCTTGGTCACGTCACGCACGGGGAGGTTGAATTGCTCGACGGCGAACTCGGAGGCGCGATTCAGGAGAATAAGCCTGCCGCCCGCTTCGACAAATTCGCCGAGCGCGCGCACGCCTTCCGCGCCCAACCCGCCCGTCAGCTCTTCGGGCATCGCGCCCTTGCGGTGGCCTTCCAATATCGCGCGCGGCGAATGATCGGGAATCAAGATCGAGTCATATTTCGCGCGCAAGTTTCCCGCGCGGGCTTCTTTGTCTTCGAGTGTCACGTAAGGAATCTTGTTTTGTTCCAGCGTCCAGCGCGTCCAGCCTTCGTCCATCGAAGGGACATGCGAACGATAGAGCGCGAGTCGCGTGTTCGCACGCGGCGCGGCGGGGAGGTCTTTGAAGATGCGCGCTCTCAGCCTCCTGTATTTGAAAGGGGCTGAGATGGGTTTAGCTTCGACCCCCATCAGCATCGAGAGCGTGTGCGCGGTCACGTCGTAGGGCGAGATGGGCGTTCCGTCTTTGTCGCGCAGGTCCGGGTAGTGTTGCGCTTCGAGCAGCGCCTTCGCAAAACTCCCGTAAGGTTGATCCATCCTGATGATGGCCGTGCCGCTCGCGTATCTCGTGCCGCCCGCCGTGAACGCCCCCGCGTAATCAACCTCGACGCCGCCGCGCTGCAAGATGCGTATCAAACGCTCGTCGTTCTGCATCTGCGCGGCGGACTGCGTATGCGGAATGACGTAAGCGAACAGTTCGCCGCCGCGACGTTCGCGGACGGCCTCGCGGCCTATCTCGTAGAAGCGCGTGAGCCAGCGTTCGCGTTTGTCGGCGGCGTGGCGCAGGAGCGCGAACGCGCCCGCCGTCATGTAGTTCGTGATGTCGCGCAAGCGCCATTCGCCGCCGCGCCAGACGGGGCCGAAGTTGGCGGACTCTTTCTGCGGGTCGAAGCCTTCGCGCGAGCGCAGTTGTTTGAATTCGACTGTGAGTGGCGTCGCGATCCTGGCCGAGGCGGTTTCGGAGAGTATGCGTACGCCGCCGTGATAATGCGAGTAGGCGCGCGCGGGCGTCCACGCGTCGTAGGTGGAATCGCTGGTGATGCCTGAGAACCCTGCGGCGCGCAGTTCGGCGACCATCGCGTTGCCGAGTTCGGTGTAGCCCTCTACGAGTTTGCGCGGGACGTTCGGCTCGACGGGTTGCATGTATGGCGGCAGGAAGAGGCGCGCGCCGTATTCGCCCTGCTGGTGTATGTCGTGGACGATCTGCGGGTGCCACGCGTTGTGAATTTTATCAACCGTGAGTTGCGTCTCGACCTGTGTGAAGGCGTACCAGTCGCGGTTGTTATCGTGGCCGACGTACTTGTGATAGAGCGTCGGCGGAGATGTGCCTTCGTAGGGCGTGCCGAGCGTGCGGTCGTACCAATCCTTCACGATGTCCACGCCGTCGGGGTTCAGGGACGGGACGAGCAGCACGACGGTCTCCTGCAAAATACGACGCACGAGCGGATCGTCGGACGACGCGAGGCGATGCGCGATGAGCATGCTCGAAAGCGTCGAGCCGACTTCCGTTGAGTGTATGCCGCAGGTGATGAGGACGATATTTTTGCCGCGCGCGATAAGCCCGCGCGCTTTTGCGTCCGCGTCCGCGCCGCCGTTGATTGTGCGCGGGTCTGCGAGTTGACGCTGTATCTCTTTGAACTCGGAGAGCCGCGCGAGGTTTTCCGGCGCGCTGATCGTCGCCAGGACAAAAGGCGCGCCCATCGTCGTCTTGCCGAGTTCTTCAAACTTCACGCGGTCGCTCGCCGCGTCGAGTTTTCGGAAGTAGTCAACGATGCTCGCCCAGCTCGCGAGCTTCCGGTCGTCGCCGACGCGGAAGCCTATCACCTCTTCCGGCGCGGGCACGTTTGGCGGAAACAGCGTAGGGTCGGCCTTCAACACTTCGCCAGCGACGGGCGAAAGCGTCGGCTTCGTTTGATTGCGGCTCGTCTGCGCGAGGGCGTGGAGCGGGCAGAGTGAATTTATGAGCAACGCGGCGGCGAGCGCGAAGGCAGAGAGACGTGGACGCATAACTTGTCGCAACTCCGGCGTTTGAAGTGTCGGTTAAAGCCTGTGAAAGTAAGTGCGTGGCGAGTTTAGCATAAAGGGGATGTCCGTTGTCCGTGGTCAGTTGTCCGTTGCATGTGGTTATCACATGAGTTGCTAAAGATTAAATGGAGCAACTGACGACGGACAAAGAACAACGGACAACTGACCACGGACAACGGACAACTAACAGCTTGCTCTGATTAGCGGTGCGGAGTAAAGTAAGCGCGAAAGAATCCCAACGAACTCCCCAGTAATGGCAGCTAAATAATTCGGAGGTCATCCAGAATGGCGACTGAAGATGTTGCTCCGCGAGCAAACATCGCGACGACGAACGAATACCCGGACAAGGTCGGCGTGAAGCCCGATAATCCGTACCTCGCCTCGTTTCATCCATACATCGGGGCGGACACGGTGATGTCTGAGTTGACCGTGCGCGCCGTCGTCGTCGGCACGCTGCTCGGCATGGTCTTCGGCGCGTCGTCACTCTATCTCGTCTTGAAGGTCGGCCTGACGGTGAGCGCCTCGATTCCTGTGGCGGTCATCTCGATCACGCTCTTTCGCCTTGCCTCGAAATTCGGCGCGCGCAACGCGACGATCCTCGAAAACAACATCGTGCAGACCGCAGGCTCGGCGGGCGAATCGATAGCCTTCGGCGTGGGCGTAACGATGCCCGCGATCATGATCCTCGGCTTCGACCTCGAACTGACGCGCGTGCTGCTCGTCGCCATGCTCGGCGGACTGCTCGGCATCCTGATGATGATCCCCTTGCGCCGCGCGCTCATCGTGCAGCAGCACGGCCTCCTGAAATATCCGGAAGGAACGGCGTGTGCCGAAGTGTTGAAGGCGGGCGCGTCTGAAGAGTCGCGCGCGCTGGCTTCGGACGCGGCGAAGGCCGAACTCGCGCGCTCGAAGGAAGGACAGGTGGAGACCGCCGACAACGGCGCGAAGACCATCTTCGCAGGCTTCGGCGTCGGACTTATCTACACGACGGTGATGAAGGCGTTCTTCGGTTGGAAAGAGTACCCGACCAAAGTTTTCGGAGAGCCTTTCCGGAACGCTTCCGTTTCGCTCGAATCGTCGCCCGCGCTCCTCGGCGTCGGCTACATCATCGGCCCGCGCATCGCGGCGATCATGGCGGCGGGCGGCGTGCTCGCTTACCTCGTCTTGATCCCGATGATCTCTTTCTTCGGCACGTTCCTCGGCGCAACGATTGTGCCGCCGGGGACAACTCCCATCGGCGAGATGGGGCCTGACGACATACGCAACGCCTACGTGCTCTACATCGGCGCGGGCGCGGTGGCGGCGGGCGGCATCATCAGCCTCGTGCGCTCACTCCCGACTATCTGGCACGGACTCAAAGGCGGACTGGCCGACCTTCGCGGCGGGCAGGCGCAGACCGTCGCCTCGCCGCGCACTGATCAAGACCTCTCCATGAAGTTCGTGCTCGCGGGCATCATCGCGCTCGTCGCCATGATCATGATCTTCCCGCAGTTGCACTTGCAGGGAAACATCCTCGGTGCGCTCATGATCGTCGGCTTCGGATTTTTGTTCGTCACCGTGTCGTCGCGTCTGACGGGCGAGATCGGTTCGTCGTCGAACCCGATCTCCGGCATGACTGTGGCGACGCTGCTCCTGACGTGCTTCGTCTTTCTCATCATCGGTTGGACGGGGCCGACTTCTTACGTCACCGCGCTTTCAATCGGCGCAATCGTCTGCATCGCGGCCTCCAACGGCGGCACAACTTCGCAGGACTTGAAAACAGGCTTCCTCGTCGGCGGCACGCCCTGGCGGCAGCAGATCGCGATCCTCATCGGCGCGGGCGCGTCGGCGCTCATCCTCGGCCCCATTCTGCTCAGTCTGAACAACGCCTCGACCGTCTACGTGCAGGCCGGACAGTTGCAACTGCCCGCGGACGTGCGCGTTGATCCGGCGACGCTGACCGAGCGTGAGACGATCCCTGCGGATCAGGGCATCGGCGACACGAACTCCTACCGCGTCTGGCACAAGATTGACGAGCGCGGCTCGCGCGCGGGCAAGTATCTTGTTGACGACAGCGGCACGCCCGTCTATTTCGCAGACCCCGGCATCAACGGCACGTTCAAAGCGCGCGCCAACGGCATTGAGGTGGACAAGTTCGCCGCGCCGAAGGCGACGCTCATGTCCTACATCATCAAGGGCATCTTGAATCGCGAGTTGCCGTGGGGACTCGTGCTCTTAGGAGTGATGATCGCGGTGGTGTTGGAGATGGCGGGCATTCCATCGCTCGCGTTTGCGGTAGGCGTCTATCTGCCGCTCTCTTCTTCGTCGCCGATCTTCTTCGGCGGCCTGGTGCGCTACGCGGTTGATCGATATTTGCGTCGCAAACTTACAGGACGCAATTTGACCGAAGATGAACTCGTCGCTGAGGGCGATAAGAGTCCGGGCGTGCTCTTGGCCTCCGGCTACATTGCGGGCGGCGCAATCGCGGGCATCATCATCGCGTTTCTGGCGGGCGTGCCCTATTTCACAGGTTTCAATCAGCGGATGGCCGCCTGGGGCACGAGCAATCCGTTCAACGAGGGCGCAGCGTCGAACGCGCTGGCGATGATCCCGTTCCTCATTCTCGTCGCACTGCTCTACGCCGTCGGGCGCGACTGGGTGCTGAGCGGGCGACGGCGTAAAGCGTAAAAACAAACGATGAAGGCGGAACGATGAACGATGAATAAAAGACGAATTGCTTTTCATTCATCGTTCATCGTTCCGCCTTCATCGT
The DNA here is from genome assembly GCA_035296385.1 of Pyrinomonadaceae bacterium. Taxonomy (GTDB): domain Bacteria; phylum Acidobacteriota; class Blastocatellia; order Pyrinomonadales; family Pyrinomonadaceae; genus JAIVJZ01. Next base: position 2,711 of record DATHBB010000057.1, on the reverse strand, counting down.
TTGCCTGGTTGCGGCAACGTTTCCCGCTGTTTTATCCTCTATGAGTGTGGCGCGCTCCCCGCGAAGTTCCGTCGCACCGCAATCGCGCCGCTGTAGCGACACATCTAACCGAAGGAAATACCCAACATGCAACAGTCCATACCTCGCCGCACGCGCGCGGTTTTCGTCCCGCCGCTCAGGTCGGCGTTGCTACTGATTATCGTAGCGTCCGGCGCGAGCCTGACGACGGCGACGCACGCGCAAACTCAAACGACTCCTTCGCAAACTCAAACGACCGCGCCGCAAACTAAAACTACAGCTTCGCAAACGCAGACGACTTCTACGCAGGCGCGCACGCCCATGCAGACCGTGAGCGACTTTTACAAGGCGCTGCGCGAGCGGCGTTTCCGCGAAGCCTTCGCGCTCTCCATCTACAAGCCCGCGATTGAGGGCTTGAGCGCGGAGGAGTATGCCGAGTTGCAGCCGGAGTTTGAAAAGTTGGCGGGGGCGGTGCCGGAAAAGATCGAGTTCGGCGGCGAGCAGATCAGCGGCGACACGGCGACGGTCTTCGCGCGCGTCGGCGGCGAGAACGCGCAGTTGGAAGCAATCACGCTGATGCGCAACGCGAGCGGCGCGTGGATTTTCGGCGACGCGGAGAACGAGGCCATCGTCAAACGCGACGGCAAGGAGTTTTTCCTCAAGGCGCGCATCGAGACGCACCACAGAGAGGTCGAGGCGTTACTCTTGAAGCTGGCGAACGCGGAGGCGGGCTACCAGGTGCAGAACGGCGGGCAGTACGGCGACATGGCGGCGCTTCTGGCGAGCAAGCCCGCGCTGCGCGAAGATGTGGAGAGCGCCAGGACGCTCGGCTACAATTTTCAGATCACGGTCGGCAAGGACGGAAAAAGTTATAAAGTCTCCGCCGAACCCCTCCGCTACGGGCGCACCGGATTGTTATCCTACTACATGGATCAAACCGGCATGCAGAAGAAAGACACGGGCGGCAAGCCTTTTAGCCCGCCGACGAAGAAGTAAGGGAAAAGCGTTCGGGGAAAGGGGAAGGGGTAAAGGTGAAAAGGTGAAAAGGTAATAGCAGAAGCGCGGCAGTTTGATCTTTAGTTTGATCTTTCCCTTTCCCCCTTCCCCTTTTCCCTTTACCCTTCTTGAGAGCTTTATGCCGGAACTGATGCGTTCCATCGTCGCGCAGGTGCGCGAGTATTTCGGCAATCGCCGCCGTGCGCGGCGTTATCGCAGCCGCGTGCCCATCCGCGTGTCGCTCTTCGATCCCAAACTGAGCCGCGAACAACTCGAAGGCGCGCCCTTCCTCGAAGGCACCACCTCCGACATCAGCGCGAGCGGCCTTGCCCTCATCGTCCCCGCCATACGCATCAACGACCGCTATCTCACCGCGCCCGATCAACTCTTGCGCCTCCTGCTCGACTTTCCTTCCGACCTCGTCGAGATGCGCGTCGCGCCCGTGCGCTATGAACAACTCGAACGCGCGGGCGGCGCGGCCACGAGCGGCGGCTATCTCATCGGCGTCCGCATCGCCGAAATGAGCGACGCCGACCGCGAACGCTTCGCTGAATGTCTAAAAGAATCAGCGACGAAAAGTTGAACCACACGCATCACACCGGCGCGAAACAGTGGCATAATAGCTACCACCGAAACGTGGAGTTTGGAGCCGATGTATCGGCTGACGCTAACACCTGCGAGATTCATTTATCATACCCACTCGGTTAGGCATTGGAGAAGCTGGGGAGAAGCTGGGGAGAAGTAAGTTATGACGGGCGAAGAAATGGAACGCGCGATTGAGTTTCTCTTACAAGGTCAGGCCAATCATCAAGTGCGGCTCGATGAGTTGACGCAACAGCTTGCGGAGACGAACCGAGTAGTTCAGCTCAATGCTGAGACTCAAACACAGTTCATACAGATCGTGACGCGGCACATCGAAGCGCAGGGCGAGATCAACGCGTCGCTTCGGGCAACTATTAACCGTATGGATGCGCGTGCTACTCATACGGATGCGCGTATTACTCATACGGATGGGAGGCTTGATCGTTTGGAAGCTCTGGTCGAACGCTACCTCGAAGGGCGCGGCGGGCAGGCTTAAGATGCTATGTGGAATGTGTCTCACGCCGCGTCAATCAAATTTAGTCAACGAAATGTAGCCAGCCGAACTTTTCCGGCACGTGAAAGTTGGGTTCGGGCGCGAGCGTCGGCTGCCAGGCGACGTAGCCGCGCGTCGGGTCTGCGCCGACGCAGCGATAGAGATTGACGCGCCAACGCTCGCCCTCGCGCGGCGCGTCGGCCATGCCGAAAGCGTCCCACGGCACGCGCATCGCCACCGTAACGGAGTCGCCGCCGATGCGTGCCGCCGACGCCATCCCCGAATAAAAGCCCCAATCGGTTTCGCGCCCGCCGGCGGAGGTCGTGCGTATGGCGAGGTCGAGCCATTCGCCCGTCGGCGCAACTTCAAATTCAAAGTAACGCCCCGCATCGTCCGCGCGCGGTGCGACGAACATCTCGCACACATCCCTGTCCCACAGCCCCACCGTCTTCCACTCGCGTTGCGGGTTCGCGCTCACGACGAGAGGCTCGCGCTGCTCGCACACGAAACGCGCGTGCAACCCCTGTTCATTCCAGAGCAGGCGCGCTTCCGCCTGACGCTCGAACGGCGCGGCCTCGCCCGACCAGTAACGCGCGAGCCGCACGGGGCGCGCACGCTCCCA
>DATHBB010000056.1:0-6410 GCA_035296385.1 Pyrinomonadaceae bacterium | reverse complement strand
AACAACCTCGGCGCGCGCCTCTTCGGCGGCTTCGACAACAACAAGTCGCAGTTCAACGTCGCCTACTTCTCGCAACTCGAAAAAGATACCAACAGCGGCCTCAACCGCTTCGACACGCGCCACCAGAACGTCTACATCGCCAACTTCTTCCGGCAGGATTTCCTACGCAAGGGCTACACGGCGCAACTCAGTTTCCTTTTCAACGACGACCGCCCCTCGCGCAAATTTGACCGCAACGGCTTCCAGGTGCGCCCCGCGCTCGTCGGCGACGTGAGGCCGCACGGCGTCAAGGTCGGCTACATCGGATTCTCCGGCGACGGCCACCTCGGCAACGGCCTGCTCGGACGTTTCAACCTCTCGCACGCCTATTATCTCGCGCTCGGGCGCGACACGCACAACCCGATTGCCGGTCGCCCCGTCAACATACGCAGCCAGATGGCCGCGCTCGAACTCAGCTACGATAAAGATTTCGTCCGCTTCAAGTCCTCAGCCTTCTTCGCGCAGGGCGACAAGAATCCGACCGACTCGCAGGCCACGGGCTTCGACGCCATCTTCGACGATCCGAATTTCGTCGGCGGCCAGTTCTCTTTCTGGAATCGTTCGGCTGTTCGTTTGACGCAGACGGGCGTTTCGCTCGTCGAGCCGAACAGCCTTTTGCCCTCCCTGCGCAGCAGCAAGACGCAGGGGCAGGCGAACTTCGTCAACCCCGGCATCTTCATTTTCAACGTCGGCGCGGACGTGGAAGTGACGCAGCGCATCAAGGCCATCTTCAACGCCAACTATTTGCGCTTCCACCGCACCGAGCCGCTCAAACAGATTCTCTTCCAGCCGAACATCCGCCACGGAATCGGGCAGGACTATAGCCTCGGCGTCGCCTACCGTCCGCTTCTCATCAACAACATCACGATGACTTTCGGCGCGTCCACGCTCGTGCCCGGTCGCGGTTTCCGCGACATCTACACGGACGCGACGCGCAACTGCCCGCCCAACGTGGCCGACTATTGCACGACGGACGGGACGATCATCGATCCGAGCAAGCCTTTGTTCTCCCTGTTCGCGCAAGTGAAGTTCATTTTCTAAGATCGAATATTTTTCATAGACAGTCATCGTGAGACGGAGACTCTAGAATGCAAGGTGTCGGTAAAGTTGATCGGATCAAGCTGGTCATCTTCCTATTCTTCATCGCGGCCATCGGCGTCGTACTGCTGAACGGCGCGCGCTCGTCGGCGCAATCGGACGGCGGCGCGGCGCAACAACTCGCGCGCTCAACCGCCTCCGATAAATCGGGCGCGGATTCAAAGTCGAACTCCGGCGCACCCGCCAGAACGCACAACTCGACTTCGCTCACCGCTCAGGATGCTGCGGCACAGGCGGCGGCGACCGAAGGCTGCGTCTCCTGTCACAACAACATCGAGCCGATGCACGTTACGTCGAGCGGGAAGCTTGAGGCGGGCGGCAAGGACGGGCAAGGTTTGTCCTGCACCTACTGTCACGGCGGCAATCCGGTCGGCAAGACCGAAGAAGAGGCGCACGTGCGCCCGCGCAACCCCAACTTCTGGAAAATCGGCGGTAAAACTTCGAGCGCGAACCCCGAACGCACCAACGCGCTTCTCAACCGTGAGAGTTGGGAGTTCGTACGCTTCATCAACCCGGCGGATTTGCGCGTCGCGGCGAAGACCTGTTCCGAGTGCCACGCGCCCGAAGTCGAGGCCAACGACAACAGCATGATGCGGCACGGCGGCATGCTTTGGGGCGCGGCGCTCTACAACAACGGCGGCTTCCCGCTCAAAGACACGCGCTTCGGCGAAGCCTACGCCGAAGAGACCGGCGCTCCGATGCGCCTCATACAGGTTCCGCAGCCGACCAAAGAAGAACAACTCTTAAAGGGCTGGCTGCCCTTCATCGACCCGCTTCCGCGTTGGGAGATTTCGCAACCGGGCAACATCCTGCGCGTCTTCGAGCGCGGCGGTCGTCGTCGTCTCGAAGTCGGCCTGCCCGACCGCGAGGAAGAACCCGGTAAGCCCGACAAGGGACTCAGCCCGCGCGGTCTCGGCACGAATAACCGCACAGACCCCGTCTATCTCGGCATCCAGAAGACGCGCCTGCTCGATCCGACGCTCAACCATCTCGGCACGAACGATCATCCGGGCGATTACCGCTCCTCCGGCTGCACGGCCTGTCACGTCGTCTACGCCAACGACCGCAGCCCCGTCAATTCCGGCCCTTACGCCAAGTTCGGCAACATGGGCACGTCCGACAGCGCGGACACGAATATTCCGCGCAATGAACCCGGCCACCCGATCAAGCACCAGTTCACCAACGCCATCCCGACCTCGCAGTGTATGACCTGTCACATGCACCCCGGCACGAACATGGTCGCCACCTACACGGGCTTCATGTGGTGGGACAACGAGACGGACGGCGACAAGATGTATCCGGCCAAGCAGGAGAACCCGACGCAGGACGAGGAGCAGGAGAAGTTCGACCGCAATCCCGAAGGCGCGCACGTGCGCGGCCTCTGGTCTATGCGCAAGTGGAAAGACCGCGCCTCGCCCGACGACTTCCTGGTCAAGACGGGCGAACCCGGCGGCGAGTTCGGCAAGCAACTCAAGCAGACCGTCTTCGCGGATTATCACGGGCACGGCTGGATGTACCGCGCCGTCTTCAAACGCGACCGCGCGGGCAACATGCTCGACGGCTACGGCAAGCAGATCAAAACCGTCACGCCGAAAAAACTGGCCGACGCCGTAGCCTTCTCCGGCGACGGCGCGTACAAGTCCGGCCAGCCCGTCCACCTCAAGGACATACACCTTGAGAAAGGCATGCACTGCGCCGACTGCCACTTCCGGCAGGACACGCACGGCACGGGCATTCTCTACAACGAGCCGCGCGCCGCCATCGAGATCGGCTGCACCGACTGTCACGGCACGATCCGCGAGAAGGCGAAACTCTTCACCACCGGCCCCGCCGCCGGACAAGGCATCGAAGGCGGCAAACTCGTGGACAAAGAGCGCGGGCGAAACCTTCGCGCGCCGCGCAGCGGAAACAAAGACATCTCGAAAAATCTCTACGCACGCGACACTGAGGGCAACAAGATACCGCTCTTTGAACTCGTGCCCGCAGCCGGTACGACTAAGAAAGTCAAGACTGAGGACGGGCGGGAGGTTGATGTTCCCATCAAGGGTGGCTCTATCGTGCAGAACTCCATCGTCGAACCGGGCAAGTGGTGGCGCGTCAAGCAGACGATGGATAGCATTGATCCCTCCAACACGGAGGAGTACAACGAACTCTCGCGCTACGCCAAGACCATACGCAAAGACAATACGACCTGGGGCGACGTGCCGGAAAAGGACGAGTCGCTCGCGCACGCCGACAATCAGATGACGTGCTTTGCCTGCCACTCGTCCTGGATGACGAGTTGCTTCGGCTGCCACCTCTCGATGAAGGCCAACCGCAAGATGCCCAATCGCCACAACGAGGGCGACGACTCGCGCAACTACACGACCTATAACTTCCAGGTCCTTCGCGACGACGTGTTCATGCTCGCGCGCGACGGCACCGTGACGGGTCATCGCGTCGCGCCCGCCGCCTCGCGCTCCGCCGTCATCGTCAGTTCGCAGAATCAAAATCGCGAGTGGATTTATTCGCAGCAGCAGACCATCTCCGCCGAGGGCTTCAGCGGTCAGGCGTTCTCCACGCACGTCCCGCACACGGTGCGCGCGACGGAGACGAAAGGCTGCACGGATTGCCACGTCTCGAAGCAGAACGACAACAACGCGTGGATGGCGCAACTCCTGATGCAGGGGACGAACTTCGTCAACTTCATGGGTCGCTACGTCTACGTCGCCGCCGAGCACTCGCTCGAAGTCATCCCCGTCACCGAACGCGAAGACCCGCAGGCGGTCATCGGAAGCACCTTGCACAAACTCGCCTACCCCGACAACTACAAGAAGTTTGTTGACGGCGGCAGGCAGCTGGAGACTTTCTACGAGCACCCCGGCAACCCCGAAGTCTTGCAGGTGCAGATGCGCGGCGAGTACGCCTACGTCGCGGCGGGCGAGGGCGGCCTGCGCATCTACGACATCGCGCAGATCGACCACAAGGGGTTCTCCGAGCGCATCACGACCGCGCCCGTCTCGCGCTTCGGCCAACGCTTCTGGGTGAAGACGAAGTACGCAACCGCCGTTGCAGCGCCCTCCACGCTCGCGCTCGACCCGGTGCGCAAGCGTCTCCCCGAAAATCAGGAGCAGCCGATTCACCCGCTCTACGGCTACATCTACGTCGCCGACAAACACGAGGGTCTGGTCACGGTCGGCGCGGCCACGCTCCTCGACGGCGACCCGCTGAACAACTATCTCAAGCGCGCGCTGACGTGGAACCCGAACGGCGTGCTCGAAGGCGCGAACAACATACAGATCGCGGGCACGCACGCCTACATCACGACCGAAAAATCGCTCGTCATCGTCAACATAGACGACCCGATGAACCCGAAAGTCGCCAAAGTGATTTCGCTTCATCACCCGCACGCCGTCGCCATACAATTCCGCTACGCCTTCGTCGTTGACGAAGAGGGATTGCACGTCTTAGACGTGACGAAACCGGAAGAGGCGCATCTCATCGAAGGCGCGAAAGTGCCGCTCTCGCACGCGCACGACGTTTACGTGGCGCGCACCTATGCCTACGTCGCCAACGGCAAAGACGGCGTCGCCATCATCAACGTCACGAACCCCGAGCAGCCAAAGCTCGACCAGATGTTCAACGCCGAAGGCAAGATCAACGACGCGCATCAGGTCAAGGTGGCGATGACGAACGCGAGCCTCTACGCCTACGTCGCCGACGGGCACAACGGCCTGCGCATACTGCAACTGACCGACCCCGAAACGTCAGTTACCTACGCGGGTTTCAGCCCGCGCCCCGACCCGAAACTGATCTCCACCTTCAAGACCATCGGCCCTGCGGTCGCGCTCTCGGAGGGCCTGGATCGCGACCGCGCCGTTGACGAGAGCGGCAACCAGCTCGCCGTCTTCGGCAGGCGCGGCGCGCGCCCCTTCAACCGCGAAGAGTTGCAGAGCATGTACCTGCTCGACGGCAAACTCTACACCGTCACCGACAACCCGACGACGCCGGCCAACGAATTCAAGAGCGCGACGGCGAAAGGCGACGGCGAGCAACCCGAAGCGAAACCCGAGAAGGCCATCTCCGCAAATTCGATCTCGGCGAAGATGTCGATCTTCACGCTGCAACGCGTGAGCGGCACGACCAAATTGATCGGCGGCGGAGTGGGCTTGTTGTTGGTAGGATTCGGATTGCGTAGACTACGAAGGTTACGGCGAAACAACTAGCCGAACGTCGAAGAAGTAGAAACTCGATAGTCCGCCTTGATTTATAACGATCAAGGCGGGCTATTTAGTTTTCATCCATTCGATGCAGCGTCTGAGGTGACTCTGCATCCCTTCGGCTGTGTCCGAATGTATGCGCCCGTGACCGGGCAGCACCCACTCGAAACGCTTATCCAGCAGTTTCTCCATCGAACGCGTCTGCTCCTCCCACGAATACCATGCGACGCTGCGAAAGGCCGTCAGCGTCTCGCGCGCGGGCGACCAGGCGAGGTGATCGCCCGTGAAGAGATACTTGTCGCGGTAGAGCAAAAGCATGTGGCCGCGAGTGTGGCCGGGCACGGGGATGAGGCGAAGTTCCGCGTCCAGCGCGACTTCACCGTCGCCCTCTACGACGTGCTCTATCCCACGACGGCGCGCGCCGTCAGCCGCGTGCATGATGCGCGTGCAATTGAAGCGCGCGGCGAATTTCTCGTGGTCGGCGATGTCGTCCGAGTGCGTGAGAAACATTTGGCGTACGCCGCCGAGCGCCACGATGCGTTTGACGAGTTGCGAGGCGAAGCGCGGCGAATCGACGAGGACGTTCCCGCCCGCCTCTTCCGGTCGCACGATCAAATAACTCCACGCGCCGAAGCTCGCCTCGGAGGTGAAGCCGCAGAAATAGACGTTTTCTGAAACGGGCGCGGGGTAAGCGTCTATGGCGGCGCGCACGTCGTGATGCGAGAGCGTGCCGATGGAGGCGGTCGGGCAGGCGACGAGCGCCATCAGCGCGCGGTGCGTCTCGTCCGCTGTCCCGGGCTGTTGATAGACGATTGACTGTTCGCCGTAGTCGCGAAATGTCGCGGGCGCGATCTGGCGGCACGCGTCGCAATCAATGCAGGTTGCGTCCACGTAGAAATCGCCCGCGACGTTCTCCGACAGGCGTTGTGCGGCTGAGGCCATGCGGATAGTTTCAGGTTTCAGGTTGAAAGTTTCAAGTCCAAAACAGCCTCGGCAAATTTCTGAAACCTGAAACCTGAAACCTGAAACTACCTTTCAGATACGCTTCAACAGCACGAGGATGATGATGATCAA
>DATHBB010000055.1:0-9045 GCA_035296385.1 Pyrinomonadaceae bacterium | reverse complement strand
CGCCCGCGCCGTATTCGATCAAAACGTAGTTCGCCACCCACACCGGCATCTGCTCGCCGCTGAAAGGATTGACGGCGAACAGACCCGTGTTGATGCCTTCCTTCTCTTCCTCCTCGCCCGTCGCAGCCCCGGCGCGGCGCGCTCGCTCGGCCTTCACGCCTGCCACAAACGCCATCACACGCTCTTTCAACGGCGACTCTTCCAGTTCGTCGAGCAGCGGGTGTTCGGCTGCCACGACGATGGCCGTCGCGCCGTAGATGGTGTCGATGCGCGTGGTGAAGACGCGCACATGTGCGTCCGTGTCCTTGACGGGGAAATCCACATACGCGCCCTCGCTGCGCCCGATCCAGTTGCGCTGCATCGTCAGCACGCGCTCAGGCCATCCCGTCTCGATCTCGCGCATGTCGGCGAGCAGCGCCTCCGCATACTCGGTCGTGCGTATGAACCACTGTTCCAGATCGCGTTTCTCCACCGGCGTCCCGCAGCGCCAGCACACGCCGCCCGACGATTGCTCGTTCGACAGCACGGTCTCTTCCTTCGGACACCAGTTGATCGGAGAGGTGCGACGGTAGATCAAACCGCGCTCCAACATCTTCAGGAAGAACCACTGATCCCACTTGTAATAGTCCGGCCGGTGCGCCGCCATCTCGCGCCGCCAGTCGAAGCTGATACCCAGGCGTTTGAACTGCCCACGCATGTGCGCGATGTTGTCTTCCGTCCACTCGCGCGGTTGGACATTGCGTTTAATGGCGGCCTGTTCGGCGGGCTGGCCGAAGCTGTCCCAGCCGATTGGGTGCAGCACGTTGAAGCCTTGCAGGCGCTTGTGCCACGCCAGCGCGTCGCCGATGGAATAATTTCGCACGTGCCCCATGTGCAAAAATCCCGACGGGTAGGGCAGCATCTCCAGACAGAAAAACTTCGCTCGCGCGTCGTCCTCTTCCGACTCGAACGCGCCCGTCTCCGCCCACACTCTTTGCCACTTCTCTTCGATCTTCTCGGGAAAATATTTTTCGTCCATAACTCACACTCTTCCTTCCTCACGTTACTCCGCGCGCCGGACGCGCCGAAGCCGCTACTACGGCTTCCGTCTCCGGCTCACACATTCTTAATTGATTGCTTTGGTGAAGTGTCGCCGCGTCGAACCTACCCGCGCGCACGTTCAGGCGCGGTTGCCGAGCGGCACCGTAAGAAGGAGTTTGAAAGGCTGGAAAACAGAACTCATCGAGATTCGCCTCGTTCGCTGAAAAGCAGTCGCTATGTTACCCGCAAGGCGCGCTTTTGCCAACTGAATTTCACCCGCGCGGCGTGGCGCGGTATCGTCAGGCATTTGCGCGTCATCAGAAACGCGGCAGGAAAGGCCACATGAAACAGGCGAGGCCGGTGAGGAACAGGATGTGCTCAAGGAAGGCGAAGAACCAGAGCGTCCGCAGCCATCCCGCGCCCGCAGGCAGCCACTCGAAGAGCGGCATCTTGTAGATGTTCACTTTGCCGGACAGGCGTTGCGCGATTGACGGCACGCCCGCGAGCACGAACGTCGCGAAGAAGATGGAGAGGCCGAAGAAGAGAAACACGAGGCGCGCCGTCTTGTCCGGCAACTGCACCTTATCTTTGCCCCACAAAGCCAACAGCGCGAGCACCGCCGTCTGGATGCTCACCAGCCAACTGCTCCAATCTTTCAGCAACTTGAGGGCGTCGAGTTGATTGGCCGAATCGTCAGCCATCCTGAAAGCTCTCCCTTCAAAATCATTCAAACGTCTTCCGAACTTACTCGACCGCTTTCGACCGCTGAGGCCGGTTTTTCGTCGCCCTTGCTTTCGATGAAAGACCGGAGCGCGGCGAGGTTGCGCTCGTCGTCGCCCGTCTCATCTTGCGGGGTTTCGAGGATGAAGGCTGCTTGTGCGAGTTTCGGGTGCTGCGCGACGCGCGCGAGCGCCGCCCCGCCGATGTGCCCGAGTCCGATGTGCCAGTGGCGATCGACGCGCGAATTGTAGTCGGCCTTCGAGTCGTTGAAGTGTACGACGCGCACGTTCTCCGTGCCGACGTTTCGTTCGAGCGCGTCGAAAGTGGCGTCGAGTCCGTCTTCGACGCGTAGGTCATAGCCTGCGGTGAAGGCGTGCGCGGTGTCGAAGCAGACGCCGAGGTCGAGCGCGGGGCAGGCGGCGATGATGTCGCGCAGATGCTCGAAGCGGTGGCCGATGCACGCGCCCTGTCCCGCGGTGTTTTCCAGAAGGATGCGAAACGTGGAGAGTTCCAGACCGTCGCAGGCCGCGCGCAGACTCTCGGCGCAGGTGCGTATGCCGTCCGCCTCGCACGCGCCGCGCGCGCTGCCCGGATGCACGACCAGATAATCCGCGCCGAGCAGCATCGCGCGCTCCACCTCTTCGCGAAACGATGCGACGGACTTCTCGCGTATAACTTCATCGGCAGCCGCGAGGTTGATCAAGTAGTTGGCGTGGACGACGACGGGCGCGATCCCGGTCTCGGTGCGGACGCGTTTGAAAGTCTCCACCTCTTCGGCGCTCAACTCTTTCGCCTTCCAGCCGCGCGGGTTGCGCGAAAAGATTTGCACCGTCTCGCCCCGAAGCGCGCGCGATTTAATCAACGCGTTCTGCAAACCGCCCGCAACCGGCGCGTGCAGGCCGATGCGCGGGCGCTGCGGACTCGCACGCGGAGGCTCGGAACTAATGCACGGGAGTTGTTCTTTAAGTTGCGAGGCCATTCTATTTCTTCGCGTTCCCTGCCTGCCCGTTCGTGCGTTCGACTTCTTCCATCACGCGAAGCATGTTGCCGCCGAGAATCTTGTTGATGTCGCTTTCCGTATAGCCGCGCTTTAAGAGTTCGGCGGTCAGGTTCGGGAAGTCTGCGACCGTCGCGAGGTCGTGCGGGACGGCCTGAATGCCGTCAAAGTCGGAGCCGATGCCGACATGATCCACGCCGACGAGCCGCACGATGTAGTCAATGTGGTCAACGACGCGCGCGACCGAGACGCGCGGCAGACGTTTTGCATATTCACGTTCGCGCACGCGGTCGCGCGCGAGTTTCTTCTGCGCGGGCGTGCCCCCGGCCTTGCGCGAAGCCTCGGCGACGAGTGGCGCGATCTCCGCGTCAACTCGCGCTTGCGCGTCCTGCCAGCCTGGTTCGATGAAGCGCGGGTAGAAGACGACGGCGCAGAGGCCGCCCGTGCGTGCGAGCGCGCGCAGTTGATCGTCCGTCAGGTTGCGCGGCACGTTCACGATTGAGCGCACGCCGGAGTGCGTGGCGATGACGGGCTTCGTTGAAGTTTCGACGATGTCCCAGAAAGTTTTGTCTGAAACGTGCGACACGTCAACCATGATGCCGAGGCGGTTCATCTCGCCGACGACCGCGCGCCCGAATTCGTTCAAGCCGCGCGTCTGGCCGACAGCGTCGCCCGAAGACCCCGCCCAACTGAGAGAGACAGACCACGCGGGCGACATGTAGCGCACGCCGAGTCGGTAATATTTCTCGACGTTCTCCAGGCGCTCGTCAATCGCGTAGCCGCCTTCGAGTCCCATGAGCGCGGCGAGTCGTCCGGCGGCGGCGATGCGCCGTATGTCTGCGGCGGTGGTCGCCAGTTCCCAAGTCTCAGGGTGGCGTTCGGCCAGCGCGCGCACGGCGGCGATCTGTTTGTCCGCGCGCTCGACGGCGGAGCGACCGCCCCCGCCGAAGAATTGCGGCTCAACCCAGATCGAGAAGAACTGCGCGTCGAGTCCGCCGTCTTTCATGCGCGCGGCGTCCAAATGACCATCGGAGAGTCGCGCGTTGATGTCCGCGCCTTCGTCAATCATGCGTTGCACAGTGTCTGCGTGCATGTCTATGAGAATGGAACGTAAGTGTACGGCGCGCGGATCATTTGCGCCGGTGTGTTTCGTTTCAGATGTGGCGACAGACGGCGGCGGGGTGACGTTTGAGGTTTCGGGCATCGGGCGACAACCTTGGAGCGAGAAAGAGACGACCCAGACGCATGCGAGAGCAAAGCGTAGAACGCTCTTCGGCAGGTGTCGCATCGCTCGTCTCGTCACAAAACCGGGTGCGGAATTTCGCTTTGAATCAACGTTTATTAAGACGCTGAGGATGGTAATTCGCGCGTGTCGGAAGAAGCAAGGGGCGCGCTTGCAAGCCGCGCTCGTTTCCTGTTATTGTGCGATTCAATCTACCGCGTACAAGTTGGGCAAGAGAGTTTCTACAAGACCATTCTCTGTGATGGCATCATCCGAATTTTAATTTCGCCGACCACCCGACGGGGCGGAGACGGAAAAGGAGCGAATAAATGTTTGCAGACGACGCACCCGCCACGAAAGCCGCGAAGAAGCCGCGCATCAACTCCGAAGTCTGGCACAACGGAGAGTTCATCAAATGGGACGACGCGCGCGTCCACGTGATGTCGCACGTGTTGCACTACGGCTCAAGCGTCTTCGAGGGCATACGCTGTTACGCGACCGAGCGCGGCCCCGCCATCTTCCGCCTGCGCGAGCACATGCGCCGTCTGATGAACTCCGCGAAAATCTACCGCATGGACCACGACTGGACGCTCGACCAACTTTGCGAAGCGGCGGTCGGGCTGGTGCGTCGCGGCGACCTCGAACAGTGTTACCTGCGCCCGATCATCTTCCGCAGTCTGGATGAAGACCGTCCGGCCTTCGGCGTCAACCCGTTTCCGAACCCGCTCGCCTGCTACATCGGCGCGTGGGACTGGGGCAAGTATCTCGGCGACGAAGCGATTGAACAGGGCGTGGACGTGTGCGTCTCCTCATGGAATCGCCTCAGCCCTAACTCGATGCCCGCGATGGCGAAGTCCGGCGCGAACTACATGAACTCGCAACTGATCAAGATGGAGGCGATCAAGAACGGCTACTCCGAAGGCATCGCGCTCGACGACCGCGGCTTCGTTTCGGAAGGTTCGGGCGAGAACATCTTCCTCGTACACGACGGGCGCGTCATCACACCGCCGCTCTCATCTTCGATCTTGCCGGGTATCACGCGCGACAGCATCATCGAGATTTGCCGCGCGCTCGAAATCCCCGTCGCCGAGACGGGCATCCAGCGCGCCGCGCTCTACGTCGCGGACGAACTGTTCTTCACGGGTACGGCTGCGGAAGTGACGCCGATCCGCTCGGTTGACCAGATCAAGATCGGCACGGGCAAACGCGGCGAGGTGACGGAGCGCATCCAGAAAGCCTTCTTCGAGATCACCAAAGGCGAGCGCGAAGCGCCCGGCAACTGGCTCACTTACGTCAAAGAGTCGAAGGCCGCCGCGCCCGACAATAACGGGCACGGCAGCAGCATTAAGAGTGAGCCGTCAGGCCAGAACGCGACGGAGGCGAAAGTCTCCGAGAGTTTCATGGCCGTCGGCACAGAATAAGAATTGCCGATTTCGGATTACGGAATGCGGATTAGAAGGCAGAACGACTGACGGTTCTTCTGCCCTTTAATCCGCATTCCGCGTTCTACGCTCTGCAATCGAGAGATATTCATTGACGCGACGCCGCCTCGCTCGCTAGAATGAAATTGGCGCTTCGGGTTGCTAATCTTTCCGTCGCGCTATCCCCGAAACAACCTGCTGCGCCCGCTCGTGAGAGCGTCTTCTCCGCATGGAGACGCGTCTTTTCGCGTCCGGAAACTTCCCGCCGCGCGGCCTCGAAAGTTCCATCTTGAATCCCTTTTAACCTGAGTCTTTCGTTCTAAATTTATGCCCGTCAAAATTGACGACCTACTGCGCGGCGCGACTGCCTGCGGCGCATCCGACCTACACATCAAAGCCGGTTCGTTCCCCGTCATGCGCGTTGACGGCGAACTCAAACCCATCATGAACGCGCCCCGCCTCGCGCAGGACGACACGCTCGACATGGCCTTCTCCATCATGTCGAATCGCCAGAAGCAGCGCTTCAAGGAAGTCTCCGAAGTTGACATCGCCTACGGGCTGTCGGGCGTCGGTCGTTTCCGCGCCAACGTCTTCCAGCAGCGCGGCACGGTGAGCATGGTCCTGCGCGTCATCCCCGACAAGGTGCGCGCCGTGACAGACCTCGGATTGCCGCCCACCATTGAACAGATCGGGAACGAACAACGCGGCCTCATCCTCGTTACCGGCGCGACCGGCTCGGGCAAGTCCTCCACGCTCGCCGCCATGATCGACTACATCAACTCCACTCGCGGCGGCCACATCGTCACCATCGAAGACCCGATTGAATTTCTCCACCGCGACAAAAAATCCTTCATCTCGCAGCGCGAGGTTGACGTGGACACGCGCTCGTTTGCGGAAGCCCTGCGCGGCGCGCTGCGCCAGGACCCGGACGTGATCCTCGTCGGCGAAATGCGCGATCACGAGACGATTGAGACCGCTTTGACCGCCGCCGAGACAGGCCACCTCGTCCTCTCCACGCTCCACACGCTCGACGCGACGGAGACCGTCACGCGCATCGTCTCGTCCTTCCCGCCGCACCAGCAAAAGAGCGTCCGCCTCCAACTCGCGGGGATTCTGCGCGCCGTCATCTCGATGCGACTCGTGCGCGCCGCGAACGGCGTGGGGCGCGTGCCCGCCGCCGAGATCATGATCTCGACGGGCACGATCCGCGACTACATCGCCAACGAAGAGAAGACGCCGCTCATACGCGATGCCATCGCCGCAGGGCGTTCGCAATACGGCATGCAGACCTTCGACCAGTCGCTCTTAGACCTCTTCCAGGCCGGTCTCATCACGATGGAGGAAGCTCTGCGCGGCGCGTCGAACCCCGACGAGTTCCGCATGCGCGTCTCCGGCATCTGCACCAGCAACGATCAGGCGAAAGAACACATCGTCAGCATGAGCAATCAGTGAAGCTGGCGCGATTATCGATGGAGCGTAACTAAACCCTTCACCGCAGAGACGCAGAGTTTACGCAGAGGGGTGCAGAGAGAAGAAACGCGGAAGTCGGAAGTAGGAACGATGAATGGAAAGCCGGTTGCTTTTACTTCATCCTTCCGCGCTCCTGCTTCCGCGTTTTCCTCTACGCTCCCTCTGCGGCTTCGCTCTGCGTCTCTGCGGTGAAAGTTTTATCCCTTCAAAGTCTCTTGCGTATAAAACGCGACGACGCGCTGTGCGGCGTCTAAAACTTTCTCGCGCAGCGATGCGGGTTCTAAAACTTCCAACTGCGTGCCGAAGCCGAGCGCGTATTCGCAGGCCATCTCCTCCACGTCGAACCTGAGCGCGACTTCGACCCAACCGTCCGCGTCCGGCTTGCCCGTCTGCTCGACGCGCGCGAACCTTCCGGCGTAGGGCAAGCGCGCGACGATCTCCTGACGCACGCGCACGCGCGCGCGATACGCCGGAAGGTGCGCGCGAAACTGCGCCGCCGATTGCTCCCAGTAGGCCGCGAGGTCGAAATCGGGAGGGCGCACCGCCCGTTCGTCCAGAAGCTCCACGCCCTGCACACGCGAGATGCGGTAGCTGCGCACGTCGCCTTCAACCGCCGCCACGAGATACCAGACGCTTCCCTTCGCCACGAGTCCGAGCGGATCAACCAGACGCTCTGCGGGCGCGTCGCACTCGCCGCCGCGCCCGTAGAGTATGCGCGCGCGTCGCTCCTGCCAGACCGCTTCCTGCAGCGCGTGCAGGTGCGGCGCGGCTTCCTCCGCGCGATTCCAGCCCGTCACGTCAACGTAGATGCGTTGGCGCGCCTGCTCCGCCCCGCGCCTGTAGACGGAAGGCAGCGCGGCCCGCAGTTTCAAAAACGCCCCCTCGGCGGCCTTCTCCAAATTCAAATCCGCCAGCAGGCGCGACGACGGCTTGCCGACAAAGAGCGACTGAATCTCCGCCTCGTTCAGCCCCGTCAAATTCGTGCGATACTCGCCGAGCAGAGACCAGCCGCCGCCCGTGCCGCGTTCGGCGACGACGGGAACGCCCGCGCCGCTCAGAGCCTCCATGTCGCGGTGAATCGTCCGCGCAGACACCTCCAAACGCCCCGCCAGATCATGCGCCGTCAACTGCCTGTGCGACTGCAACAACAGCACTATGGAAAACAACCTGTCAGCGCGCATCTCGCCGCCTCCAAAGCTTCCTACGCAAAATTTAAGAACCCCGCGATTTTATCTCACAAATATGACAGGAGGTGTCAACAATCAACTCGTATCTTGGATTTATTCGCGCACGGGGCGGGGCTGATTGAAGTTGGAGACGACTGTTGCGCTTGAAAATTAACGACACGAGTGAAGGTTTTACAACACGAAGAGGAGGCCGGAGATGCGTTTGAAAGAGGCGAAGAAGAGACCTTTGGCGGGCAAAATCGCCGTCGTCGCGGGGGCGACGCGGGGCGCGGGTCGCGGCATCGCGTGCATGCTCGGCGAGGCGGGGGCGACTGTTTATTGCACGGGTCGGAGCGTCGCAGGCGAACCGCCCGCGTCGGGCGTACACAAAGGGCGCACCGAGACCATCGAGCAGACGGCGGAGATGGTGACGGCGCACGGCGGCGTGGGGGTTCACGCGCGCGTTGACCACACGGACGAGGCGCAGGTCTCCGCACTCTTCGAGCGCGTGCGCCGCGAACAGCGACGGCTCGACATACTCGTCAACGTGCTCGGCGGCGACACGCAGGCCGAGTGGACGCCGTTTTGGAAACAGTCGCTCGACAAGGGCTTGCGCTGGTTGAGCACCGAGACGTTCTCGCACATCATCACGAGCCGCCACGCCGCCGCCTTGATGGTCGAACGCAAACAGAAGGGCGCACTCATCGTCGGCCTCACGGACGGCGACGGCGTCGGCTATCGCGGAAGTTTATTCTTCGATCTCGTAAAAGTCTCAACCATACGTCTGGCCTACGCGATGGCGGAAGAACTCGCGCCGAAGAATATCGCGTCGGTCGCCATCTCGCCGGGCTTCATGCGGACGGAATGGATGCTCGACCACTACGGCGCGACGGAGGAGAACTGGCGCGAGGTGGCCGAGACGAATCCGCAGGCCAAGAGTTTCGGTTTCATCGCGTCGGAGACGCCGTACTTCGTCGGTCGCGCGGTCGCCGCGCTGGCCGCAGACCCGCGCCGTATGGAGAAGTCGGG
>DATHBB010000054.1:0-35552 GCA_035296385.1 Pyrinomonadaceae bacterium | reverse complement strand
TGCGGCATACGCGCGGGCACGTTGATTATCAATTTGCCGGGCGCGCCGAAGGCCGTGCGCGAGTGTTTCGCGGTAATTCGTCCGGTGCTCGGTCATGCCGTGACGCTGCTGGCCGGAGGCTCGCACGAGGAAGCGAAAAAGGCTTAGATAGGGGAATTAGACAGGGTCAAAGGGAAAAAGGGTAAAGGGGAAGGGGTAAAGGATAAAGAACACGGCGTTCGCCGCCTGCTCTTTCTTCCTTTACCCCTTCCCCTTTACCCTTTGCCCTGCCTGTTAGTCGTTTGTTTCGCCGGGCATTGGCGGGCCGGGCGCGCCGAAGCGTTTGCGATATTCGACGGAGTTGATGAAGCCCCTGACCATCGTGCGATAGTCGGTCGGGTTAGCGTTCAGGTAAGCCAGCCACGCGTTGAAACCTGCGGCCTCCGCGTCGCGCCTCAAATAACCGTAGTATTCCATCAACACGAAGGCGTCGTTGTACATCTTCCTTCTGACCTCCGTGCTCTCGACAACTTCGCGCAAGACTTGTGCGCGGGTCTTCGTGCCGCCGTTGAGCGCGGCGACGAGCGCGGCCTTGTTGGAGAGCGTGACGGCTGCCGTCTGTTCCAGTTTGTCCACGTAAGCCTGATTCGATAGCCCGTCGTAGATGACCTTGAAGTCGGCGCGTTGCACCCATTCGTTGGTGAAGGCGTCGCGCGCGGCTTGGACTTCGGCGG
The DNA here is from genome assembly GCA_035296385.1 of Pyrinomonadaceae bacterium. GTDB lineage: Bacteria > Acidobacteriota > Blastocatellia > Pyrinomonadales > Pyrinomonadaceae > JAIVJZ01. The sequence continues at coordinate 34,839 of DATHBB010000054.1, read as the reverse complement.
CGGTCGGCGCGGTGACGCGTTGCGAGTCGCGTATGAAGTCGCGGTAGCCGGGCGGCGGGCCGAGTGAGACTTTGTAGAAGCGTATGACGAAGAAGCCCTTGAGCATGAACTCTTCGGAGCGGAAGAAGTTCGCGGAGACTTGCACGCGGTCGCAATTCAGGTTGCCCGTCGGGCAGGTGTTGAGCGCGTTGACCCAGCCGTTGAAGCCTGAGGTTTCGCCCTCGCGGTTGAGGAAGTCTATGTAGTGCATCCTGACGAAGAACTGCGCCGTGTCAATCGGGTTCGGTGCGTTCGGGTTCGTGTCGTTGTCCGTCATGATGATAGTGGCGAAGGCGGGCTTGCCGAGCGAGAGGCCGCCGGTCGGGTTACTCAAAGAGAGGTAGATAAGTTCGTCCTTTTCCACGTAGGCATCGTCGGTGAGGAAGACGCGGAAGGTCTTGCTCGCCTCGCCTGCGGCGAAACGCATCGTGCCGAGCGTGGTAGTGTAGTCGCAACGCTCGGAAGCTCTGAGGTCACTGACGTTGCAACCGACGGTGACTATGTCGGCCTCGGTAGCGTAATCCACGGTCGCGGGCGCAGTCGTGTCGCCTTCGCGGATAATGGTGAGCAACACGCTGCCGTCGCCTTCTGTCACGAGGTAGGCGCTCGAACTAAAGCGTACCGTCTGCGGCGTCGGAGTCGGGGTTGGCGTGGGTGTTGGCGTGGGCGTCGGCGTTGGTGTGGGTGTCGGCGTCGGAGTAGGTGTAGGCGTCGGAGTGGGTGTCGGCGTGGGCGTAGGTGTCGGAGTGGGCGTTGGAGTAGGAGTGGGCGTAGGTGTCGGGGTCGGAGTGGGGGTCGGGGTCGGATCGTCTGCGGCTTTGTAGCGTGCGAGGGCGAAGTCTCTGCTGCTGCCGTTGTCCGTATATCCGCCCGCGACGATCTTGCCGTCCGACTGGACGACGACGGCGAAGGCTTCGTTGTCAACGCCGAAGAAGTCGGTCGTGACTTTGCCGCCGCCACCAAACGAGTTGTCGAGCGAACCATTGGTGTCGTAGCGCGCGACGGCGAAGGTCGCGGGGGCGGTTTCGGCTCGCGTCGCCTGACCATTTAACGCCGCAGTGCGCCACGAGCGCCCGCCAAATTTAGCGGCCTCTTCCCGCGACTTGTAAACCTTGTCGTCGGCGCGAAGGCGAGACGGGACACCCGACGCGGCGGCGACTCCTGAGACGGGGAAGTGCAGGCCGACCGCGACGATGCGACCATCCGCTTGCAGGGCGAGGTCGTGCGCGAGGTCGAATCCGCCGAAATCTGTCGTGACCTTGCCGTCCGAGTCGAATGAAGTGTCGGGGAAGCCGTTAGCATCGTAGCGCGCGAGCGCGAAATCGCTGCCGGTGCCGGGGACGGTGGCCGAGCCTGCGGCCAACAGCTTGCCGTCCGGTTGCCTGACCAGACTTGTGATGGCGTCCGCGCCGCCGTTGAAGTCGGTCGTGAACTTGCCGCCCGGTTGGAAGTCTCCGTCGGTCGAGCCGTCCGGGTTGTAGCGCGTGAGCGCGAAGTCACCGGAAGACGAACCGGCGGCGACGATCTTACCGTCGGGCTGGATCAAGACGGCGTTGGCCGAATCGTCTCGTCCGTTAAAGTCGGTGCTGACTTTGCCGCCCGTGCCGAACATGTCCGCCGGCGTAGTGTCGCCCGCCGCGCCGCTATCGAGCGAGCCGTCGGCGTTGAGGCGCGCGAGTTTGAAGTCGGAAAAATCCGAACCGGCGAGGACGATTTTGCCGTCCGTCTGCAAGGCCACGTCAAAGGCGCTGTCGTGCCCCGACCCGAAATCCACAGCGACTTTGCCGCCCGTGCCGAAAGTCTCGTCCAGCGTGCCGTTCGCGTTGTAGCGCGCGACGCCGAAAGAGGTGTCGGATGAGGGGCTAAAGGTGGATTTTGCTCCGGTCTGCCCGGCCACGACGATCTTGCCGTCCGGTTGCAACACGACGGCATGAGCAAAATCGTCGCCGTTGCCGTTGAAGTCCGTCGAGACCAGTCCGCCGGAGCCGAAGGAGGTGTCGAGCGAGCCGTCGGCGTTGTAGCGTGCGAGGAGGAAGTTGAAGTCCTGCGTATCAAGGATGATCAGCCGGGGGTTCATGCGCCCGACCGCGATGATCTTACCGTCCGGTTGGACGGCCATGTCGGAGATCGTTTCTTCGTTGAGCGGGAAGTCTGTGACGGCTTTGCCGTCGCCGTCGAAGGTGGTATCGGGCGCGCCCGTAGGATTGTAACGGACGACGCCGAAGTCGAGTTGACCGCTGCTGTTTTCGCCGCCTGCGACGACGATGCGACCGTCGGTGTAAAGGGCGATGGCGCGCCCGCCGAGGTTGAAGCGTCCGGCGGAAACGTCCGTCAAAACTTTCCCGTCGCCGTCGAAACTCGTATCGAGCGCGCCCGCAGTGTTATAGCGCGCGAGCGCGAAGAAGGTGCCGCTGGCAAAAGTGCCCGCCCTGCCCGCCGCGATGATCCGCCCGTCCGTCTGGATCACGACACCCTGCGCGCCGTCAACGAGGCCGAAGTCTGTGAGGACTTTGCCGTCGCCGTCAAACGTGTTGTCGAGTGAGCCGTCGGTGTTGTAGCGCGCGATGGCGAAGTTATCGTCGTCCACTAAAGAAGTGGCGACCTCTCCAACTACGACGATCCGCCCGTCCGTCTGGAAGGCGACGGCGTTGGCCTGTTCAAAAGACTCGCCGAAGTCGGTCGTAACTTGTCCGTCCATGTCGAAGGTGGTGTCGGGACTCCCGTTGGTGTTGTAGCGTGCGACCGCAAAAGCGGAGTTGCCGATTCCGACCTGCACGATCCGCCCGTCGGCCTGCAAGCCGACTCCGTAAGCCTCTTCAAAGCTGGCACCCGCGATGTCCATCGTAGCCCTGCCATCGCCATCAAAACTCGTATCGAGCGAGCCATCGGTGTTGTAGCGCGCGAGCGCGAAGACGCTCGTGATTGTCGTGAAGTTCCTGCTCGTGCCCGCCGCGACGAGTTTGCCGTCGGATTGAAGCGCGAGGTCGGTCGCACCGGCAGTCGTGCCCGCAAACGATGTGATGACGAGTCCATCCGTATCGAACGAAGTGTCGAGCGAGCCGTCCGTGTTATAGCGCGCGAGCGCGAAGCCGCTGGCAAAGTCCTGAGTAGGATCAGTTGCCTCTCCGGCGAGGACGATCTTGCCGTCGGGCTGGATGACGAGCGCGGAGGCGAAGCCGCCCTGATCGAGAGGGAAGTCCGTGTGGACGCGCCCGCCCACGCCGAAAGTCTGGTCGAGTGTGCCGTCCGTGTTGTAGCGCGCGAGGGCGAAGTCTGAGCCGGACGAACCGGCAACGACGACTTTGCCGTCCGCTTGCACGGCCACGTCCTCCGCGTTATCGCGGCCATTCGGGAACGGCGTGACGACCTTGCCGTCGGTGTCGAACGCCGGATCGAGGTCGCCCGCCGCGACGAGCGCGGAGGCGGGCTGCCGTCGTTCGCTCGCGGAATCGGCGGGGCGGACGTATGCGCCAGACACGGCGAACACGGTCAGTGCGGAAACGAGTGTGTAAAAGAATAAACGGCGACGCAGGGTGGGGGTGCTTTTCATAACTGTTTCAACACTTCCTTTCGAGCGATGCGGGACAACTGCTCGGCTAATAAATCTCGTTTGCGTCAGTCTGCTCGAAAGCGGGCACGCCTGGCGCGGGCGGGAGCATGACTTTGAAGAGAACGAAGACTGTAAAATTCTTGTCTCTATGAAAACGGAGACCGGCGTTTGCCGCAAGCGGGGCGTGGCGAACGAGCCGTTTATGCGCCGGGAGCGCGGGCGCTAAAAATTTGCGCTACATCTACCAATCTGAGCGAAAAAAAGCAACAGAAAGCGCGACCCGCGCAAATTTATTTTCGCGACAGAGAAGTCCGCCGTGCTGTGTCGGCGACAAGTGCATTGACAAGGTTTGGCCGCGCGCTTATATTTCGCTTGTTCACCGAGACCCGAAGCAAAGAACGCGCACCTCCCGTCACAACCCGTAGAGACCATGCTGAGCTTGATACTTCTCCAAGCCGCGAACGCGACCACAGAGGCGACGAACGCCGCCGCCACCACAGGAGCGCAAGTCGGCAGCCCCGTCACGGCCTACTGGCCGGTCATGATCTTCTTCGTCTTCGCCGTCGCGTTTCCCGTCTTGCCCATCGTCCTGGGGCGGCTCGTCCGCCCGAACGTCTGGCAGAAAGACAAGATGCGCCCCTACGAGTGCGGCATCGACCCGACGACCGAAGCGCACGACCGTTTCACCGTGCGCTACTACATCGTCGCGATGCTCTTTCTCGTCTTCGACGTGGAGACGATCTTCCTCCTGCCGTGGGCGATCATCTTCATGGGCGACGATTTCTCCTTCACCAAATTCGCCCTCGTCGAGATGCTCGTCTTCATCGGCATACTCGTCCTCGGCTACTACTACGCGTGGCGCAAAGGCGCGCTGGAATGGGCTTAACAACAGTGACGAGTGACAAGTGACGGGTGACGAGTTAAAGCGAAAAGCTGAAACTGAAAACCTGTCTTAATTCTTGCTCGTCACTCGTCACCTGTCACTTAAACATATGGCAGAGCATCCTGAAGGAATCGTACTGACGACCGTGGACGCGATCTTCAACGCGTTGCGGCGAAACGTGGCCGCGCCGGTGATGGACGTGGGGGCGGTGCGCAACACGGTGAACTGGGCGCGCAAATCCGCCTTGTGGCCGATGACGTTCGGGCTGGCCTGCTGCGCCATCGAGATGATCGCGGCGGGCGCGGGTCGCTTCGACATAGACCGTTTCGGCGCGGGCGTCTTCCGCCCCAGTCCACGGCAGAGCGATTTGATCATCGTCGCGGGCACGGTGACGTTGAAGATGGGGCCGGTCGTGCGTCGCGTCTACGATCAGATGCCGGAGCCGAAGTGGGTCATCGCGATGGGCGCGTGCGCTTCGACCGGCGGGCCTTTCGATTCCTATTCGACCATGCAAGGCGTTGATCGCACCATCCCCGTTGACGTGTATATACCCGGTTGCCCGCCGCGACCCGAAGCGCTGCTCTACGGCCTGATGCGCCTCCAGGACATCATCATGAAAGAAGCGCCCTCGGCCTACATCTTCGACTCCGACGGCACAGTCCACCGCCAACGCCAACTCGAAGGCGACAACGAGGCAAACGAAGCTTTGCTGTCTGAGGCGGAGCGTGAGGAGTCGGTTGCCGTCAATCGAAATAGTTAGGCGGGCGGCGGAAACAATTCAGCCCCGCGAAGGGTGAGAGAGTTTTCGCATCAACTCTTTCACACACGCGGGGCTGACCCTTTAGGCAACTATTCGCCCGGCATACGCCCTGACCGTGCGCCTGCTGCCGCTGCTTACTTTAGTTTCTTCAACAGCAACCACTTCAACTTGTCGCCCTCCATATTTTCGCCCTCGGCCTTGATGGTCGAGCCGTCGAACTTGCCCTGTAGCACGGAAAAAGCGTTCCCGATCACGATCTGCACGGCGTCGCCCGACTGCCGCCACGTTCCTTTAACGGCTCTCTGCTTGATCTCGCCGTTTTCGCGCACCGTAGTCACGTAACGCAGTTGACCGTCCTTGAGAAACTCTATGAGGAACTCGCCCGTCAGCCCCGCCGTCGGGCTGTTGCCCGTCCACGTCGTTCCGGTCAGATCGTTTGCGTCCGTCTCCTCCACCTCCCGGCGGTTTTGTGGCGGGGAAGTCTCCTGCGTTTCAGGCGCGGCCTGAACGGCAGCCGTCTCCGCCGGTTTGTTAGAAGGCGAGAGGGTGGGCTGCGCGGCAGCCGCCGACGCCGCAGTCTTATCGCCTTGCTTCACGCGCACGAAGACGAAGTCGCCGCTCTCGTGACCCGAGTTGCGCAGCGGGTTGTACTCAGGAGTCTGCCTGGCCCTCCCGGCGACGCTCTCTTCGACGTAGGTGCGGAAGAGTTCAGCCGCAGTGAACTGGTCTTTCTCCATCTCCCTCAAGCCGCGCAGGAGCGCGCTCGCAAACACGGAATGGCGTCCTCCGCCACCGCCGTCCGCCACCGGCTCGTCGCCGCCCGAGGCCATCAACGTGCGCGATTTGCCGGCCATCATCTTCCGCAAAAATTGTTCGCGGTCGGAAGGGCGCGGCAGCATTTCGCTCAAGCCACGCGTGAGCGTGCCCGAGTAGCAGCTATCGGAGATGACCAGCACGTGCCGCGCGGGAATTGCTTTAGCCCCCGCCGTGATGTCGTCGGCACTGATCCAGTTGGAATTGTCTTCGCGGCTTGAGTCTACGGGCAGCCAGTAAGCGCGGCCTGCCTCCTCGTCATTGAGGCCATGCCCGGCGTAGTAGATGAGCAGATTGTCCTCGGACGATAAATCCCTGCGGTACGCGCCGAGCGCCCCGACGATCTGCTGGCGCGTCGCATTGAGGAGCAACCTGGTGCGAAAGCCGTAGCTCTCTCTGAGCACCGAATCGACCACTCTGGCATCATTCTCTGCGGTCAGCAATTTCGGCAGACGCCGGTAAGCGTTGTTGCCGATCACGAGCGCGTGAGAGCGGTTCGCGACGGACGTGCCAAGGCTGACGCCGCGAGCCTGTTCACGTGCCCGCGGCGGCGTGCTGATTTTCCGCGCCGCCGAAGAGGCGACCCACACCGGCGCTAAAGCCAACAGGATCAGGGCGGCGACGGAAGCCGCAAAATACTCGCGCGGTGTTGCTCTGCGAAATTCTGTCATCATGCTGCAACTTTACCCCGTTTTGGAAGAGAACGGAAGATCGTCGTAGCGTGTGCATTTGCGTCACCTGTCGGGTTCTTCTTGTAACGACGCCAGATGGCGCGTGTCGTTAATCGCGTCCACGCGTAGGAAGCCGTCCGTGCGGAGTTGGATGCGCGCGATGCCGCAATTGGCCGTGCCGAGCCAGACGGGGCGAAGCGTCGACGCGTCGAGCGCGCCCATCAGGTGCAGGACGAGGATGCAGATCGTGCCCGTGTGCGAAAAGACTGCGATTGTGCCGCCACTGTTGGCGGCGACGGCGCGGTCGAGTTCGCGCGCGGCGCGGTCGAGCAGTTGGCGGTAGCTTTCGCCGCCGGAGAGGACGTGATCGAAGTCTCTGCGCAGGAGCGCCGCATACTCTTCGGGGAATTTCTGCGCCGCCTCCTCAAACGTCAAGCCTTCCATGTGGCCGACGCTGCGCTCGCGAAAAGCATCTGTCTCGTTGATCTCCAGGTCGAGCGCACGCGCGAGCGGCGCGGCTGTTTCGACGGCGCGCAGCAGATCGCTCGAATAAATAGCCGTGACGGATTCCGTCGCGGCGAGCGCATGCGCGGTCGTCTCCGCTTGCCTGTGCCCGAGCGCGGACAGGGGCGTCGGCGTGTGCCCGCCGAAGCGACGCGCGGCGTTGCCCTCAGATTGCCCGTGACGTATGAGCAGGATGCGAGTGCTTTCCATAAGAGAACAGTGATGAGTGACAAGTGACGAGTGACAAGCAGGAACAAAGCAAGTTATCTGCTTTAACTTGTCGCTAAAAAACAGCGAGCGACAAGTGACAGGTGACGAGCAAGAATAAAGCAAGTTTGTTGCTTTAACTCGTCACCCGTCACTCATCACTCGTCACTGTCTTCTATGCTGCGACGGTTTCGGCCTTGAGCTTTTCGGCCTGATAGTGTGTGACGAGGGCGTTGATGATCTCGTCGAGTTGGCCTTCCATGACGAGGTTGAGTTGATGCACGGTGAGTCCGATGCGGTGGTCGGAGACGCGGTTCTCTTTGAAGTTGTAGGTGCGAATTTTTTCGGAGCGGTCGCCGGAGCCGACTTGCGAGCGGCGTTCGGTCGCGAGCAGTTCGTGCTGCTTCTGCTCCTCCTGCTCCTGTAGGCGCGCACGCAAGACGCGCATGGCCTTCTCGCGGTTCTTGATCTGCGATTTTTCGTCCTGCATGGAGACGACTGTGTTCGTCGGCAGGTGCGTGATGCGCACAGCCGAGTAGGTCGTGTTGACGCTTTGCCCGCCCGGTCCCGACGAGCAGAACGTGTCTATGCGCAAATCCTTCGCGTCAATCTTCACGTCAACTTCTTCGGCTTCCGGGAGGACGGCGACCGTGATCGCAGAGGTGTGTATGCGCCCGCTCGTCTCTGTCTGCGGCACGCGCTGGACGCGGTGCGTGCCCGATTCGTGCTTCAACTTGGAATAGACCTTGTCGCCTTCGATGAGCGCGGTCGCTTCCTTAATGCCGCCGATGCCGGACTCGGACGTGTTGAGAATCTCCATGCGCCAGCCCTGACGCTCCGCGTAGCGACCGTACATGCGCAGCATCTCGGCGGCAAAGAGCGAAGCCTCGTCGCCGCCCGTGCCCGCGCGAATTTCGAGGATGACGTTCTTCTCGTCGTTCGGGTCGGTCGGCAGCAACAGCAGTCGCAGGTCTTCTTCGCACTTCTCAAGTTGCACTTGCAGCGTCTCGACTTCGACGCGTGCGAGTTCGCGCATCTCTTCGTCGTCCGCGTTCATGTCGAACATCTCACGCGCGCCCGCGAGTTCTTCCTTGATCGTCTTCCATTCGCGATAGCGCTTCACCATGTCGCCGAGGCTGCGGTGCTGCTTCGCGGCTTTCGCGTAGGCCGCTTGATCCGCCAGCAACTCCGGCGAGTAAAGTTCTTCCGACAACGTTTCGTAGCGCGCTTCGATCTGTTCTAATTTCTCAAGCATAAAATAACTCTCAACTGAAAATAGCTGTCAGCAATCAACTTCAGCTATTGACCTTCAACTGAACCTTCGGACGCCGCCGTCGAACTGCGGTTTAAGTTAATGCAAACAAAACAGTCAACTCTAACCCTTCGTCCAACGGGAGGGACGGATGCGAAAGATATTCTTCAAGTAAAAGACCTCTTGATACATTTTCTTTGGCTCTATCCCTTCAAGATAGCCTCCGATCTCCCGAACCAAATCGTTTACGGCTACATCATTCGCACACAGGAAGATTCCCGTGTAATGCTCAACACGTAAGGTGACAACCTTCTCGCCGATCTCAATATCCCAATATCTCTGGTCTAAGCCGTCGAGTTTTTCGACAAATTTACCTTTGAACTTTCTCAGAATCGCATCGGCTACGCCATTGAACAATTGCCAGTCCGAATCCTCCGTGAGATTGGCTTCGCAGCGCCCATCCTGTCCAGATGAATATTCAACTTTCACATCATAGTTTTTGTAATCAACGTCGGCGCGAAGCCGCTAACTGTCGCTCGACAACTCAGCCATCGCTACCGCCGGCACACTAAAGCTGACGGCTCTAAGACAACGGCGTCATAACAGCCTCGCGCGGTTGCGGTTCGAGTTTGAGCGATTCTTTGAGCGCGTAGAGGGCGACTTCGAGTTGGCGGTCGTCCGGTTCTTTAGTCGTGATGTTTTGCAGCCAGAGGCCGGGCAGCGTGATCATTTTGAAGACGAGGCTGCCTTCGCGTTTGGCCGAGAGCCGTATGATCTCGTAAGAGAGTCCGGCGATGACGGGCATGAGCGCGAGCCGCGTGAGCATGTTCAGCGCGAGCGAATCGAACTTGACGATAGAGAACAGGACGATGGAGACGAGCATCACGACCATCAGGAAACTCGTCCCGCAGCGCGGGTGCTGGCGCGGTTGCACGCGCGCGTGCTCGACCGTCAGGGGCAAGCCCGCCTCCCAGGTGAAGACCGTCTTATGTTCCGCGCCGTGATACTCGAAGACGCGGCGTATGTCCTTCAACAGGGAGAACGTGAGGATCATGATCAGGAAAAACGACATGCGTATCACGCCGTCAACCAGATTGAATGCGACCGACGGGCGCACCGGATGTAGATAACCGCGCACGCTCGTCCAGGCGCGCGTGTACCATGCCTGTCCGGTCGCACCCGTTTGATTCGTCGCCGCGCTTGTTGGGTTCGCGGCGGTTTGAGTTTGCGTCGTCGCGTCCGCTTGCATTCCGGCGGGGACAGCCCAACCGGCGGCGATGAAGAGCGCGTTCGTCAAGACGAGCGGGGCGACGATGAAGAGCATGACGTTGAAGAAGAGTGCGAAGATGATCGAGCCGACGACCGAGGCGTTCGCGCCGCGTTTCATCTCGTCTTCCGCGCGCTTTCTCGTCGGCACGGGGATGAGGCCGGGCACGCCGCCCGTGATCCCCGCAAAGTCGCCTTCGCCTTCGACGACAGCCGGAGTCAGTGCGACCGCCGCGACCTCTTGCTCCTGCTCCGCATCGGCGAAGGCTTCGCTCGCGGAATAGTTGAGAGCCTTGATGCCGAGCGCCATCGACTGCACGAGCACCGCCGCGCCGCGAAGGACGGGCAGACGCAAAAAGCGATACTTGTCGCTCCACTTCGGCAACTGTGCGCCCGTGAACACGATCTCGCCGTCGGCGCGGCGGACTGCGACGGCGTAGGCGTTCGGCGTCCGCATCATCACGCCTTCGACGACCGCTTGGCCGCCGACGATCAAATCTTTTTCGTTTGCGCTCACTTTGATTTTCGCTCTCTGGAAATTTAACGGGGGATTGAGACGACAACGCCGACGCTATGAGGTTCGGAGGTCGCCGGGGTGCATCATTTGAGGATGCGCGGGCACGACCGCCGCGCTTCGTAAGCATCGGCGTCAGATTTTGAGTCGCTAATACTGGCCGGAGGTGGTGTGCTTCATCGAAGCTGATGTGCCCTTCGTTCGAGAAATTGGAACGGGCTGTGGCGTCGGTGCGTCTTTATTAACCGGCGGCCTGTTCGCTCGTTGCAGCGGCGGCCATCTCGGTCTTCTTGCCGTAGCGTTTGTTGAAGCGGTCAACGCGTCCGGCGGTGTCAACGAGTTTCTGTTTGCCCGTGAAGAACGGGTGGCACGCCGAGCAGATTTCCACGTGCAGGTCGTCCTTGCGGGTCGAACGCGTGGTGAAATTCTCGCCGCAGGCGCAGGCGACTTTGATTTCGTTATATTTGGGATGAATTCCGTCTTTCATGTTTTCCTTCCTCTGAAGACAGGTGCGAATTTGGGTCACCTGTCAATCCGGTATGATACTTTTTCGGGATTCTTATCGTCAAGTTAGATGGGGATTTATAGCGACGGGTGGCCTTGACGCCGCGCGCCGGACATGTTTATTGACAACGCTTAAGGCGCGTGTTAAAAATCCTTCTCGTCCACCGCCTTTGTGCTTCTTTGTCAGATATACAAGTCGAAAGTTTGGGGCAGCAATTTTTAAGTCGTCGCGCAGCCCGTGCGCGTCCCTTGTTGCCGGAGTCTAACTTCTTAAGCCGATGAACGACGCACCTGACAAAACATCTCCACCCGACTCTGACGACCGCGCGACGGAGCAACCCGCCGCGCCCCCCGCCGACGAAACTCCCGAACAGAAACGCGCGCGCATGATGGCCGAAGTGAAGGCCAAAGCCGCCGCGAAGATGGCCGCCGCAAAAGGCGGCGCGACCACCGCGAGCCAAACGCCTCCCGTCAAGACCGACGCTGCCACCCCGCCGCGCACCGACGACACATCGCCGAGTCCCGGTAAAGAAATCTCACAGGCCGGTAGTTTACCCGCGCCGCCGCACGCGGACGCGCCCCCCTCGCCCGAAAGTCAGGCCGCGCCGCAGGCGAAAGCGCCTTCCGGTCAGTCGCGCGATACGCTGATGGGCGCGTCGTCCGGCGAGGCCGAATCATCCGCGAGCGCGCCACCTTCGGACGAGACTCCCGAGCAGAAACGCGCGCGCATCATCGCCGAGGCCAAAGCGAAGGCCGCCGCCAAGATGGCTGCCGCAAAGGGTGATGCAAAAGTCGGCGGCGAGACTTCCGCTACCACGCCCGCCGGTGCAGCAACGTCAAACGCCACATCCGACGAAGAAAAGGCCGCGCGCATCGCGGAGGCACGCGCCAAAGCCGCCGCCTTCAAACAGACTGCGGGCGAGAAGTCCGGTGCGACGACGGCGACGCCGGCAACTACGCCAACAACAACGCCCGCTGCCGCCGCTGCTTCTGCGGGTGCGCCGAAAGCTCCCGTCAAGAAGAAGGAAGAAGGGGCGAAGCCTGCGGACGCATCGAACCATCCACTCGTCAAACGCCTCCAGAAAAATTTAGACGGAGCGGTCCTGGAAGCGACGGAATTTCTCGGCCAGTTGTCGGTACATGTTGCGCCGGAACGCGTCGTCGAGGTCTGTGAGTTTCTCAAACGCGATGCGGAGTCGCCGTTCAATTATCTCTCCGATCTCACCTGCGTACACTTTCCCGAACGCGCCGACGCGCCTTTCGAGGTCGTCTATAACCTTTACTCAATCAGCGCAAACGTGCGCGTGCGCTTGAAGGCGCAGACGACGGATGCGGAAGGCGTCGAGAGCGTGACGGGCGTGTGGCCTGCCGCGAACTGGATGGAGCGCGAGGTCTATGATCTCTTCGGCGTGCAGTTTCGCAATCATCCCGATTTGCGCCGCATACTTTTGCCGCCCGATTGGGAAGGCCACCCCTTGCGCAAGGATTACCCGCTCGAACCCGTGGAGAACAACTGGACGGTCAAGCACCTGCCGGAGTTTACGGACGTGCAACGCGAACAACTCGAACAACGGCGCGCCTACGGCCTCGAAGCTCTCTCGACGCCCGACGAACGGCGCGTGCGCGAAATCTTCCGCGCGGGCAAAGAAGTAATGCCACTCGATAGGAAATAGAAAGCGTCCGTTGTCAGTAGTCAGTTGTCAGTTGCATGCGGCTCTCAAGCGAGTCGTTCAATCTTTAGTGAGCAACTGGGAACAGACGAAGAACAACGGACAACTGACAACGGACAACTGACAGTTTTATGCACCAAGTAGAAGTCGCAACAACACGAGAGACGCTGCTCGACAGCCCCGAGATGGTGCTGAACATGGGGCCGCAGCACCCTTCGACGCACGGCGTCCTGCGCGTCATACTGAAACTCGACGGCGAGACCGTCATCGATCTCGACTGCGACATCGGCTACCTCCATCGCGGCATGGAGAAGATCGCAGAGCACCGTCTCTACCCGATGATCGCGCCCTACTGGGACAGGCTCGACTACATCGCCGCCGTCTCGAACGGCCTCCTGTGGGTGGAGACGGTCGAGCAGATGCTCGGTCTCGAAGTGCCGCCGCGCGCGCACTACATACGCACCGTCCTGACCGAACTCAATCGCATCTCCTCGCACCTCCTCTGGCTCGCCACGCACGGACTCGACATCGGTTCGTTCACCGTGCTGCTCTGGGCTTTGCGCGAGCGCGAAGAGATTCTGAAAATTTTTGAACGCCAGTTCGGCGCGCGTCTCACCTGCCACGCGTGGCGCATCGGCGGCATGCCGAACGACACTTACGACGGCTTCACGGAAGACGTGACGCGGTTCGTTGACAACTTCCCGCATCGCCTCGCGGAGTATGAGACGCTGTTGTCGGAAAATCGCATCTGGCTCGGTCGCACGGTCGGCATCGGCGTCATCTCGGCTGAGGAGGCCATCGCCATCGGGCTGTCCGGCCCGGCGCTGCGCGGTTCGGGCGTCGCCTGGGACATACGCAAGTCGCGCCCGTATGCGGCCTACGCCGACATGGAGTTCGACGTGCCCGTCGGCGAAAACGGCGACACGTATGATCGTTACCTCGTGAGGCTCGAAGAGATGCGACAGTCGCGCCTCATCGTGCAACAGGCGCTCGCGAAGATGCCGGACGGCCCCGTCAACGCGAAAGTGCCGAAGATCATCAAGCCGCCCGCGGGCGACTACTATCATTCGATTGAAGGGCCGAAGGGCGAGATCGGATGCTACCTCGTCTCCGACGGCTCATCGCGTCCGGCGCGCGTGCGCGTGCGCCCCCCGTGTTTCATCAACTTGCAGGCGCTGCGCCAGATGTGCCTCGGCCACCTCGTCGCCGATGTCGTCGCCATCATCGGCACGCTCGACATCGTGCTCGGAGAAATTGATCGATGAAACTGTCAGTAGTCCGTGGTCAGTTGTCCGTTGCATGTGATTGTCAAGCGAGTGGCTGAAGATTTGGATTGAACAACTGACCACGGACTACTGACAACTGACGTTTTATGAGGATTGTTCGCCTCGCCGTGCAGGAGATGACGCGTGAGCGGTTCGCGCCGTACGGGATTTTGCTCGACAGTCGCGGGTCGGTGGAAATTGATCTGGGGACGGGCGCGCCGAGTTTGACGGGGGCGACGAGCGAGCGCCGACCGTTCGAGTTTCAGTTCATGGCGCGGCACCGGCGGACGATGCAGGTCTTTTCGCCGCTCGTCTCGTCGCGGTCAATCATCTGCGTCGCGCCGCCATCAGAGCGGAGCGCGCCCGCGGTCGAAGAGATCGTAGCGTTTCTGGTCAACGGGCGACTGCCTTACGCGTATCACAAGGCGACGTGGCACACGCCGCCCTTCGCCGTCGGCGAGTGGTCGTCCTACCTCGTCGTTGACCGCGCCGGAACGCTCGACAGCGATTACGAGTTGGTTGATTTGAAGGCCGTACACGACTGCACTTTCGAGATCGACGTATAAAACGGTATTACTAAATCAGGAGCGGCCTACAAAGAGAGGCGGGGTTTATGAGCACTGACCGCACAACCGAGATTCTTAATTATCTGAGCGCGATTAGCCGTGAAGTCGGCGAACTGCGCACGGAGATGAGTAGCCTCCGCTCTGAAATGAACGAGCGTTTCTCCGAAGTGAACACGCGTCTGGATCGCGTTGAAACTGAAGTGACGCGCATGGGGCGCGAACTACGTCAGCAGGGGCGAAGGCTCGACCGTATTGAATCACTGGTGCTGACGACGCGCGCGGATATTGACGAATTGCAAGAGCGCGTAGATGCGCTTGAAGGTAAACAGGCATAACCGCTGATATTCTCTATGGACATGCTCGCATTATTCGCGCCGCCGGATTTAATCAACGGACTTTTGCTCAAACTGGGGCTTGGGCGGGAGACGATAAACTACGTCGTCTGGCCGTTCATACAGATCGGCGCGGTCGTGACGGGCGTGGCAATCTGGGCGGCCTACGCGACGTACCTTGAGCGCAAGATTTCCGCGTTCATGCAGGCGCGTCTGGGGCCTATGCGCGTAGGGAAGTGGGGGCTGTTGCAGCCCATTGCCGACGCCATCAAGCTCCTGACGAAAGAAGACCTCAAGCCCGACCGCGCGGACACGTACATCTTCTTTTTCGCGCCGTTCATCTCCGTGGTCGCGGCCTTCGTCGTCTTCGTCGTGATCCCGTTTGCGCCAGACTGGGGCGTCATCACGGACATCAACATCGGACTCTTGTTCGTGCTCTCGGTCTCGTCAGTCGGCGTGCTCGCGCTGATACTCGCGGGCTGGTCTTCCAACTCGAAGTACGCCCTGCTCGGCGGCCTGCGCTCGTCGGCGCAGATGGTCTCCTACGAAGTCGCGATGGGCATGGCCTTGATCGGCGCGCTCATGTTCTCGCGCACGCTTAGCTTGTCGGGCATCGTTTCGGCGCAAGGGCTGGATTCCATCTGGTACATCTTCTATCAGCCGCTCGGCTTCATAGTCTTTTTGGTCAGCGGGATTGCGGAGAACAACCGCGCGCCGTTCGATCTGCCGGAAGCGGAGTCGGAACTCGTCGCGGGCTTCCATACGGAATATTCCGGCATGCGCTGGTCGCTCTTCTTTATGGCTGAATACGCGGCGATGATCGTCGTCTCGGCGATTGCGACGGCGGTGTTCCTCGGCGGCTGGTATTTCCCGTTCACGTGGCGTTTGGCGGCGATCCACCCGCATCTGTTCACGGCGGTCAGCCTCGTCGTCTTCATGTTGAAGATGGCCGTGCTGCTCTACGTCTATTTCTGGTTGCGCTGGACGTTCCCGCGCTACCGTTATGATCAACTGATGGACCTGGGCTGGAAATGGATGCTCCCCGCAGCGCTCCTGAACATCACGCTCACGTCAATCGCGCTCTTCACGGTGCAGGCGCTCGACGGCTGGCGCGGCATGAACACGGTCGAATCCATCGCGCGCGGCGTGAACCTGACGGCGACGGGCAAATTGATCATGGTCGCGTTCGGCGCGCTCGGAGTGTTCGTCGCGGCGGGCATGCTCTCGTACATCAACCACGGCGCGCGCGATTTCAACTTGAAGAAGCAGCGCGTCGGGATTCGACTCGTCAACGCGCCCAAAGGCCAAACGGCGGTCGCCAGCACGACGGCGGCAACAGCAGCGGCGACGGAAGGATAAGGGGAAGGGAATTTTCTTATGCCGGAAGTTTATGTTCCAGAGGCGGATTGGAAAGAGAAGCTGAAGCGTTTCTTCCTCTTCGATTTGATCGCGGGGTTGAAGCTGACGCTGAAATTCAATCTCGGCGCGCTGACCGACAAGGACTCGGTGGCGGGCAAGGGGATTTACACGGAGCAGTACCCGAAGGCGCGCGCCGAAGTCGCGCCGCGTTTTCACGGCGCGCCGCGTCTCAACATGGACCCCGAAACCTACGAGACGCTCTGCATCGCCTGCAACCTCTGCGCGCTCGCCTGCCCCGAAGACTGCATCGACGTGATCGCGATGGACATAGAGATCATCACGGCGGGCAAGGCGCGCAAGAAGAAGGTGCTCGACGAGTTTATCTTCGACACCTCGCGCTGCATGTTCTGCGCTCTCTGTCAGGAGGCGTGTCCGACCGCCTGCCTCGAACTGACGCAGGAATTCGAACTCGCCACCTACTCGCGCGCAGGCTTCGTCTGGAACCGCGAGATGCTCGAACAGGGACGCGAAACGGTAAAGTACGAATCCTAAAGATGGGGCTTGATCTGGTCGAACTGGTGATGGCGTTTGAAGAGAAGTTCGGCGTTTCGATTCCCGACGCCGAAGCGAATGAACTCACCACCCCGCGAGAGGTGACCGATTACCTGATGCGGAAGAACGCAGTCGGCGGCAGATCGAGAGAAGAAGTCGCACGCATCGTGCGGCAGGTAATCGAAGAACAGTGCGCGGTTTACGACTTCACGGAAGACTCCCGGTTTGTTGATGACATGCATTTGGACTGACGGGCGACCTTAAATCTTTATGACTCTTAACGGTTGGGAAGCGGCCTTCTTCTGGGTCTTCGCGATTGCGGCGCTGGTGGCGGCGCTCTTGACCATCCTCGCGCGCAACGCCGTCCACTCCGCGCTGTTTCTCATCTCAACGCTCATTTCCGTCGCCGCGCTCTTCATCCTGCTCGGCGCGGAGTTCATCGCGGGCGTGCAGATTCTCGTCTACGTCGGCGGCGTGATGGTGCTCTTTTTGTTCGTCATCATGCTCGTGAACGTCGGCGCGGAAGAACGAGGCAACGAGGAATTATTCAACCGCCCGCTGCAAGTGACGACGAGCGCGGTCGTGCTGGTGCTGCTCTCGCTCGGCTTCATCTACGCGATCCGGCAGGGCTACGAGGGGATGTTGAGGAACAACAACCTCGACACCCCCGAACAGCGCCAGCAACTCGCCGCGCGACGACAAGCGCGGCAGCAAAACTTGTCGCCTGCGGCGACCGGCACGTCGCGCATTTCGCAGGACACGCAACTCGTCGGCGCGAGCCTCTACCGCTACGCGGCGCTGCCCTTCGAGATCGCGAGCGTGCTCCTCCTGGTCGCCATCATCGGCTCGGTCATGCTCGCGCGCACGAACAAACAGGAAGCGGCCACCGACGATATTGAAACAAAGGAAGAGGGAGGAGAGATGAAGGATGAATAAGAAAACCACTCAACCTGGCGAGTGCTTTTATCCATCCCTCATTCCTCATTCCTCATCCCTCATTCTCTTATGAACCACTTTATCGCATCCGCGCTCGCGCTCATTTTGCAGGAAGCTCCGGCGGTTAGCCGCTGGCAGACGATCAAGCAGGGGGTGTTGGAGCCTGACCTGTCGAAGTTTCTGGTGATCGCCGCGCTCCTCTTTATCATCGGCGTGGCGGGCGTGCTGACGCGCCGCAACATCATCGTCATCTTCATGTCCATCGAGTTGATCCTGAACGCGGCCAATCTCAACTTCATAGCCTTCTCGCGCTACTTGCAGGACACGGGCAACATGAACGCCGTCGCCGGACAGGTTTTCACGGTCTTCATCATCGTCGTCGCCGCCGCCGAAGCCGCCATCGGCCTCGGCCTCGTCATCGCGCTCTATCGCAACAAAGAGACGATCCTTATTGACAAGATTGATCTATTGAAATGGTGACAAGTGACGGGTGACAGGTGACAGGATAAACAAAAACCTGTCTTCATCCTGTCACCTGTCACCCGTCACTTGTCACTCTTGAGTATATGCACAGACTCATCTGGCTCATTCCGCTTCTGCCGCTCGCCGGAGCCGCCGTCAACGGGCTGCTCGGTCGTCGCCTGCGCTTCTCGGAAACGGTCGTCTCGGCGATTGCGGTCGGGTCGGTCGCGCTCGCGTTTCTGCTCGGCGTCGCGGCGGTCTATTCCTACGGCTTCGGCAGCCACGCGCAGTGGCCGCAACCCTACGTGACGAGTCAGGACGGCGCGTTCGTCTACAAGTGGATTCCGGGCGGCGCGACGGAACTGACGCAGGGCAACCGCGAACGCGCGCGTATGTTGACGCAGGAGAAGGCCGCCGCGCGTGCGCGCCAGCAAGCCGCCGAGACGGGCGCGCGCCCGGGCGAAACGGTCGCAGTACTCTCCGGCGAAGAACCCGAACAGAAGGGCCTGGGCGCGTTGCTCGACGTGGAGTGGAGTTATCAACTCGATCCGCTCTCGTCAATCTTCATCCTCATCATCACGGGCGTCGGCCTGTGCATCTTCGTCTTCGCCACCGGCTACATGCACGGCGACGCGGGCTTCTACCGCTTCTTCGCCTACCTCGGCCTCTTCATGTTCATGATGCTCGTGCTCGTGATGGGGTCGAACTTCCTGATGATGTTCGTCGGCTGGGAAGGCGTCGGGCTCTGTTCGTACCTTTTGATCGGCTACTACTTCGACCGCAAGGAAGCGGGCGACGCATCGCGCAAAGCGTTCATCACGAATCGCATCGGCGACTTCGGCTTCGCGCTCGCAGTCTTCGGCATCATCGCCACCTTCGGCTCGACGCAGTACACGCAGGTGATGGCCGCAGCATCCGGCTACCCCGTCGAACCGCTCGGCACGTTCGGCCTCATGTCCTGGCTCGCGCTCGGCCTCTTCGTCGGCGCGTGCGGCAAGTCTGCGCAGATACCTCTCTACGTCTGGCTGCCCGACGCGATGGCGGGGCCGACGCCCGTTTCCGCGCTCATCCACGCGGCGACGATGGTGACGGCGGGCCTCTACATGCTGACGCGCACGAACGTCATCTTTCAGCACTCGCAGACGATGATGCTCGTCGTGGCGATAGTCGGCGCGCTGACCGCTTTGTTCGCCGCGACCATCGGCATCACGCAAAACGACATCAAGAAAGTTCTCGCCTATTCCACCGTCTCGCAACTCGGCTTCATGTTCCTCGCCTGCGGCGTCGGCGCGTTCGTCATAGGCATCTTCCACGTGATGACGCACGCGTTCTTCAAAGCCCTGATGTTCCTCGGCGCGGGTTCGGTCATACACGGCATGCACCACGAACAGGACATGCGGCGCATGGGCGGCCTGCGCAAGTACATGCCGAAGACTTATTTGACGTTCCTCGCGGGCTGGCTCGCCATCTGCGGCATCATCCCGTTTTCAGGTTTCTGGTCGAAGGACGAAATCCTGTGGAACGCGGCTTCCACCACGCTCATCCCCTACGGCTGGCTGCTCTGGGCGGTCGGCACGTTCACCGCCGCCCTGACCGCCTTCTACATGACGCGCCTCGTCGCCATGACCTTCTGGGGCAAGGAGCGTTTCCTCGAAGTGCACGCGGGCGGACAGGCCGACGAAGCGCACGCGCACGGCTATGACGACGCGGGCAAGACGCACCACGCGCGCACGGAATCGGCGGGCGACCGCCCGCACCACGCGCCGGAAGAGCGCGTCGGGATCGCGCACGTGGAGGAGACGGGCGGAGGCTCGCACGAGGACGCCAGGGGGCGCGATATACACGATCAACACGACCCGCACGACCGGCACGCGCACGGGCAGGGACACGGCTCGGTCGTTCCGCACGAGTCGCCGCCCGCGATGTGGGTTCCGCTCGCGGTGCTCGCCGTGCTCGCGGTCGTCGGCGGCCTCGTCGGCATCGGCCCCGCGTTCAAGTTCATTACGGGTGCGGAGCATCCGGGCGGGCGCATGAACATCGTCAACTGGCTGGAGCCGGTCGTCTGGAATCCCTCGACGCGAAAGTTCAACGCGCCGCACGTCGCGGGCGCGGAACACGCGAGCGCGGGCGTGCAACCTGACGCGAACTTGATCGCCTCGACTTCCGGGGATGTTCCGGTCGGCGAAGGGGCGCACGGAGCAGCAGCGCATAGCCCTTACGGCAACGACACCGGCTTCAACCTCGCGCACGCCGTCGAGGGCGTGACGCACAGCCATCTCCTGACCGAGGGGTTGTTCATCATCATCTCGCTCATCGCCGCAGGGATCGGCATGTTGCTCGGTTATCTGTTCTACGTGAAGAAGCCGCACCTGCCTGACCTTTGGGCGGCGCGTCTCGGCGCGCTCTACCGCGCGAGTTACAACAAGTACTGGGTGGACGAACTCTACGGACTCCTGTTCACGCGGCGCACGATGGACGCGGCGCGCGGCGTCTATGCGGTTGACTCGAAGGGGATTGACGGTGCCGTCAACGGCTCTGCGTGGCTCACGCGCCGGATCAGTAGGTACACGGGCAACTTCGACCGCATCGCGGTAGACGGCGCGGTCAACGGCATCGCGGCCTTCATCGGTCGTCTCATGTCGCCGCTCCTGCGCGCGGCGCAGACGGGGCTGACGGCCAACTACGCGCTCGTCATGGTGCTCGGCCTCGTCGTCGCCGTCATAGTCTTTTTCAGCGGCGACATCTTAGGGTTAGTGCGCGGAAGATAAAAAATGTCCGTTGTCAGTAGTCAGTTGTCCGTTGTTTTAGTGGTGGATAACGAACTCGCTGAAGACTTGGCTCTCAAGCCCGGTAAGCACAAAACAACGGACAACTGACAACGGACTACTGACAAATCATGAAAATCCCTTACCTGCTCTCCGTCATCACGTGGCTGCCGCTCGTCGGCGCGCTCATCATCCTGTTCGTGTTCAAGCGAGACAACGCGCACGCCATCAAGCGATTCGCGACGGCGTGGTTCGGTCTGGTCTTCCTCGTCTCGCTCGCGCTCGTCGGGTACGACCGCGCGGCGGGCGGGATGCAGTTCATCGAAGACTTGCAGTGGATTCCCGTCATCGGCGCGCGCTACCAGATGGGCGTTGACGGCGTGGCCGTCCTGCTCATCGTGTTGACGACGCTGCTCGGAGTCATCGCCGCGCTCTCATCCTGGGAATACATCCAGAAGCGCGAGCAGGAATATTACGTGCTCTTGCTGCTGTTACAGGCGGCGGTCGTCGGCGTCTTCGCCTCGATGGACTTGTTTCTGTTCTACCTCTTCTTCGAGGTCTCGCTCGTGCCGATGTATTTCCTAATCGGCATCTGGGGCGGGGAACGCAGGCTCTATGCCGCGATCAAGTTCTTCCTCTACACGCTCGTCGGCTCGGTCATCATGCTGCTCGGCGTCTTGAAGATGTACTTCCTGACGCAGGACGCTTCGCTCACTGCTGCCATCACGCCAGCCGTGATGGACAACATCGCGGCGACGGGCACGCAGGCGCGCGTGCTGCTCGACAACGCGCGCGCGGCGGCGACGCCTGCGGGCGGCACGTTCAACATCATGTACTTGCAGGCGCTCGGCTCTGTTCTACCGATGGGGACGATGCAGGTTCTGTTGTTCTTCGCCTTCGCCATCGGCTTCGCGATCAAAGTGCCGATGTGGCCGTTTCACACCTGGCTGCCGGACGCGCACGTCGAAGCGCCGACCGCAGGCTCGGTCATCCTCGCGGGCATCCTTTTGAAACTCGGCACGTACGGCTTTTTCCGCTTCAACCTGCCGATGTTCCCCGAAGCCTCGAAGGATTTGAGCTACTTCAATTTGTTCGGCGCGACGTTTGGCGTGCGCCACATCATGGTCAGCCTGGCGATCATCGGCATCATCTACGGCGCGCTCGCCGCGATGTATTTCGTTGTCGTCAAAGACGGCGACGTGAAAAAGTTGGTCGCCTATTCGTCCGTCTCCTCGATGGGCATCGTCATGCTCGGGCTGTTCGCCCTGAACCCGAACGGCTTGAACGGCGCGGTGCTCCACATGATCAATCACGGCATCTATTCCGCCGCGCTCTTCCTCCTCGTCGGCATCATTTACGAGAGACGGCACACGCGCAAAGTGTCGGAGTTCGGTGGGCTGTCTCACGTCATGCCGGGATACGCGACGGTTTTTCTCGCGATGGCGATGACGGCGATAGGCTTGCCGCTTTTGTGCGTCTTCATCTCGGAATTTTTGGCGATGCGCGGCGCGTTCGAGGCGCAGCCGTGGTGGGCTGCGTGGGCTGCGCTCGGCATCATCCTGAACGCAGGCTACATGCTCTGGCTCTACCAACGCATGTTCTTCGGGCACGTTGACAACCCGAAGAACGAAAATCTTTCTGACATGAACGGGCGCGAGTGGGCTTACATGTTGCCGCTCGTCGTGCTCTCGCTCTGGATCGGCATCTACCCGAAGCCGTTCATCGAGTACATACAGCGACCCGTCAACGCGGTCGTCCGGCAGGTGCGCCCCGACTACCCGCTCCAACCCGGCGCGCCCCAATCGCCGACGACCGCACGCGCGGAGAACAAATGATGAATGATGAATGCGGAACGATGAATAAAACTTTTGTCTTAACTCGCCACCCGTCACTCGTCACCCGTCACTCGTAATTATGTTTCTTCTACAGGCCAACACTACCGCCCTCTTCAGCCTGCGCGATTTGCAGTTGATCGCGCCGGAGTTGATCCTGACGCTCTGCGCGTGCGTCGTGCTCGTGATGGAGGTCGTCCTGCCGCGACGCGAGAGCCGTTGGACGGGCTACTTCGCGCTCGTCGGCACGCTGCTCGCCTCCGTCTCGCTCGTCCTGCTCTGGATCGTCAACCGCGACCACCTGCCGCTCGACGCCTTCTACGGCATGATACGCATCGACGGCTTCGCGCTCGTCTTCAAGTTGATCTTTCTCCTGGCCGCCGCGCTCACCGTCGCCGTCAGCCTTCGCTATCTGGACGTGGAGGGCGAGCAGCGCGGCGAGTATTACGCGCTCATTTTGTTCGCCACCATCGGCATGATGTTTCTCGCCAGCGGCTATGATCTGATCCTGCTCTTCATCAGCCTCGAACTCATGGCCTTGACGTTCTACGTGCTCGTCGGCTTCATGAAGCGCGAGCGGCGCTCGAACGAAGCGGGCATGAAGTATTTTCTGCTCGGCGCGTTCTCGTCGGGCGTCCTGCTCTATGGCATGTCGATTTTGTTCGGCGTCGCCGGTTCGACCAACCTCGGCGACATCGCGCGCAGCGTGAACGCCATACTCGTCGCCCCGCCGCCCGACGGCGCGCTCGCCGTCGGCTTGATGCTGCGGCCTCTCCTGTTGCTCGGCATGATCGCGCTCGCCGCCGGTCTGTTCTTCAAGATCGCCGCCGTGCCCTTCCACATGTGGGCGCCCGACGCTTACGAGGGCGCGCCCACTTCCGTCACGGCCTTCCTCTCTACGGGGTCGAAGGCCGCGAGCTTCGCGCTGCTCGCACGCATCTTTCTCGAAGCGCTCGGCGGGATGCACCCCGACTGGGCGCCGCTCTTCGGCCTCGTCGCCGCTATCACGATCATGGTCGGCAACTGGGCGGCGGTCACGCAGACGAACGCGAAACGACTGCTCGCCTATTCGTCCATCTCGAACGCGGGGTATCTGTTGCTCGGCGTCATCGCCGCGAATCAATACGGCTACGTCGGCCTCGTCGTCTACCTGCTCGTCTACACGCTGATGAACATCGGCGCATTCGGCGTCATCATCTCCCTGCGGCGGCGCGGCATCGTCGGCGACAAGGTGGACGATTTCATCGGACTCGGGCAGAAAGCTCCGGGCATGGCCCTGATGATGACCATCTTCATGCTCTCGCTCGGCGGCCTGCCGCTAACCGGCGGCTTCATAGGCAAGTGGTTTCTCTTCGGCGGCCTGCTCCAACGCTTCGATGCGGACGGCAAGAGTTGGTATCTCTGGCTCGCCATCTGGGCGATCCTCAACACGGTCGTCTCCTTCTACTACTACGTGCGCTTCATCCTCGCAATGTATCTCAAAGAGGGCACGGCTGACGCGCGACCGCTTTCGCTGTCGCCCGCGTTGCGCACCGCGCTCGTCGTCTCCGTCGTCGGCGTCATCGTGATCGGCGTCTACCCGCAGCCGTTCATCAATCTCGCGCAGACGCTCGTGGCATCGCTCTCAAACGTCGCCTCCGGCGCGTTCGCACTGAAACAGTAAACCTAGCTTCCTGCAACATCTCACAGCAAGGAGATACGCAACATGAGACGAACATCAAGCATCCTTAACAGGCTGATCATCGCGTTGGCCTTAATCGCTCAACTCTTCATCTTCGCCCCGACCACACAGGCCGCTGCCCCCCAGAACACTAATTCCTCCAACCACGAAGGCCACGACATGGGCAGCATGCGCGGCCAGTCGCGCCGCTCAACGCAGCGCAACCGCCGCTGCCGCGAGCGTTGCCAGCGGCAATATCGACAATGCACGCGCGGCGTGGCGAACCCGAGTCAGGCGCGCTGCCGCCAGCGATACCAACGCTGCCTGCGAACCTGCCGCAGGTGAGAACGCGGCTGGCGAGAGTTTGCCTGAGGCGATGTTCTTATGAGAGCATCGCCTTCGTTTTTTATGGTCGTCTTCTATCTCTTCGCCGGGCTGCTCCTTCTGCAAACGCTCGTCTCACTGCGCGGCGGCGCGCGTTACCTGCGCTACTTCCGACGCCAACTCTCCGCGCCCGAACCCGACTTCATGCCTTACGCCTCAGTCATCGTCCCCTGTCGCGGCCTCGACCAGGACCTGCGCGAAAACCTCTCCGCGCTCTGCGCACAGACTTATCCCGCCTTCGAGATCATCTTCGTCGTGGACAGCGACGCCGACCCCGCGCTCAAGGTTATCGAAGATGTGCGTCAGGCTTGGGCGAGTTCCACCTCTGCGCTGACGAAGGTTGTTATTGCGGGCGAGGCCGGCGAGAGCGGCCAGAAAGTTCATAACCTCATCGCCGCCGTTCGAGCGGCTGACGAGCAAAGCGAGGTCTTCGTCTTCGTTGACACGGACGCGCGCACGCGTCGCACCTGGTTGCGCTCTCTCGTCTCAGTGCTCGCGGATGAAAGAATCGGCGCGGCGACCGGCTATCGTTGGTTCATGCCGTCTCGAAGTCCGGCTTCGCACCTGCGCGCCGTCTGGAACGCCTCGATCGCTTCTGCGCTCGGCGAAAACGGGCGCGCAAACTTCTGCTGGGGCGGCTCGACCGCCATTCGTCGCACGACCTTCGCGCGCCTCGACATACAGCAGCGCTGGCGCGGGACGCTCTCGGACGACTTCGCCCTGACACGCGCGCTACAACAAGCGCGTCTGCCGATTCATTTCGCGCCGCGCTGTCTCGTCGCCTCACACGAAGATTGCAACTGGCGCGAACTCCTCGAATTCACCACGCGCCAACTCAAGATCACGCGCGTCTACGCGCCGCACCTGTGGCGGATCGTACTCATCTCGAATTTGCTCTTCGTCGCACTCTTTTACGGCGGCCTCGCGCTCTCGCTGTCGCTCTTCGCGAGCGGCTTGCCTTGCGCGCTGCCGCTCGCGCTCGTCGCCGTCGTCTTCGTGCTGGGTTCGGCCAAAGCACTGTTGCGGCTGCGCGCCGTCGCGTTCGCGTTCGGGTCGGAAGAGCGAATATGGAGTGTTGCGAGCATCGCGGCGCACGTCTTTCTCTGGCCGCTCTCGTCCGCGCTCTTTCTCTACAACGCGCTGGCAGCCGGATGCTCGCGGCGCATACGCTGGCGCGGCATCGAATACGAATTGAAATCGCCGTCGGAAACTGTCATCATCAACGCCACGCAGCCCGAAGGCGCAGAGGCGCGAAGGAAACGCGCGCCCCGCGCTCGAACGCCATGACGAACAAAGCAGTCAAACTGTTCCAGTTGATCCGCTCGACCGAACGCGCGCGGCGTCTCGGCACGGTGATCCTGTTCGTCACCTCTCGCTGCAACGCCAGGTGCGAGACCTGCTTTTACTGGGACGAACTGAATCAGCCGGGCGACATGACTTTCGCGCAACTCGAACGCGTCTCGCAGACGATGCCGCGCATCACAGACCTCTGGCTCTCCGGCGGCGAGCCGACGCTCCGGCGCGATCTCGCCCGTATCATCGATCTCTTCGTGCGCAACAACGGCGTGCGCCGCGTCATCATCCCGACGAACGCCATCATCAAAGCTCACGTCACAGAGGCCGTCGAACACGCGCTCGGCCAGAACCCCGAAATTGATCTCTATCTCAACATCGCGCTCGACGGCTACGGTGCGACGCACGACCGCATACGCGGCGTGCCCGGCAACTGGGAGCGCACCCTCGACTGCATACGCGCTCTCTACCCTTTGAAAGAAAGGTACGCGGATCGCTTTCGCCTCAACGTCAACACGGTCGTCTGCGCGGAGAACTACACGGAGGTCGAACAACTCTCCGCGTACCTCTGGGAAAATTTCCAACTCGACGGTCATTACTTCAATCTCATACGCGGCGAAACCAAAGCGGGCGCGTCGATCAAGCAAGTGCCGCCGGAAGTTTTGCCTGCGATGTACGCGAAAGTCGCGGCCTTGACCAAACGCTACGGCGAACGCATGTTCGCGGACGACGATGCGACGACGCGCTTCGTCAAATCCATCGCCTACGTCGGCGCGATCACGACTCACTACCGCACGCAACTCTCCAACTTCGACCGCCAGACCGCGTGGCCGTTCCCCTGCACGGCGGGCGAGACCACCGCCGTTATCGATTACAACGGCGACGTGCGCGCCTGCGAATTGCGCGATAAGTTCGCCACGCTCGCCGATTACGATTACGATTTCGGCGCGCTCTGGCAGAGCCAAAACCGGAGCGAGGAACTCGCCGCGATTGACGGCGGACGTGCCTGCTGGTGCACACACGTCTGCTTCATACACGACTCCATGCGCCACTCGCGCCGCGCGCTCCTTTACGAGTTGCCGAAGAACTACGCGCGGCGCGGGAAGTGGTAGAGCGTCCGTTGTGAGTAGTCAGTTGTCCGTTGCATGTGCTTACTTAACTTGAAACTCTCATCTTTAGTTGTCGGCTGCTGAACCACTAAACAACGGACAACGGACAACTGACTACGGACAGCTTTTATTTATGGCAAAGCAAGACGACAAAAACGTGACGGGCAAGAGCGGCGTGGTGTACGGGGCGGTGCTGTCGCTGGCGATGTCCATCGTGTCGTGCCTGTTCGTCGGGTGGGTGCTGGATCGTTGGCTGGGGACGAGTCCGTGGCTCATCGTGGCGGGCATTGTGCTCGGCTCGGTGGTCGGCTTTATGCAGTTCGTCCGCCTGATGTCGAGAGTTTCGTGAAGGATTTTTCGCCGCTCGACAGCCCGCCGCCGGAGCATGTAGAATCTAGTGTTCTACGATGAATGAAATTGAAAAGAGCGGCGCGCTCGACAGTGAAATGTCCGGCGAAACGTCGGGCGAAGTGTCGAGCGCGGATGCGTCCGCGATGGCCG
Organism: Pyrinomonadaceae bacterium; assembly: GCA_035296385.1. GTDB lineage: Bacteria > Acidobacteriota > Blastocatellia > Pyrinomonadales > Pyrinomonadaceae > JAIVJZ01. The sequence continues at coordinate 7,190 of DATHBB010000054.1, read as the reverse complement.
AGAGGCTGTTTCGCTTGATGGCGGGGGCGGTCGTCGTCGCGGTCGTCGTGAGCGCGTTCGTGATGCCGTGGAGAGTGACGACGGGGCTGTTCATCGGCGGCGTGCTCTCTCTGTTGAATCATCACTGGATGCGTACGGCCATCGTCGCCGCCTTCGCGCTCGCGTCGCCGACGGGCGCGCGTCCGAAGCTCAAGATAGTTCGTTTCATCACGCGTTATTTCATCGTCGCGGCGGCCTTGTTCGCCGCCAGTTGGCTCGACATCGCTTCTTTGACGGCCATGCTCGTCGGCCTCTGCTCGTTCGTCGTGGCGGCGCTCGTGGAAGGTTTCATGCAGGCATATTTCGTGATCATACATCGAGAGGAAACTAAATAATGTTCTGGTTGCTGCAAGGACATGGCGAGGAAGGGGCGGCGCAAGGCGCTGCCGGACACGCCGAGACTGCCGGGGCGGCTGGCGCGCACGGGGGCGGCGAAGCCGCCGCGCACCACACGCCTCCGCTCGTCGAAGCGGTCAATCATTTCATCGGCGAGCCGGTTCATCGTTTTCAGGTCAACTACACGGAGCCGGTGTGGAACGAGTACGTCTTCAAATACTTCGGCACGAGCGCAGCCGAGGTGTTCGGACCCTACACGGTCGAGAACGCTGTGCCGTGGTACACGGTGATGTTCGTCGTCGCGTGCCTCATCACCATCGCGATCATCTGGATTCTGAAGGGCAAGTATCTCTCGGAGGACGAGCCGCACGGCGGGCAGCAGACGCTTGAAGTGACGGTGCTCGCCGTGCGCGACATGGTGGAGAACATCATCGGGCCGCACGGCCTGAAATATTTTCCGGTCGTCGCCACCTTCGCGCTCTTGATTCTCGTCTCGAACCTGATGGGGCTGTTCCCGATGTTCATGCCGCCGACAGCGCACACGTCCGTCACCTTCGCGCTCGGCATCACGTCGTTCATCTACTACAACTACATCGGCGTTAAAGAGAACGGCCTGATGGGACACCTCGGCCACTTCGCGGGCGTGCATTATTTCAGCGGCGCGATCCTCTTCATCATGGGGCCTGCGATGTTCGTCATCGAGTTGATCAGTAACGCCGTGCGCCCGCTCTCGCTGGGCTTGCGCCTCTTCGGCAACATCTTCGGCGACGAGCAGGTGGCCGTAAACATCGCGGGGCTTTACCCGTCCATCACGCACTGGGTCATTCCGGCGTTCCTGATGGTCTTGAGCGTCTTCGCCTCCGTCATGCAGGCGTTTATCTTTACGCTGCTCTCGATGATCTACATCGGCGAAGTCTCGCACGCGCCGCACGAAGATCACGAAGACGAGCACGGCAATCAACTCCAGCCGATTGACGGCAACGAGATTATTGCTCCTGCATTGTAAGAGCAGAGGCTAGAGGTTAGAGGTCAGAGGTTAGTAAGAAGCAGTTTTGGTTTAACTAACCTCTAACCTCTAATCTCTGACCTCTGTAGTTAGCGTCTTGAGCGGTGCGGGGAAATGCGCCCGCACGCGTTGGGGCGTTAGGTGTTGGAAACTTCGAGAGGGAGAAAATCGTTAAGGATAGGTGAGAGGCTAGCGGCAGGCACGCGGAGAATAATAGCTTTCGCTGTTTGAAAGTGAGCGGGTGTCGGCATCGCAGGAGCGCCGTTGTAAGAGGGGCGGCGGATACCGGATGCGGGCGAAATCATAATGAGCGCGTGCGCGACGCTTCGAGCGTCCGGCGGAATTCACCTTCCTCTCTTTTAATGTTCGACTCTGAAAAGGAGAGATGAATATGCATAAACTCAGAATGGCATTCTTCGCCGTCATCGGCGTGCTGATGGCCGCCATGCCCGCGCTCGCGCAGGCGGGACAGGTTGCCGCCGATAACGAACAGAGCGTCGCCAAGTATGCGAAGCTGGCCGCGGGGTTCGGCTTCGCGATTGCGGCTGGCCTCGGCGCAATCGGCCAGTCGCGCGTGGCGGCGGCGGCAGCGGAAGGCACCGCGCGCAATCCGGGCGCGGGCGGTCGTATCCAGATTTTGATGATCATCGGCCTCGCCTTCATCGAAACGCTGGTCATCTTCACGCTCGTTATCGTCTTCGCGGCGGTTCGCTAATCGCACTAAGACGATTAACAAAACAACACGCGCGGGCGCGTCTCTTCTGACGGAGACGCGCCCGCGCGTTTTTGCGTAGAGTAATTTCCGCTGCGAATATTAGTTAGACGCACGGCGACGCGTAGCCTCTGACATATTGACTCGTGCTTGTCTGCCACCCCGCTTCGTTGTAATCTAAACAAACATTCCCCTCAGACTGTTTTGATTGAAGTCAGACGTTCCCCCGTTGTAATTCACCCGTGCCAGCGACCTATTGCTCTGAAATGGAAGTTTGCCGCAACGCATTTTAATCAAAGTCGTGACATCGAGGTGTTACCGTAAAGCTCCGAATTTGAGAGGATGAAAAAATGAAAAAGATAATTTTAGCCTTATTGCTAACCGTCGTCTGCGCGCCGCTCGCGCTGGCCGACACGATCTACTTGCGCGACGGGCGCAGCGTGCGCGGAACCGTGATCGGTTTCATCGGCGGGCGCTTCGCCATTCGCGTCGCCACGACTTCGAGCACGACGGGTACTGCCGCCGACGCGGGCGAGGTGCAGTTCTTCAGGCCGAACCAGATCGAGCGCGTTGAGATTGACGGACGCTCGCTCGACGAGGCGCGTTTCTCTTCGCGCACCGTCGAAGTCGGCCTCGCGCCGAACTGGATTGACAGCGGTGTTGACGTGCGACGCGGCGAGCGCGTGGAAGTGAAAGCCACCGGCACAATCGTCGCGGGGCGCGCGCGCATCACGCCGGGCGGCTTGCGCTCGACCGACCCGACCGCACCGCTTCCGCGCGCCGCCGAGGGCGTGCTCATCGGCGCTATCGGCAACGAGCCTGATTCGCCCATCATAGAGATCGGCATCGGGCGCGAGTTCGTCGCAGACCGCGACGGGCGAATCTACCTGACCGCCAATCGCGGAACTTACTCGGACGCGCGCGGCGCATACTCCGTGCAGGTTCGCACCGAGCGCAACTTCACTTCGCGCCGACGCGACAACACGGCCTCGCGCAACAATAACCAGAACGAAGAGGAGTTCGACGACGACATCTTCGGACCGCGCAGCACGAACCCCGCGCCGGTGCGTTCGCGCGTGCCCGGTGGCGGTGGCGGCGGCGACAATCGCGGCACGATTGATCCGGAGCGCAACCGCGCGCCGCGCGAAGTGACGGTTGACGTGCCCGGCAATTCGCGCGGCACGGACACGGGCATCGAGTTGCGTAGCGGCGATCAGGTAACGATCAGCGCGTCGGGCACGGTCGTCGCGGGGCGTCGCGCGGGCGAGGTCACGCCCGATGGCGGTCGCGTCAGCGGACTAGGAATCGTCAGCGCTTATCCTGTTCCCAATGCCGGAGTGGGCGCGCTCATCGGCTACATACGCCTGTCGAGCGGGCAGAACACCGCGCCGTTCATCGTCGGCAGCCAGCAGAACTTCGGCGCGCAGGCCGACGGCAGATTGTTCCTGCTCGTCAACGACGACAACTACAACGACAACAGCGGCAACTTCACCGCACGCATCAGAGTCAACTAAGAAAACGATGAACGCGGAACGATGAACGATGAATGAAAAACAAATTGCCTTTCATTCATCGTTCATCGTTCATACTTCATCGTTTGGCTTTGTGGCGCGGAGGATCGGGTCAATGGTCGGGGCGAAGGGTGGGGCGTAGGCGAGGTCGAAGCGGTTGAGTTCTTCGAGCTTGAGACGGGCGTGGAGCGCGGCGGCGTACACGTCTATGCGTCCGACGACGCCTTCGCTCCCGACCATTTGTGCGCCGAGCAGACGCCCGCTCCTGTCGTGGACTACATGCGTCAGGATTTTCCCGCCGCCCGGATAGTAACCGGCGCGTGATGAAGTTTCGTCTTCGATGACGGCGGCGTCGAATCCTTCCGCGCGCGCTTCTTCCAGAGACAGCCCCGTGCGCGCAACTTCCAGGTCAAAAACTTTAACGGCGTTCGTGCCGACCACTCCGGCGAAGCGCGCTTCGGGAGTCGCGCCCGCCGCGTTTGCGCCCGCCACCCAACCCTGACGCACGGCGGGTTGCGCGAGCGGCATCCAGACACGCCGCCCCGACACGCGATGCAGCGTCTCCGTGCAATCGCCCGCCGCGTAGACGCCCGCCGCGCTCGTGCGCTGTGAGTCGTCCACAGCAATCGCGCCGCTCTCGCCGATCTCCAAACCCGAAGCCTTCGCGATCTCGTTGGCGGGACGCACGCCGACGCCGATCACTACGATGTCCGCGTCGAACTCGCGCCCGCTTTCGGTGACGACGCGCGCAACGCGACCGTCTCGTCCTTCGAAGGCAGTCGCCCGTTCGCCAAGGACGACTTCAACGCCCCGCGTGCGAAGTTCTTCAACCACGCGGTCGCGCAAGCGACCTCCGAGCGTGCTCATCATTTTGTCGGACGACTCGATGAGCGTCGTGTCGAGTCCACGCGCGCGAAAGGCTTCGGCCATCTCAAGGCCGATGTAGCCCGCGCCGACGACGACAGCCGCGCGCGGTCGAGTCTCTTCAATAAACTGTAACAGACGCCGCCCGTCGCCGAGTTGGCGCAGGACGAAGACGCCCGCGAGGTCGTGCCCCGCGAGCGGCGGGCAGACCGCTGCCGCGCCCGTCGCCAGCACGAGACTCGTATAGTTTAGTTCGCGTCGTTCGTCGCCCGCCGCGCGCACGCGCACGATTGAACGCGCGGGCAGAATCTCCGTCGCCTCTGTGTTCAAATGAACGTTGATGTTGTGTCGCTCGCGGAAATATTCGGGCGTGTGTAGCTGCAAGCGTTCGAGCGCGGGGATGAGGCCGGAAATGACATAGGGCAGGCCGCACGCGCCGTATGAGATGTCTGCGGTCTTCTCAAATACGTCGATATTGAGGTCGGGCGCGGTGCGCCGCGCCTGCATGGCCGCCGCGAGTCCGGCGGCGACCCCGCCGATCACGATTAGCTGTTCTTTACTCAAACGTTTAGCCGCCTTCAAACGTACAATGAATTACGAGCACGGGGAAGATTACTTAAAGATGCGTAAAAGTTAAAAGAAAAACGGCGTCGAGAGACTATAGTGCGTGTGGCGTCAATTTTGCGTGTTATAGTTTTACCTTGGGGCGTTCGTAGCGGTATGATACGCTTCCATCCAGAAACTCCAGCGGAATCGTTTGTGCGAGGCGAAAGCGTTTGATGAAAAAATGTCCGAAATGCGGGAAGTCTTACGAGAACGCGCCCACACTGTGTCCGGCAGACGGCGCGGTGTTAGTCAAAACCGGTGATGCTTTAGTCGGGGAGACGCTGGCCGGGAAGTACCGCATCGAGGAACGCATCAACGAAGGCGGCATGGGCACGGTTTATCGCGCGACGCACATTTTGATGGAGAAGGCCGTCGCCATCAAAGTCCTTCACCCGTCGCTTGCCGCCGACGACAAGATCGTCGCACGCTTCACACGCGAAGCCAAAGCCGCCTCGCGCATCTCCAACCCGCACGCTCTGAACGTCACGGATTTCGGCGAATCGGAAAACGGCGTCGTCTTCCTCGTGATGGAATATTTGCGCGGGAAGACGCTCAAGGAAGTGATTCGCGGCGAAAGCCCGATGCCTCTTGAACGCGTCGTCGAAGTGACGCGGCAAATTTGCGGGGCGCTCGACGCCGCGCACGCCGAAGGCGTCGTCCATCGCGATCTCAAGAGCGACAACATCATGCTCGAAGAGGTGGCGGGTGGAAACGACTGGGCGAAGGTCTTAGACTTCGGCATCGCCAAAATTTTAGAGACCGAGGGGCCGGACCCCGAACTCACCGCGCCCAACCTCATCATCGGCACACCCCAATACATGTCGCCCGAACAATGCTCGCAGGCCAGCGACATTGACGCGCGCTCCGACATCTACAGCCTCGGCATCATTCTCTACGAGATGCTCGTCGGCCACGTTCCGTTCACGGGCGAGTCGGCGACCTCGATCATGTTGAAGCATTTGCAGGAGCCGCCGCCCTCCGTGCTCGACGAGCGAAAAGATATACCGCCCTCGGTCGGTCAGGTGATTACGCGCGCTCTGTCGAAACTGCCGGAGGAGCGCCAGCAGAGCGCGGGCGAACTCGCCGAAGCGCTCGCGTCGGCGGCGATGGACGAAGTGTTGGGAGGCGTGACGCGCGAGAACGCGCAAGCCGGAACGTCGAACACGAACCGCATCGTCGTGCCGACCGCGCCGCTCGAATCGCGCCTCACGTCCAGTAACGAGCCGGACGACGCGACCATCGTGCACGCGCGCGAAGAGTCTTACGTCGCCGACGAGCCGGAGATTTTCGAGATGCCGCCGCCCGCCGCGAGTTTCAACCCGTGGCGCATTATGATTCCGGCAGCCGTATTGTTGGTCGCGCTGCTCGGAGTCTTCTTCGCGCTCCAACGCAACTCCGGCACGCCCTCCACAAACGACAACTCACAACCGCTCACGGCTGACCCGAACGCCTCGCCCGTGCAACCCGGCGCGTCGCCGACGGGCACCGGCGAAAGCAACATCACGCCGACGACGGGCAGCACGCCAATCGTCGTGACCGTGCCCGCGCAAACTACAACGGGCGGGGGCGGCACGACCGCCAACCCGACGGCGAGCGTGGAGGCCACGCCGACGCCCGCGCCCACGCGAGACGACGCGGAGAACAGCAACACGCCGGAAGAAGAAGACGATTCCGAGCCGACGCCCACGCCGACGCCCACGCCGCGTCGCAACCCGACGCCTCCGCCCGCGCGGACTCCGACGCCGGACGATCCGCCGCCGCCGAGTCCGAGAGCGACGCCCCCGCCCGCGCTCTCCACCCCGACGGCTCTCCCGTCGTCGGCAGACAATTCGTTATAGTCTGACCGGCAGCGCCGCGCGAAATAATTTCACCGACGCGAGATAACTTCGCCGAGGATGGCGCGCATCCTCTCTTCGTCATCAAACTTCAACGCGACTTCCAACACATAACAGGGCAGCGCTGTAAACTTGAGCGCGCGAAGTTTGACGGCATCTTTCGTCGTCGTCAGCAACGAACGCGCGCCTTGCCGCGCGGCTTCGCGCAACATTTCGTCAACGTCGCCCTGCGTGTAAACATAATGATCCGCGAAAGAGCGAGTGTAGTTGAGCGCGAGACC
>DATHBB010000053.1:0-17995 GCA_035296385.1 Pyrinomonadaceae bacterium | reverse complement strand
CGTCTCAAGGACGAGGGCGGGCTGAAGGCGTCGGACAAGATTTTTCTGTTGCACGCCACGGTCGAATTGTTCCTGCGCTTGGGGCTGGCGTTGGAGCAGGACGGCAACCTCGTCTTCCCGTCGAAGTTCAACCGGCAGATGCCGCCGCTCGAAGAAGACCCCTCGGTTGAGGTCGAGTTCGGGTTCGAGGGGGCGGTGGAAAATCTCTACACGACGCTCGTGGTGAAACTCTACTACGGCGGCGTCTTTCGCCTTAAAAAACTCTGGAAGAACGCCGCCGAGTTTTTGAACGGGCGCGAGCGCGTGTGCGGCTTTCAACTTCACAGCGAAGGCGACGGGCGCGGCACGCTCAAGGTGTTCTACGCCGAAGGCGTGAGCGACGACGACAAGGCGCTGTTCCTCAAGATCGTCGCCGACCACTTCAAGGAGAAGCGCGTCGAGGTGCAGCGCGAACGCATTTACTATTGTCCGAGTTGTCGGGAGGTGGTACGGGACAACAACGCGGCGCGTCGCGCGAAGGAGAGGGACAGAGATAAGATTTTTTGTCAGGAGTGCGGGGGGTCAATTCCTCTTGTTGACGCGCTCGAAATGCTTTACCGCGACGACCAAAAGTTCCTCTCGCAAATCGCCGCGATGGAGATTCGCGCGGAGGCGAGCATGGAGCGCGGCGGCGAACTCGTCGCCGCGTCCGCCGAGTTGCGCACGGAGAACTTCAAACAGTGGGCGGGCGGCGCTGACATCGCGACGGTCGCCATCGTCTTTACGGACGTGATCGGCAGCACCAAACTCAACGTTGAGTTTGGAGACGAGCACTGGCGGCAGGCGCGCGAGGCGCACTTCGCGCAGGCCAGAGAACTGGTCAAACGCGGACAGGGCTACCTGATCAAAACCATCGGCGACTCCGTCATGGCCGCTTTCCATAACGCCGCCGCCGCGCTCGACTTCGCGCTCGCGCTGGAGCGCCAGACGGGTCACGAGTCGGTCAAGATTCGCGCAGGCATTCATATTGGCCCGGTTGAAGTTGCGGCGGGCGACGCCTTCGGCCAGCAGGTGAGCATGGCGGCGAGGGTCGAGGCCAAGGCGAAGGAGGGCGGAATCTGGGTCAGCGCGAAAGTAAAGGAGGACGTTGACACCTTACGCGCTGCAAAGCACGGGCAACTCAAGTGGACGGAGCACGCGGGCGAGGAACTCAGTGGCTTCCCCGGAAAGTGGACGCTCTGGTCGGTTGAATAACATGAGTTAGACGTGAACGGGGCTTAAAAACTTTCATTAACAAGTAACATTCACGGCAGAGGAAAACGCGGAAGTAGGAACGCGGAACGATGAAGTAAAAGCAACTGGCTTTACATTCATCGTTCCGCGTTCCTACTTCCGCGTTTTCCTTCACTACTTCCTGTTTCTGAACTGCTCGTACAACTCCGTGTGGCGGCTGTTGAGCGGGACTTGGCGACCGTTGATGAAGAGGTGGCGGATGTGCGTGCGCGCTTCGAGGAGGTCGCCGTCGGTGACGACGAGGTTGGCGATCTTGCCCGTCTCGATTGAGCCGAGGCGGTCGCCGAGTCCCATGATCTGCGCCGGATAAAGCGTGACGGACTTCAGGGCGTCGGCGCGCGAGAGGCCGAAGGCGGCGGCCATTCCGGCGCGGTACGGCAGGTCGCGCACTTCCGCGCCTTCGTCGCCCGTGGAGAGCGCGAAGCGCACGCCCGCCTGTTGGAGTTTGGCCGCGCTCTCGTACATCACGTCGTAAGGATCGTCCTCGCGGCTCGGCAGGTTGAAGAGGCCGTTGAGGATGACGGGAACATTTTTCTCTTTGAGGAACGCGGCGATCTTCCACGCGTCCGTGCCGCCGAGGATGATGGGCTTGAGTTTCATCTCCTCGCTGAAGCGTATGGCGGCGCGCATCTCCGACTCGCGCGTGGCGCGGAAGACGACGGGGCGCTCGCCGCGCACATACGGCACGAGCGACGCGAGCATCACGTCCGCGTCGGGGCGCGGGAGATTGCGGTCGCGTTCCGCCGCGTCCATCGCGCGCCCGTAGGCTTCCGCATCGCGCAGCAGTTTTCGCAGTTGTTCGACCTGTCGGTCGCGCGTGGCGGCGGCCTCCGTCGGGTTCGCCTGCGCCTGTTGGAAGAAGCCGCCGAAGCCGCCGCCGCTGGCCGTGCGCGGGTAGTTGACGACGAGCGCGGCGGCCTGCACGACCGCCATCTCCTGCGGGCTTGAGCCGAGCAGGTTGATGAAGGCGGCCTGACCGGAAATGATGCCGCCCGCCGGTAGACTGAGGACGCTCGTGACGCCGTTGACGCGCGTGACGGCGACGTGCGCGCTGTGCGGGTTGATGCCGTAGAAGGCTTGCGCGTTCGGGTTCATGTCGCCCACTTCGGCCACGTCCACCGTGGGGTTCGCGCCCTGCGGAATCTCGATCAGTCCCATCGCCGTGCCGAGATCGATCATGCCGGGATAGACGGAGAGGCCGCGCGCGTCAACCTCCGTCGCGCCCGCAGGCACTTGGACGCCTGAGCCGACGGCGGCGATCTTGCCGTCGCGTATGACGATTGTGCCGTTTTCTATGTCCGCGCCGGAGACCGTGACGATGCGCGCGTTGCGTATGGCGTAAGTGCCCGGCGTGCCGGACATGAACTGCGGCCCCATCGTGCTCGACGCCTGCTGCGCCGACACGGCGACGGGCAAGAGCATCAACGCGGCGAGCGCTACTGCGACAACCTTACGACGGGCGGCGGCGACAACGCTTGATAACGATCTCTGAAATGATCTTTGACTCATCGGTTATTGTCTCCTTCACCGTTGTCGATGTCGTCGTGGTCGTCGTGGCTGGAGGGGCGGCGCGGCGCGCCCGGTTGTGCGCCGCCCTGAGCGGGCGGGCGGTTCGCTTCGGCCTTCAACAGTTCTTCGCGCTCGCGTTCGAGCGCGGCGCGGCGCGCGAGGTCCTGCTCGCGGTCGAAGAAGATGTCGCCGTCGATGAACGTCCGCTCGACGCGCGAGTAGACGCTGAACGGGTGGCCGGTCCAGATGGCGAGGTCTGCATCTTTGCCCGCCTCAATCGAGCCGACGCGATTTTGTATGCCGAGTTGGATGGCCGGATTGATCGTGATCAGGCGCATCGCTTCGTCTTCCGAGAGATCGCCGTACTTCATCATCTTCGCGGCGTCTATGTTCAGACGGCGCGCGCGCTCGTCCGAGTCGGAGTTGATCGAGACGAGAACTCCGGCGCGCACCATCACGGCGACGTTGTAGGGGATGGCGTCGTAGGCTTCGATCTTGTAGCCCCAACTGTCCGCGAAGGGCGACGCACCTGCGCCGTGCGCCGCGATCTCTTTCGCGACCTTGTAGCCTTCGAGCACGTGTTGCAGCGTCTTGATCTTGAAACCGAACTCGTCCGCGAGGTTCAGGATCATGATGATCTCGTCGGCGCGGTAACAGTGCGCGTGGACGAGCCGTTTGCCTTCAAGGATTTCGACGAGCGGTTCGAGTTGCAGATCGCGTCGCGGCGGGATCAGATTCTTCTCGTTGCGCGCGACCGCCGCACGGTGTTCGTCCCAACTCCGTTTGTAGTTGCGCGCGCGCGTGAAGGCGTCGCGCAGGACCTCTTCCTGCCCCATGCGCGTCGCAGGGTAACGGCGCGTCTGGCCGGGCAAGACGGTGGAACTCGCGCGCTTGACGTTTTCGCCGAGCGCGAACTTTATCCCTGGCGGCGCGCCCGGGAAGATGAACTCGGAGAGCGGGCGGCCATACTTGATCTTGACGACGGTGTTCTGCCCGCCGATGGTGTTGGCCGAGCCGTGCAGGATGTTGAGCGTCGTCACGCCGCCCGCGAGTTCGAGGTAGAGATTGGGGGCGGTCGGGTTCAGCATGTCGCGTATGCGCACCATCGAGGTGACGGAGAGCGTGCCCTCGTTGATCGCGTCGCTCATCGAGTGCGAGTGCGGGTCTATGATGCCGGGCATGACGAACTTGCCCGCCGCGTCTATGACGCGCGCGCGATCCGACGCCTTCAAGTTTTGACCGACCGACGCGATCTTGCCGTTGCGAATCAGGATGTCGGAATTCTGGAGCGTGCCGCGCGTGATGGTAAGCACGGTCGCGTTGCGAATCAACGTCTCTCCAGACGCTGCGGTATTCGTCTCCGCGCGCGCCGCGCCCTGCGCTCGCTGCTGCGCCTTCGTCGCCACAGCAGCGCCCGACACGGGCACGAGCACGGCGAGCGAGATGAACAATGAAATAAGTTTTCTCATATTAAGCTCCAGCGAAGAAAGTATGAACGCGGAACGATGAACGATGAAGTAAGAACAGTTATCTTTCATTCATCGTTCATCGTTCCTACTTCATCGTTACTGCGGCGGTGGCGTCGTGCCTTCGGTGGCAGCGGGCGTCGGCGTGGGTGTGGCTGCTGCGGGCGCAGCGCCGCCTCCGGCGCGTGTGCCGTTGAACGTGCCCGCGCCCGTGCCGACGGTCGTGACCGTGCCGCGCATTTCGTTGCCGCTCGTCGTGCCCGTGAAGGTGGCTTCGGTGGTCTGTGTGCCGGTCGTGATGGGCACGGTGAACTTGATGTCGCCCGACGCGCCGACCGAAGCGTTCGCGATCTGCGCCGAGCCGAAGTCGCCTTGAATCGAACCGCTGAGGCGCTCCGCCTCCTGTTGCAGCGTGAGCGTCACGGATCGTTCCGGCTGGCCTTCGAGTTGCACGCGCAGCGTCCACGCGCCCGAAGCCGACGGGCGAGCCTGCCCGCCCGCAGTTGTAGGCGTCGCCGGTGCTACGGGTTTGAGATCGACGGGGCGACCGTCTATGAAGACGTGCGTGATGCGGCGGTCGCGCGCGAACAGATCGCCGCGCGTGACTGTGAGGTTCGCGATCTTGCCGACCTCAATCGTGCCGAGTTGGTCTTCGACGCCGAGGATTTCCGCCGCGCGGACGGTCAACGCGCGCACGGCCTCGTCGCGCGCCAGCCCGTTGTCGATGGACTTCGAGACGTTAGCGAGATAATCGTTCATGTTCGAGAGTCCGCCCGATTGGAAGGCGAAGCGCACGCCCGCCGCCGCAAGTCGTCCGGCGGTCTTCGGCGCGTCCACGCGCGCGCGCAGGACGCGCAAAGGATCGGGGTCTGCGTCGGGCGTCTCGGCGGTCGTGCGGCGCGGGTAGTTCAGAGAGAGCAGGACGGGCACTTTCGCCGCCGCCAGACGTTCGGCCACCATCCAACTCTCCGCTCCGCCCGCGATGACGACGCGCAGGTTGAACTCCTGCGCCAGATCGAGCGCGCGTTCGATCTGGCGCTGCTGGTCTGCGTACATGACGACGGGCATCTGGCGCGCGAGCACGGGCATGAGCGCGGCGAGCGACTTGTCTTGATCGGGGCGACGAAGCCCGCGCGGATTTTTTTCATAGACGGCGTTGGCCTCGCGGTAGCGCGCGGCGTCGAGCATCATCTGGCGTACGGCGGCGAAGACGCCGAGGAGCGAGCCGGGATAACCACCGTTGCGCAAGGGCGTGAAGCCCACGTGGAGCGCGACGGGCGAACGCACGATCATCTGTTGCGGCGTCTCGCCCGCGAGATTGACGATGGCCGACTGCCCCATGAAGATGCCGTCGCGGGGCGCGGTCTGCGTGGCGGTGAGTCCGGCGTTGCGCGCGGCCTCGATCTGATCGCCGCCGGGTCGCACTATGTCGGACGCGAGAATTTCCGGTTGCAGGCCGACGGGCTGCGAAGAGTTGGGCGAAGCGATGGCGGGCGTCGCCTGCGGTTGCTGTGTGGCGAGGAAGGCTACAGCCGCCGCGCCGCCGCCTGCCGGTCGCTGTTGCGAGGCGGGCATGCCGAGATTGCTGTTGGCATCGATCAAACCGGGATAGACCGTGAGTCCCGCGCCGTCGATCACGCGCGCGTCGGCGGGCGCGGCGACGTTCGCGCCGACGGCGGCGATGAGGCCGCCCCTGATGACGATTGTGCCGCGCGGTATTTCCGCGCCGGAGACGGTGACGATGCGCGCGTTCGTGATGGCGTAGGTGTCAATCGCGCTGCGTTGCGCGAGCGCGGCGCGCGGCGTCAGCGCGACCGCCGCGATAAGGATGAGCGCGGCGACGACGAGCGCGAGTGTCAGCAGCGACGTGGCGCGTGTTCTTCCGAGCAGGCGTGCAGTTTGAGTTCGCATGTTCATGTTCTGCCTTCGGTGTGACGATAAACGGGCGCACGCTTCTGATCCACTCGACGGGCGGCGTTCGAGGCGGGCGCACGAAAATTTTAAGACGAAAAAAGAAGTGTTGACGCGACCGGCGACAAATCTCCGGCGCTGCGAGAGGCCGGAGCACAGTGAATGCTTGAATTGACTGCCGGAGGCTCGTCCTGTTACGGAAGCGCACGCGCGAAAGTTTCGCTCTCGGCGTGCGCGCGTGCCTCGGGAGCGAATTTTCAGCGAACGGAAGCGAGCATCCGTTCTAAACACAGCGCGGCGCGTGCGAATTCAGAGTCGCACGCGCCGCCCTCGTTAAAACGCGTCCGTGTCCTTAGAAAAGGGAACGGATGCGGCGCACCAAAGTTTTAGTGATTGGCGTTGGCGTGCCCTTTGTTGGCGTTATTAGCGTTATTGGCGTTCGTCGCCCCCGCGCCATCGGCCCTGATTTGCAACTTGTCAACGACGCTCTTCTTGCCGTCGATGTCGTTGGCCGCCTTCATCGCCGCTGCCTTCTGCGCAGCGTTCGCCACCGTACCCCTGAGCGTGATGACGCCGTTGTCAACGTCAACGTTGATGGTCGAATCACGGAGATCGTCAACGGCGAAGAGCGCGCCCTTGGTCTTGACGTGGAGGTAGCCGTCTTTCAGCCCCGACCCGACGGTGTCGCCCGCGTCTTTGGCCTTGGTCGCGTAGCGGTCTTTGTTCTTCTCGTAGTCGGCCTCTGTGATGTTCGCGTTGTAGTCGTTGTCGTTCGTGTTGGCGGCGGCGCGGTTAGCGTTGCCGGCGAGATTGGCGTTGTTGGCGTTGTTAGGAACGACGGTAGCCGTGTTGCTGTTGCCGTGATTGGCGTTGTCGGTTGCGGCGCAACCGGCGGCCAGCGCGGCGAGCGCGATGAGCGTTGCAAGTTTCTTCATAATCGGTATCTGCTCCTGTGAAAATTGTCTTCTAACCTATCCTACAAGCCTGACCGCAAACAGCCCTTTCGGGATTCGGAGGGTGACCGAGCGCGCCGACCGCGACGGCCAGAAGGCCGCACGACGACGGGGTGACTCTCATGCTCTGTGCGATCAGGGGAATTTTTTTAGCGACGCATATTTACCACTGCGCCGCGAGGAAAAGCAAGGATGAGAGATGAAAAGCTGTCCGTTGTCAGTTGTCCGTCGTCAGTTGTTTTAGTCTGTGGTCAGTGAGCAATTCAATATTAAGCAACTCACTCGAAAAGCCACATGCAACGGACTACTGACTACGGACAACGGACAGTCTTTACCACTTGACCGTGCCTTCCTTCGACGTATCGATCTGCGCGGTGGGCAGGGATTCGTTGAAGAGGTAGCCCTTCATGTTGTCGAAGAGGAAGTTTTGCGCGTCGGGGTTCGAGAGATCGAGGCCGTAGTGGTTGATGATCTGGCTCTGTTTCTTGAGCCAGTCCTGCCAGCAGGGTTGGCAGATTTCCGCCCCGACCCGCTGCCCGATCTCGTTCGGAAACGGCGCGTAGCCGAGCGCCGGACGCCGCTCGCCGCAATGCGCGCATTTGATATTGTCAGCCATGACTTAAATGCTCCTTAGAATTTGGATGGCGAATTATAAACTCGAAACCACACGAACGACACCGCGCGCGCAGGCTTAAAACTTTTGCGCGGCGCGAATCGCCTCTATGATCTCCGCGTCGCGCGGGCGAAAGAGCGAGACGGCTTCCACCTTGCGATAACGAATGATGCCTTCGCCGTCTATGACGACGACGGCACGCGCCGCGCGCCCCGCGAACCACGAACTCGCATCGTAAGCCTTGTGCACGCGCCCGTCCGTGTCGGCCAAAAGACGCAAGGGGAGGTTGTGGTGCTCGGCGAATTTTTGGTGTGATTCGACCGTGTCGGTCGAGATGCCGACGACCTCCGCGCCCGTCGCGGCGTAGCTCTCCCAGTTGTCGCGCACGGAGCAGAGTTGCTTCGTGCACACGGGCGTCTCGTCGCCGGGGTAAAACAGGAGCACGACGACGCGCCCGCGCTGTGCGGACAACTGCCACTCCGCGCCCTCGCCGTCGCGCAAGATAAAATCGGGCGCTTGCGCGCCGACCGCCGCCGCATCTGCCGTCGAACTGCTCATACCTGCTTTCCCCCCTGCCGGACTCCGGCCTTGTTGCTACTCGTGCTGCTGCCCCTCGCGCCAGCGCCGAAAGAGGCGGCGCAAGGTAAAGATGATCGTGTTGAGAATGAGAACGAACAGGACGAACCACACGGCGAGCATGAGCCAACCGCCCACGCCGGGGTCTGTGTTGTCGAAGAAGGCGAACGGGATAAAAGAGCCTGTCATGCGTATCTGTTCAACTCGTCACTCGTTACTCATCACTCGTCGCTCGTCACCTGTCACTTATCACCTGTCACTCGTCGCTCGTCGTTCGTTACTTGTCACCTGTCACTTGTCACTTGTCACTTGTCACTTGTCACTTGTCACTGTCGTAAAGTCTCTGATGTCTTTGAAGGGCGTATCGCCGTCGTTGAAGTCGGGACGGTAGTAGTGAGCCGCGCCGTCGTACTCCTGCATCCAGCCCTCTTCCATGCCGAGTTCTTCGAGCGCGTTGACGGCGCGCATCCATTCGCGCTCGCTGATGCGGCGCGAGAGCAGCGTGTAGCGTTCGTCCGTGGCGGCGCGGTTCGTCGCGTAATATTGCGCCATCAGAGAGACGGCGACACGCGGGCTGAGCGCGTCCTTGATCCATTCGAGCGATTCACGTATGCCGCCGAGATCATTGGGCAGAACCAGAAGGCGTATGACGAGGCCGCGACGCAGTAGCCCATCGTCGTCGAACGCGAGCGCCTCGCCCGTCTGCCGGTACATCTCCGCGACGGCGCGGCGCGCGTGCTCCGTGTAGTCCTGGACTTTTGAATAAGTGTAACCGTCCGCCGAGTCCGCGTATTTGAGATCGGGGAGATACACGTCAACTACGCGGTCGAGCAGCCGCAAGACTTCAACCGAATCGTAAGCGTTCGTGTTATAGACGATGGGGAGACGCAAGCCCTGTCCGGCGGCGATCAAAATCGCGCGCGCCATTTGCGGGGCGAAGTGCGTGGGCGAGACGAAGTTGATGTTGTGGCAGCCGCGCGCCTGTAGTTCGAGCATCATCTCGGCCAGGCGTTCGTGCGTGACCTCGTTTTTGATCTGCTCGCGGTGCGTCTGCGAGATTTGATAGTTCTGGCAATAGACGCAGCGAAGGTTGCAGTTGCCGAAAAATATGTTGCCCGCACCACTCGTGCCGGTGAGCGCGGGTTCTTCGCCGAAGTGCGCCGTATAGGATGAGACGATGGGCAAGCGTCCCGAATAGCAGGCGGCGATCTCGTCTTCAAGCCGGTTGTTGAAACAATCGCGCGGGCAGACGGTGCAGCGCGCGAGCAGAGACTCCAACGCCTCGACGCGGGCGCGGAGTTCGCCCGTCTCATAAAGCGCGAGATATGAAGGTTGGTGTTGGTCGTTCATGGTTGCGGTTTAACGCGCAGGCGATAATGCGGGCTGTTGTGGCGCGCGGCGAGTTCGGCGGGCGCGTAGTGCTTGCCGAGTCGCCAGGTGAAATCCATCTCGACGCGCAGAGAGGCGACGGCGAGGCGCGCTTCCATAATTAACAGCACGCTGCCGTGGAAGAGAAACGTCGCGCCCACGAGACCGAGTACGACGGGCACTGCGCTGAAGCGCGCGCCCGCGTAGGCGACGAGGCCGATGGCGACGCTCGTGGCGACGAAGAGGCTCAGGGCGATGTAGAAGACGGTCATGCCGCGCTGGAGTATGCGCGCGCGGGTCGTCAGTTTGTCGAGGAGTGTAAAGATCACGTCGCGGCGTTCTTCGATGAGCGGGAGTTCGCAAGTCTCTGCGGCCAGTTCCTCGAAGCGGTCGGAGAGCGTGCGCACCCTGTCCACGACGCGCCCGAGCCGCGTGGAAGTTGACAGGATGAGCGCGCCGCACGCCGAGATCAAAACGGCGGGCGTGATCATGGCCGTCAGGACGGCGAGCGCGGAAGAGAGCGGTTCCATGTCGTTTCTTGAATCGGGCTTTAGTAGTTATAACGCCCGTCGCAGATGCGAGCAACCGGCGGCGCGCGGAGGCCGAAAATTTTCGCAGGGCGCGGGGAAAGAGTTGATCGCGCACACTTGAAGTTGTGATATGCTCCGCGCAAATCGTAACTCGAAAATTTCATAACGCCGTAAGGAATTATTTTTACGCCGACCCCGGCGCGAGCGTTTGCGGGGTTCGGCACCTCTTCACATCAGAACAAGGAGCAAAGCGATGGCTGAACAAGCTAAAGGCGGAAACGGCGAAGACAGAGACGATCTGACGAGCGGCATCATTATCGGCGACAGCCGCAGCGACGGCGGCGACGACACCGCGACGGGCGGCGGGGGCGGCGGCAACTCGACCGACGCCGAAAGCGACCGCGAACCCGTCGTGGATAACGGGCGTCTGGACGCCGCGCTGAGGAGCGACGCGAAAGGCGGCGACGCGGACGATGCCGCAGGCGGCGCGGGTGGCGGCGGTGGCAGCGATGACGCGGGCGGCGCGGAAGCGCACGGCGGCACGGCCATCGGTCGCGCAACCGGAGTGACACGCGGCGGTGGGAGAAGCGGCACGGCTAAGAAAGGCGGCGGTAAAGGCGCGGGCGGTGCGAGTGCTTCGCGCGCGGGCGGCGGGAGTCGCACGGACGCGGCGAACAAAGGCGGCACGGCGGGCGCGAAGAACAAAGGCGGCGGCACGCAGGGCGGGCAGAGCGGCAGCGGTTCGGCCAGCACGGGCGCGTCCACGAAGGGCGGTGCCCCGGGCGCGGGCGGCGGCGGCGCGGGCAAGGGTCTGCACGGCGGTGGCGGCGCGAAGAAGGGCGGCACGGGCGCGGCGCGCACGGGCGGACAGGACACGGGCACGGGCGGCGGCACGAAGGGCGGAGGGGGCGTCGGCGCGCTCAAACGCGGCGCGGGCGCGGCTCTGACGGGCGGTGCGACGACTGCGACTCGCGGCGGCGCAAGCGGCGGCACGGGCGGAGTCTCGGCGGGCGCGGGAAAGAGCGGCGGCGGCAAGACGGGCGGCGCAGGCGGCGGCAGCAAGAAGGGCGGCGGGTTGGCTCAGACGGGCGCAGCCGGGAAGGGCGGCCCGAAGCGCGAGACGGGCGGGAAGAAGAACGCACTGCCGTCGAAGTCGGGCGGCAAGGGCAGCCCGAAAGGCGGCGCGAACAAGGGCGGCACGGGCGGCGTGGCGCGCGGCGCGGGCAAGAATCGCGGCGGCTCGGGCGCTGCGGGTGGGCGCGGCACGGGCGCGAATGCAGGCGGCGCGAAGAAAGGGAACAAGGGCGGCAAAGGCGGCGGCTCAGGTCAGAACGCCGGAGCGTCCGGCGGCTCATCGAAGAAAGGAAAAGGCAAAAGTAGAAGCTGACCAAACCCTGATCACTTCGGTCGCCGAGACGACCGGCAGAGTCGCCGCGAGAGTCTCGAACGTCATCGGCAGTTTGACGGGCGCGATCAAACGGAAAAACAAACGATGAACGATGAACGATGAACGATGAAGTAAAAGCTGCCCGTCGTCCGTTGTCAGTTGCATCTGGCAATCACACAAGTTGCTAAAGATTGAATTGAACAACTGACTACTGACAACGGACAAAGAACAGTCTTTTATTCATCGTTCATCGTTCCTACTTCATCATTTTCTTCATGCGTCTCTGGCTCTCCAAAAATAGCGAAGTCCCGATCCGCGAGCAGTTGACGACGCAGATCATGCTGGGCGTCGTCAGCAGCGACCTCAAGCCCGGCCAGCGCCTGCCGAGCACGCGCGAACTCGCTCGCCGCTTCCACATTCACGCCAACACCGTCAGCGCGGCCTACGGCGAACTCGAACGTCGCGGCTGGCTCGAATCTCGAAAGGGGAGCGGCGTCTATGTCCGCGAGTTCTCGACGGACCGCGCGCTCGACGCCGACTTTGAACTCGACGGGCTGATCTCAGCCTTTCTCCAACGCGCGCGCGACGGCGGCTACTCGCTCGGCCAGGTTCAAACGCGCATCAAACGCTGGCTCGAATTCCAACCGCCCGATCACTTCCTCGTCATCGAACCCGACGCGTCTTTGCGCGAAATTCTCGTCGCAGAGATCGAAGAGGCGACGGCGTTTCCCGCGAGCGGCATGAGCATCGAAGAGTGCGCGCGAAGCGGAATACCTGCGGGCGCGGCTGCGGTCGCGCTTTACGGGCAGGCCGAGCGCGTGCGCGAAGTGATGCGCGCGGACACGAACCGTTTGGTCGTGCTCCATTCGCGCAGCGTGCCGGAGTCGCTGACGGGCGCGGTGCGTCCTGCGGAAGACGCGCTGATCGCGGTCGTCTCGCGCTGGCCTGAATTTTTGCGCTGGGCGCGCACGGTGCTCGTCGCCGCCGGAATCGATCCGACCGCTTTGCACTTCCGCGACGCGCGCGAGCGCGGCTGGCAGCGCGGCCTCACGTCGAGCGCCTTCGTCATCACCGATGCCCTCACCGCACGCGCTCTGCCGCCGACCTGCACGCCGCGCGTCTTCCACATGCTCGCCGACTCGTCGCTCGACGAACTGCACCGCTACGTCAAAGATTTCCTCACGCGTTAGCTCAAGAGACGCAGAGTGAAGTCGCGCCGCAAGTATCAATCTAATGATTACCCGGTCGGCGTGTGACACTTCGGAAAGTCGCACAAATCTCTAGCCGCGCCTTCGCGGGTTGGTCTATATTCCGCTCTGCCGGTTCGCGCAAAGTAAAGCGCGGCGGCGTCGTGCGGAAGGAGGTGTGGAGAGTTGATCAGGCGAATGCTCGTGGCGATCTTGCGTTTGGCGCTGCGCGTCTTCTTCCGGCGTATCGAGGTGAAGGGCTTGCGCCACGTCTCGCGCGAGGGCGCGACGATGTTCGTCGCCAATCATCCGAACGCGCTCGTCGATCCCGTATTCATACTCTGCTACGCGCCGCGCCGCGTCTCTTTCCTCGCCAAAGCGCCGCTCTTCAAGATGCCCGTCCTCGGCTGGCTCGCGCGCTCGCTCGAAGCCATCCCCGTCTATCGCAGGCAGGACGAAGGCACCGACATCTCGCGCAATCAGGAAACTTTCACGCGCGCGCGCAGCCTGCTCAAGCGCGGCGGCACGCTCGCCCTCTGCCCCGAAGGCGTCTCGCACAGCGACACGAAGATGCGCCCCTTGAAGACCGGCGCGGCGCGCATCGCGCTCGGCGTCGTTGCCGAAGACTCGGTGCTCGAACTCAAGATCATTCCTGCCGGTCTCTACTACACGGCCAAGACGGCCTTTCGCAGCGCGGCGCTCCTGCGCTTCGGCGAACCCATACGCGTCGAACACGTCGCGCTCGACGCGCGCGGCGAACCGCCCGCCGATGCCGTCCGCGCGCTCTCCGCACGCATCGAACACGCCTTACACGAAGTGACTCTGAACGCCGAACACGAACAGGCGCTCTCCATCATCAAACGCGCCGAACGCATCTTCTCGGCGGCTGCGGCGGAGGACGCCGACGGCGACTTAAAGGCAGACGCGCCGAGCCTCGCGCGCGAAGTCGAACTGCAACGCCAATTTCTCGCGGGCTACGCCTTCCACTTCGAGCGTTCGCCCGAACGCCTCGCCGCGCTCGAAGCGCGCATACACCGTTACGAAGAACAACTCCGTCAGGCCGGAGTCGATCACGAAGATTTGTCCGCGCCCGCTGCCTCGCCCGCGACGGTCGCCAGGTATTTCTTCACGCGCGTCCTGCCCGTGCTCTGCTGGTTTCCCCTCGCGCTCTTCGGCATAGCCGTACACTACCCGGCCTACAAACTCGCGGGCTTCCTCGCCGTCACCATCGCGCGCCGCGAAGAGGATGTCGTCTCCACGATCAAACTCATCGCCGCGCTGCTCTTTTTTCCGTTGACGTGGGGCGCGCTCGCCGTGCTCTTCTTCTACGCGTTCGGCTACCCGGGCATCCTGCTCGCGCTCATCCTCGCCCCCGTCTCGGCCTACGTCGCGCTGCTCTTTTTCGAAAAGCTCGACGGCTTCATCGGCGGCGCGCGCGCCATACGCTTCTACCTGACGCGCCGCTGGTTCTTCAAAGAACTTTTAGTCGAGCGCAAACGCCTGCACGAAGAGATGCTCGCGCTCGGCGAAGAGGCGACCGCTCCCGTGATGCCCGCCGCGCCGACACGTAATACAATCTGACGGACGCGGCGACGCAATTTAATCCGCCGACTCGCGTTCAGAGACCAGGCGGATTCTCGTTACTCCACACGCGCGTGCGCGAAACTTTTATGCCAGAAGACGAACACTCGCAAACGGCGGACGACGGGCGCAGCAACAGCGGCAACAGCGGCAGCGGCAACAACAGCGCCGCCGACGCCAACGGCCAACTGCTCGCGCGTCTGGACCAACTCGAACGCGCCATCGGCGAACAGTCTGCGCGCCTGCGCGCCGTCGAGCGGCGGCTCGGTCTCGTCGATTACACGACGAAGCCGCGCCCCTTCGCGCAGGGCGCAGCCTCCGGCACGAGTGAGACGCAGGCCGCAGAGCAGGAATCTGCAAACACGCAGGCGCGCGACGATGTTCGCGCGGGCGCACGCGGTAGTAGCAACGAGTCCGCGCACGCCGACGGCTACGACGCCTCTCCTTTCAACACGCCGCGCGCCGGAGCATGGCAGCAAGAGGCACGCGCGCACGGCGAAGGCGCGGGCGCGGCGAAGAGTGAGGCGACGGGCGAGAGGGCGGGCGCGGCGAAGGATGAGACGGCGGGCCAGACGGCGGCGTCGGGCGTAATCCCGGCGCGCCGCGATCTCGAACAACTTATCGGCGGGAGTCTCTTAAACTGGGTCGGCATCATCGCCGTCTCGCTCGCGGTCGGTTTCTTCCTCAAGTACGCTTTCGACAACGACTGGATCGGCGAGCGCGGCCAGGTGCTGCTCGGCGCGGTGGCTGGCACGGGCATTCTCGCCGCCGCCGAACAACTGCGTGCGCGCGGCTACCGCAGCTACGCCTACGTCCTGTCGGGCGGCGGCATACTCATACTCTATCTCACCGTCTACGCCGCGCGCGTCTTCTACGATCTGATCGGCGTGCTTCCAGCGTTCCTCCTGATGATCGCCGTGACGACCACCGCCGTGCTGCTCGCCGCGCGCCACAACGCTTACGCCATCGCCGTGCTCGGCCTCATCGGCGGCTTTCTCACGCCCGTCATGCTCTCGACCGGCGTTGACAATCAGATCGGACTCTTCGGCTACGTCGCGCTCCTCAACTCCGGCGTGCTCGCGCTCGCCTACTTCAAACGCTGGCGCAGCCTCAACCACATGGCCTTCATCTCGACCATCCTGATGTTCGCCGGTTGGTGGCTCGAATGGTACGACGAGACGAAACTCTGGACGACCCTCTTTTTCCTGACGCTCTTCTTCCTCATGTTCAACGCGCTCGGCGTCGTCTATAACGTCATCAAGCAGCGACCCGCCAAGTGGTTCGACATCTCGCTCATCATCACGAACGCGACGCTCTTCTTCAGCGCGAGCTACTTGCTTCTGGCAGAAAAACATCACCCGATCCTCGGCTCTTACGCGCTCGTCTGGTCGGCCTTCTACGTCCTGCTGTTCTATTTCACTTATCAGCGCCACCGCGCCGACAAACTGCTCACGCTCTCTTACGTCGGCGCAGCCGTCACCTTCTTCACGCTCGCCGCCGCCATCCAACTCGACCTGCACTGGGTCACGATTGTCTGGGCGATGGAAGCCCTGATGCTCACTTGGATCGGTTTGCGCGCAGACACCGACGCGCCGCGCTATGCCGCGCTTCCCGTCTTCGCGTTCACCCTTCTCCACTGGTTCACGTCGGACTTGTTGGGCTACGCCTATCTGCCGAACGAAACGTTCGTGCCGCTCGTCAACAGTCGCGCCGTCTCCGCCGCCGCGCTCATTGCGGCGCTGGCCGGTGCGGTCTGGCTCTACCGGCGCGAAGGCGAGAAAGTAGAGCGCGGCGAACGCGAGGCCATCAGCGCCGTCCTCATCCTCGCCGCAAACGTCCTGGCCTTGACCCTGCTCACCGTTGACGCGCACGACTATTTCAGAGCGCGCCTCGCCGCCGTCAGCCCGGACGACTACGACGCTTACAGGGCGATCCAGAACACGCGCCAGTTTACGATCACTGTGCTCTGGGCTTTCTACGCGCTCGCCGCCTTCGTCGTCGGCGTGCGGCGACGCCTGCCCGTCTTGCGCTACGCGGCGCTCGCGTGGCTCTGTGTGACAGGCGCGAAAATCCTCGCCTTCGACGCGGCCTTCTACAACGCCGCGTGGCATCTGCCGCTCGTCAATCACACCTTCGCCGCCTTCGCCGCCTACATCGCCGCGCTCTGGTACGCCGCGCGGCTCTACGTGCATTCCGATAACATCGACGAGCGCGAGCGGCACAAGGTGCTCGTCGCACTCACCATCGCGGCGAACCTCTACGCCATCATCGCGCTCAGCCTCGAAGCCACAGGCTACTTCGAGAAACTGATCCGCGCGGGCGCGCTCGCAGAACGCGACACGCGCGACCTGCGGCTCGCGCAGGGCCTCTCGCTCTCGCTCGTCTGGACGCTCTACGGCGGCGCGATGCTGCTCTACGGCCACAGCCGCGCGAACAAGTTGCTGCGCGTCATGGCGCTCGTGCTTCTGACGGCGACGGCCTTCAAAGTCTTCTTCCTCGATCTGGCCGCGCTCGAAAAGTTCTACCGCATCGTCTCGTTCCTCGTGCTCGGCGCGATCCTGCTCGCCGTCTCCTTCCTCTATCAACAAAAGCAACGCGCGGCGAAGGCCGAAGGCGGCTGACGACGGAGAAACGAAATGTGTTTGGAGGAAACTCTCTGTGCCCGCTCTGTGTCCTCTGTGTCTCTGTGGTGAATGCTTGATTAACTCACATTCACCACAGAGACACAGAGGACACAGAGGGGGCACAGAGGAAATATAGGTTTCACGTAGTTGCTGTAAACGAAGAGAAAAATCTCTCATGTCGATTGCCGATTATCATTTCGTTTCGCGCTGGCGCGTGGAGGGGACGTGCGAGGAAGTGTCGGACGTGCTCAAGGACGTGGCGGACCTGCGGCGCTGGTGGCCTGCGACTTATCTGGACGTGCGCGTGCTGGAGGAAGGCGACGAGCGCGGCGTCGGGAAACTCGTCAGCTTAGAGACGCGCGGGTACTTGCCTTACAGTTTGCGCTGGCAGTTTCGCGTCGTGGAGTCGCGCCATCCTTACGGCTCGACGCTCGAAGCCATCGGCGACTTGCAGGGGCGCGGCATCTGGACATTCAAACAGGACGGCCTGCTCGTAGACATCACCTACGACTGGCGCGTGCGCGCACATAAACCCATCGTGCGCGCCCTCTCGCTCCTGCTCCGCCCGCTGCTCGCCTCCAACCATCAATACGCCATGCGTCGCGGCGAACAGAGCCTCAAACTCGAACTCGCGCGCCGCCGCGCACGCACCCCCGAAGAAGCCGCGCGCATCCCGCCGCCACCGACGAAATAAAGTATGAAGTAGGAACGATGAACGATGAACGGAAAGCTGTCCGTGGTCAGTAGTCAGTTGTCCGTTGCATGTGGTTATCACGCAAGTTGCTAAAGAAGGTCTTGAACAACTGACGACGGACTACTGACAAAGAACAGCCTTTCATTCCGCGTTCATCGTTCCGCGTTCATCGTTGCTTTTCATCCTTCCGGTGAGCATCAATGCGACCATCTTGTAGTCGGCGGCGAAAGACCAGAGCGGGTGTTTGAAGGTGGCGGGGCGATTGTGTTCGATGAAGAAGTGGCCGGTCCACGCCGCCGCGTAGCCCGCGACGAGCGCGACGGG